>DATMKM010000023.1:0-33325 GCA_035571315.1 Candidatus Acidiferrum sp.
CCCTGCTCCTCGGCGACCGCGATGTACATGCACAAGAGGATGGCCGCCGGCGAGTTGATGGTCATCGACGTGGTGATGTCGGCGAGCGGGATGCCTTCGAACAGGGTTTCCATGTCGGCCAGCGAGTCGATCGCGACCCCGCAGTGCCCGATCTCTCCGCGGCTTGTCGGCGCGTCCGAATCCTGTCCCATCAGTGTCGGCATGTCGAAGGCGACCGAGAGCCCGGTCTGGCCGTTGGCGAGCAGGTACTTGTAGCGGCGGTTGGTTTCCTCAGCCGTGGCAAAGCCGGAGAACTGGCGCATCGTCCACAGCCGGCCGCGGTAACCGCTCGGATGGATTCCGCGCGTGTACGGAAACTGGCCGGGGAGCTCCTCGGGCCGGTGTGGCAGGTCGGCCGAGGTGTACAGCGGCTGAAGGGGGATGCCCGAAATCGTCGAGGTCTCGATGCCGTCGTCACGCGCCGGGCCGGCCTCGAAGTCCTCCTTCCAGGCCTGCTTGGGATCGCGGGATCGAACCTTCATGAATTGATTATCGCCCTCGGTCCAGGATCTCCTCGGCGGTGTGGTACGGCGTCCCCTCCTGGAGCAAGCGCTCAGATAGCTTCGGATCCTCGTTCAAGGCGATCCGCACCCGGTTGCGCGCGATCTCGGCCGCCACCTCCGCCGTCTCATCCTTGAGCCGCTGCTCGGCCAGCTCGCGGGCCCGGCCACTCGATTCCTGGTGCTCCCGGTGGGCCAGCACCGCGGTCCAGAGCTCGTCGAGGCCCTGCTGCTTCGCGGCGACCGTGGCGACGATGGGGGGCTTCCAGTTCCCCCGGGGAGCCAGGCTCAGCATCGAACGCAGCTCGGTCATGACGCGGACGTGGCCCTCCAGGTCCGCCTTGTTGACCACGAACACGTCGGCGATCTCCAGGATTCCCGCCTTGATCATCTGGACTCCGTCCCCCAGGTTCGGGGTCAGCACGACCACTGTGGTGTCCGCGACGGCCGCCACCTCGAGCTCGGACTGGCCCACTCCGACAGTCTCCAGGATCACCTCGTCGAAACCAAAAGCCCCGAGCAGCCGGATCGCCTCGCGCGTGGCGAGCGAGAGGCCGCCCAGGTGTCCCCGCGCCCCCATGCTCCTGATGAAGACCTTCGGGTCGAGCGCGTGGCGCTGCATGCGGATCCGATCCCCGAGGATCGCGCCGCCCGTGAAGGGCGAGTTCGGGTCGGTGGCGAGCACCGCGACCGAGCTCCCTCTTTTCCTGAGCAGCGCCACCACGCCATCCACGAGCGTCGACTTGCCCGTGCCCGGCGCGCCGGTGAAGCCCACCACTCCGGGAGCACGACGCCCTTTCTGAAGAGATTGTTCGAGCGCGCGTACCGCGGGATCGCGCTTTTCGACCATGCTGATCGCCCTTGCCAGGGCGCGGACGTCGCCGGACCGGAACCGGCGCTCTAGGTCTGGGTCGTTCAGCTCACTACCGACCCAGGAAGCGTAGGGCGAAGTCGTGCCCGAGCACCACCACGAGGCCGTAGGTCTGCTGGCCGGCGGCGGGAGGCGCGCTGGCGGCCGTCGCCGGCACGATCGTGCCGCCGAAGAAGTTCTGCAGGAATTTGGCCGTCAGCGGGAACTGGCCGTTCGAGTAGTCGAGGATCGTCGTCGTCGAAGACGGCTGGTGGCCGACCGGATCCGCGAGCTGGAGCCCGGTCGGGTCGAACATCGTGGTGACGAGGGAATCGAGGCCGGCGAAGCTGGTCGAACCGTTGACAAACTGCACGGGCGCTTTCTCCGCCAGGATCTTCGGATCGATCAGCACCGAGGCGAGGTACTTGTGGATCATGGTGAAGCTCGGGTCGTCGGCACAGAGCTGCGAGACATACGGGCCGAGGCCACAGTTTCCGTAGTCGAGCAGGTTTCCGGGCGCAGCCCCGGAGTTCGCGGTCAGCGCGACGCGGACGATCGAGCTGTTCGGCAGATTCTTGCCCCAGTCGTAAATCGCCTTCATGTCAGACAGCGTCATGTCGGTGTTGATGTTCTTCTGCAGCGCGTCGAGGAGCGCAGGGGCTTTGGCGAAACCGTCGACGGTGGTGGCTTTCTGCTTGATCGACTGCATGATGTCCTGCTGCCGCTGGGCGCGGCCGAAGTCAGACGCCTGCTGCGGTTCGATCGCGTCGCGCGACCGTGCAACCTCCAACGCCTGCTCGCCGTTGAGATGCTGGCAGCCGGCCTTGAAATGGATCGGCATGTAGCCGTCGTGATAGTTCGGATAGGAGTAGTCGTCGAGGTTGCTCGAAAGGCAGACATCGACTCCACCGAGTGCGTTGACCATGTCGCGAAACGCCACGAAGTCGACGGCGATGTACCTGTCGAACGTGAGCCCCGTCACCGTGCTTACCTCGTGCTCCGCCGCGTATCCACCGCCGGTGCGACCGGTGTACTGCGAGGCGACGCAGCAGATGATGTTGGTGTAAGGAACCTCGTAAGCGGCGTTGATCTTCTGGTACCACACCCTGCTTGGCGGGTTCTGAAGGTTCATCGGTATCGTGAGGTCGCGCGGAATCGACGCGAGCATCACCCGATTGCTTGTCGGGTCGATGGTGACGGCCATGATCGAGTCCGTCAGGTAGGGCGCATCGTTCTCATAGCCGCCCATCCCGAGCAGCAGGATGTTGACCTGCTGGCCGTGCTGAAGCTTGTACGCGATCGTGCCCTGCGCCGGCTCGACCGCCTGCACGACCTCACCGATCGGGTTGATGTGATGTCCCGTGGTCGCCGTGATGAAATCGTCAAAGCGCTTGTACGTGAGGGTGGCAGCGACGATCACCGCCAGCAGGAGGACGGCCGCGACCGCCGCGGGGACCGACCTGGTCAGGCGGTAGGAGACGTTGTAGCGGGAGCGCCTGGCCCTCGGCCGGGACCTCTGCATGCGAACGGGGATTCTAGCGTCCAGGCCTGAGAAAACGGTTGGAAGCGCGAAGAGGTTACGTCAGGGCGAGGGCGTGCTCGTCGTCATCGAGGTGATCACGCCGGAGATGATGAGGAAGAACCAGCCCACGCTTGCGACAAATCCCACGATCCCCAGCACGAGGCCGATCACAGCGATGGTTCCGCCGCCCAACGCGCCTCCGCTCGTCGCGATTCGCTGCCTGGAGATGAATCCCATGATCGCCGCGGCGGGGCCGAGCACGATGCCGAGGCACCCCAGCGTGCACACCAGCGAGAGGATGCCCAAGATCAGCGAGGCGACCGCCAGGCCATCGTTGCGCGGCGCGGCATAGCCGGCTGACATGGGCGCGTATCCGCCAGGCGGAGGCGGTACGAAGCCCCCGCCCATCGGTGGCGGTGGCGGTGGAGGCATTCCGCCTGCGCCCGGTGGCGGCGGCGGTGGTGGCGGCGGCATCCCGCCTCCACCCATGGGAGGGGGAGGGGGCGGCGGCATCGCGCCGCCAGGTGGCGGGGCCGGCGGATATCCTCCGCCCGGCGGCGGCGGCGGCGGCGGCAAATCCGACATCCGACGACCTCCTTATGCCGCGGTCGCGGCAGGGGACCCGATCTCGAAACTCCGGACGACCCATGCCTGCATCGCAAGCGCGTAAGCCGTTGTCAACAGGACTCCGATGCCGCAAGCCACGAGCCCGAGGGAGCCGATGAAGCCTGCGGCGATCAGCATAAGGCCGGCGATCAGGGTGTTGGCGATGTTGGCGCGCGCGTGTCGCAGCACCGCTTTGATGTGCAGTCCGCCACCGATTCCGCCGCGGTCTGTGGCGAGGACTAAAGACGGCGTGACGAAGTTGAGCAGCAGGCTCCCAAGTGTGGCGACGCTGAAGGCCAAGAGACTCAAGCCGATCGCGAGCGAGATCAAAGCCGGGTTGCCAGAGCTGTGGGACTGGTCGGAGGCCACGATCAAGGCGGGAACGTAGACGGCGGCCGCGAGGGCGGCTACGACAAGCCCGTAGACGAGGTCGACCACGAACAGCTGGAAGCCGCGGCCTATGTAGCGCAGATTCGCCGGGGCTAGCGTCTGTTCACCGGCGCGCAGGCGATCCAGCGACGCGAGCATCCAGCCGAGGCCGTTGATCGAGCCCACGATGGGAATCAGGAGGATCAGGCCGATGATCAACAGCTTCGCGAGCCACTCGGGATCCTTCGCCGGCCACGCGAACGCATCCGTGATGCGGTCCACGCGATGTGGTCAGCCGCCGGTTGCGGGCTGCGAGGTCGCGACCAACAGCACGACGATCCAGACGAGCGTGACCGCCGACCCGATCGCCATCGAGATCGCACCGAGCGCCCAACCGGCGATCGCGACGCTGCGGCCGCCCAGCGCGCCCTGCGAGCTGTCGATCCGGTTCACGGCCGACTTGCCGAGAAAGTACGCGAGCGTCCCCAGCACCATGCCCGGGATTCCCAGCGGCAGCCCGAGCACGATTCCGGCGATCGCCACGATGAGCGAAGCGATGACGCGGCCTTCGGTGGACCCCGCGGCTTTCACGCGCGGAGGCGGATAGCTCGGCGGTGGGTACCAGCTCACGGGCGCGGTGTCTGGCTGGCCTTTTTCGATTTCCGAGAACGCCGGAACGCTCACCTCAAGAGGGCCCGGGCTATCACCACCCGCTGGATCTGGTTCGTCCCTTCGTAAATCTGCGTGATCTTGGCGTCTCGCATCATGCGTTCGACAGGGTAGTCGGAGATGTAGCCGTAACCTCCCAACAGCTGGACGCAATCGGTCGTCACCTTCATGGCCATGTCCGAAGCGAAGAGCTTCGCCATCGCCGCGATCTTCGTGAGGTCCGGCGCCTTGGCGTCCACCTTGGTGGCCGCGCGAAACACGAGGTGACGGGCGGCCTCGATCTGGGTGGCGATGTCGGCGAGCATGAACTGGATGCCCTGGAACGTGGAGATGGGCTGTCCGAACTGCTGGCGGTCTTTCACGTAGTTGAGCGCGTAATCGAAAGCGCCTTCGGCGATCCCGAGCGCCTGCGCGCCGATGCCCGGGCGCGAGCGGTCGAGCACGGCGAGCGCGAGTTTGAAGCCCGCCCCCTCTTCGCCGAGCCGGTTTGCCGCGGGAACCTTGACGTCTTCGAAGACGAGCTGCGCGGTGGGCGAGCCGCGGATGCCGAGCTTGTGCTCGAGCTTGGAGGCCTGCCACGGGCTGGTCTCGCGCTCGAGGACGAATGCCGAGATGCCGCGGTGGTCGGCCTCGGCATCGGTCTGCGCAAACACGACGAGCGTTCCCGCCACGCTGCCGGAGGTGATGAACTGCTTGGTCCCGTTGAGCACGTACTCGTTGCCATATCGCCTGGCGCGGGTCTTCATCGCCGCGGCGTCGGAGCCGGAACCCGTTTCGGAGAGCGCGTACGCGGCCACCTTCTCCCCCGACGCCAGCGGCGGGCACAGCCGTTTCTTCTGCTCCTCCGTGCCCGCGACAAGGATCGGGTACGAGCCGAGGGCCTGCACCGCGAGGATCAATGACGAAGTGGCGCAGGCCTTCGCGATCTCCTCGATTCCCATGCAGATCGTCACGCTCGAGCCGGAGATGCCGCCGTACTGCTCGGGAAAAGGGATGCCCAGGATGCCGTTCTCGGCGAAGAGCTTCTCGATGTCCTTCGGGTACTCGGCCTTCTCGTCTATCTCGGCCGCGCGCGGTGCCACGCGGTCCTGCACGAGCTCGCGGATCGTGTCGCGAATCGCGACCTGCTCTTCTGTGAGCTCGAAATCCATGGGGTGAGCTTAGCGGAGGACTTCGCGGGCAATGACGATTCGCTGCACCTGGTTCGACCCCTCGTAGATCTGAAGCGCCTTGGCGTCGCGGACGTGCCGCTCGAAGGGGCTCCCGCCTGCGGTCCCCTCCTCGCCCGCCAGCTGCAGCGCGTCGAGCGCAAGCTGCATCGCGGTGTCGGTGCAGTGGAGCTTGGCCATCGACGCCTGGCGCGTGAATGGGCGCCCGAGGCCGCACAGCCACGCCGCGTGGTAGGCGAGCAGGCGAGCTGTCTCGAGCCGCGTCGCCATGTCGGCGAGCAGGAAGTCATCGCCCTGTTCCCGGCCGCGTCCCGCCAGCACCGCGCGCGACTCGTCAACCGCCGCCTGGGCGATGCCGAGCGCCTGGCCCGAGATTCCGATCCGCCCCGAGTCGAGGGCGCGCATCGCGACAGTGAAGCCCTGGCCTTCGGCGCCGAGCCGGTTCTCTTGCGGCACCGCGACGTCTTCGAGCACCAGCTCGCCCGTGGGCGAGCCGTTGAGCCCCATCTTCTTGAAGACCTGGCCGACGCGAAGGCCGGGCGTGCCGGCCGGCACCAGGAACGCGCTCACTCCCGCCGCTTTCTCATCTGGTCCGGTGCGCGCAAAGACGACATACAGGCCGGCATGGCCGACGTTGGTGATGAAAACCTTCGTGCCGTTGAGGACGTAGCCGGCGCCCGTGCGACGCGCGCTGGCCTGCAGCGACGCGGCGTCGGAGCCCGCGGCGGGCTCGGTCAGAGCGAATGCGCCCAGCAGCTCTCCGGAGGCGAGCCGAGGCAGCCACCTCCGCTTCTGCTCCTCAGTTCCAAACAGCAGGATCGGCTCGCTGCCCACGCTCGTGTGCACGTCGACGATGACCGCGGTCGATGCGCACGCCTGCGCGAGCTCTTCGATGCAGATCGCAAAAGCAAGCGCATCGAGCCCGGCCCCCCCGTACTCGGGCGGGATCAGGACGCCCAGCAGGCCCGCCTCGGCGGCCGCCTTGAGCGCCTCCACAGGGAACCGGTGGTCGCGATCGACCTCTTCTGCCAGCGGCTGGACGGTGCCCTGCGCAAGTTCGCGCACTGCTGCTCGAAAGGTCGCGTGCTGGGCGGCGATTTCGAGATCCAAGTGAAGCGTTAACTAGAATAGTGGGCTGGTCATGGAAGCTGGTCCTCGCTACCTCGAAGGCACCACCGTCGGTAGTGGGCGCGACATCATCGGCGTGCGCCGCGATCGGATCGCCGACATCATCGGCACCGGCCGCGAGATCATCGCCCGGGCCAAGTCGGACAAGCTGCTGCCGGAAACGATCACCGGCGCCACCGCGGCGCTCCTGGTGACCATCGCCGGTTACGGCGAGCCGCTGTCGGAAGGTCAGTGGCGGGAACTTGCCGGAGTCGTCGGCGGCATCATGCGGGACAGCACCTACGCAGACCTTGCCCGGCTTCGCACGCTCATCACGCAGGAGCAGTTCCTGAACGTGGCGCGCAACCAGGGCTATAGCCGCTTCATCCGGCGCCTCGACGACGGCCGCTGGGTCTGCGAGCTCGCCCCCAAACTGGAAGACCTCCCTGACGAGTAAAAACCGGTGGGGCGCCGCGCTGCGCTCGCGGCCGGTACGGATCCTTTTCGCCGTCCTCTTTGTGGGCGCCATCGTCAGTCCCGCCGGAGTCGTCTTCGCGGTGGTCTGGACCGCGCCGCCTGTCGCCAACGTGGGGAACAACCCGGTCGCGGCGGCCGACACGCAGCCCGCTCGGATGTTGCCCGCGCCCGACGTGCAGCCCGCGAGCCTGCCGCCACCTGACTTCAACGTTTACGCGAACACCCTGTCCGGCGTGGTCCCGTGCCCGCTGTGCGACCTTCCGCCTCGCGTTTACGTCCCCAACAGCAACGCGAACACAGTCGACGTGATCGATCCCCTGACGTTTAAGGTGATCGACCACTTCGCCGTCGGCTCCATCCCGCATCACATCACCCCGGCCTGGGACATGAGTGCGCTCTATGTAGACAACGAAGGTTCGAGCAAGCTGACCGTGATCGACATCCACACGGGAAGGCCGAACGGGCAGACGATCAACATTCCTTACCCGTACAACCTCTACTTCACGCCCGACGGCACGAAGGCGATCGATGTCGTCGAACGGCTGCAGCGGATCGAGTTTCGTGATCCGAACAACGGATGGCGGCTCCTCGGCTCCGTCGGAATCCCCTGGCCCGGCCCAGACCACCTTGACTTCAGCGCGGACGGCAGCTACCTGATGATCTCGACCGAATACTCGGGAGTCGTCGCAAGGGTGAACGTACTCACCATGAGACTCGACGGCTACGTGCGGGTCGGCGGCCTGCCGATCGACGTGAAGCTTTCCCCTGATGGGCGCTATTTCTTCGTCACCAACCAGGGAACGATGGGCGTTTCGGTCATCGACCCGGTGGCGATGAAGGTGATCCAGTTCATCCCCACGGGGCGCGGCGCGCACGGCCTCCAGATCTCTCGCGACACCAAGTCGCTGTACGTCTCGAACCGCCTCGAGGGGTCGTTCTCCGTGATCGATTTCGCGACGCGGACCGTGGTTGCGAAGTGGTACATACCGGGCGGCGGCTCGCCCGACATGCTCCAGCTCAACCCCGCAGGCACGCAGCTGTGGGCCTCGGGTCGGTACAACGCGACCGTGTACGTGATGTCGACCGTCACTGGCCAGCTCCTGGCGAGGATCCCCGTCGGCTCGCAAGACCATGGACTGACGTACTTTCCGAACGTAGGCCTGCACAGCCTGGGCCACAACGGCGTCTATCGATAAAATTCACCTCCCTGCGAGGGTAGGTCGGCGCGCAGCTCCGGGCGAGGAGAGGTCGGGTTTGCCTAAGCGCCGAGAAGGCGTGCGATCAGCATTCGCTGGACCTCTGAGGTCCCCTCGCCGATCTCGTTGACCTTCACGTCGCGCCAGTAACGCGCGACGGGGTACTCCTCCATGAAACCGTAGCCGCCGTGGATCTGCACGGCCTGGTCCGCCGCGCGCTTGGAGGCCTCTGAGGCGTAGAGCTTGCACATCGCAGCCAGCATCCGCGCCTCGTCCGAAGTCTCCGCGCCCGCCTTCATGTAGGTGATCGCCGCGCGGTAAACCATCGTCCGCGCAAGCTCTGTCTCCATCGCCATGTCCGCGAGCTTGAACTGAATCGCCTGGTGCTTGGAGATCGGCACACCGAAAGTGCGACGCTCCTTGGCGTAGGCGAGCGAGGCGTCGAGGCAGGCCTGGGCGAGACCCACCGATAAGGCGGCGATCGCGATGCGCCCGCCCATCAAGGTGTGAAGGAACTGCCGGTAGCCGCCGCCCTGGGCACCGAGCAGATTTTCTTGCGGGACCGTGCAGTCCTCGAAGCTCAATGGATGCGTGTCCGACGAGTGCCACCCAAGCTTGCGATACGACGCCTGCACGTGATAGCCGGGCGTCCCGGTGGGGATCATGAGCGCGCTGATCTCCGGGCGCCTGCCGTTTGACTTGCCGGTGACCGCCGTCACGGTCACGCCGGCCGAGATGTCGGTTCCGCAGTTGGTGATGAACTGCTTTGCGCCGTTGATCACCCACTTTCCGCCCCGCAACTCGGCGCGTGTCTTGGTCGCGCCCGCGTCCGACCCGGCTTCGGGTTCGGTGAGGCCGAAGGCCCACAGCTTGCGTCCCGCGAAAAGGTCGGGCAGCCAGCGCTCCTTCTGCTCTTTGGTGCCGAACTCGTAGATCGGCGACGCCCCCAGGCACACCGCCGCCTCGAGGGTGATCCCGACGCCGGTGTCGGCCCGCGAGATCTCCTCGATCGCAAGGCAAAGCGACAGGAAATCGGCTCCGGCTCCGCCGAACTCCTCCGAGAAGGGAAGGCCGAACAGGCCGAGCTCCCCCATCTGCCTCACCACGTCGTAGCCGAACTTGGACTCGCGATCGAGCTCCTCCGCGGCCGGAGCCACCACCTCCCGCGCAAAATCCCGGCACGTGTCGCGGATCGCCTGTTGCTCGCTGGTCAGCTCGAAATCCACGTCACCAATCCTTGCATGCCGTTAGACCCGTACCGACATCTCGAATTCGCGCAGGGGCTCAGTGATCACTTCTCCGGTCCGGACGAAGCCGTTCCGCCGGTAGAGCGACTCGGCCCTGGAGTTTCCCTCCGTCACCCACAGGACCACCTGGCGGAAACCCTCAGCCTTCGCCCATTCCAGGACCGCAGTCACAAGTTGGTCGCCAACTCCCTGGCCGCGCGCTTTGGGGTCAACCCACAGCGAAGTCAAGGAAGCGGTCGCGGTGTGGTTCGACTCGCCTCCGGCAGCCATTCCGATGACGTGGTCGTCGAGCACCGCCACGAAACGCAGCCGCGAGCTCACCGCTTGCCGCCATGCTTCGTCGCCGCGGTCCTTCTCGCCCTCCCAGGATGATCCAAACGCGTAGGGAGCCTCTTTCAGGGCCGCCAAACGAACTGTTCGGAAAAGCTGCCAGTCCTCCGGCCCCAGACGGCGGATCTCAGTTGCCGAGGATGAACACCTTCAACGCCCAGCTGACGGCGATCGCGCTCGCCGCACCTATCCCCAAGAGCTTCCACTGCTTTCGCGTGAGGCGGGGAGACCATGTGCGGCCGGTGACCACTCCCACGGCAAGTGCGGCCACGCCGGCGAAGGTGCCCGCGAAGAAAAGGGGGCCGAGCGGAAACAGCCTGACGGCGTCCGAGAAGTCGCCCTCCCACATGTACGCAAAAGAACGCGTGCCGCCGCAGAACGGGCAAGGGTGACCGGTCAGGTAGAAGAAAGGACACGGGGGCGCGCTCAGGTGCGCCGCCTTCATGAGGAAGTACATGCGCGTGTAAAGGAGCCAGATCAATAAGCCGGCCATCAGGCCGAGGTCGCGCAGCCGGTCCGCCGCGACGGCCCGATTGAGGCTGATGGGGAGCGCGATCACCTGAGCAGCCCGACGATGTCGTCGGTGGTCTCCGCCACCGCGACGCCGGCCTTGCGGAAGGCCTCCTCCTTGCTCTTCGCGGTCCCCCGGTTGCCCGAGATGATCGCCCCGGCGTGCCCCATGCGCTTGCCCTCGGGCGCGGTGCGCCCGGAGATGAAGGCCACCGTCTTGAGCCGGCTGCCCTGGCCCAGCAGCTCGGCCGCATGCTCCTCGTCACTCCCACCTATCTCGCCGATCACGACGAGATGCGTGGTCGCCGCGTCTTTTTCGAACAGCTCGATGACGTCCCTGAAAGTCAGCCCCAGCACCGGGTCACCACCGATGCCGACGATGGTCGACTGGCCCATCCCCGCCGCGGTGAGCGCGGAAGCGACCTCGTAGGTGAGGGTGCCGCTGCGCGATACGAGCCCGACGTGTCCGCTCGAGGTGATGTTTTGCGGAATGATCCCGATCTTCGCGACGCCGGGCGTGATCAATCCCGGGCAGTTGGCCCCGATGAGCCTCGCCGCGGGATAACCGCGCAGGAAATCCTTCACCTTGATCATCTCCTGGATCGGAATGCCCTCGGTGATGCAGACGATCAAGGTGATCCCGGATGCGGCGGCCTCCATGATCGCGTCAGCCGCGAAGGGAGGCGGAACGAAGATGCCCGACGCGTTGGCGCCGGTCGACTTGACCGCATCGGCCACGCTGTCGAAGACAGGCACGCCGAGATGGGTGGTCCCACCTTTCCCGGGACTGGTTCCGCCGACAACGCGGGTGCCCATCGCCAGCATCTGCTCGGCGTGGAAGGTGCCTTCGCGGCCGGTGATGCCCTGGACGATCACCTTGCTCGAGGCATCGAGGAGGATGCTCAAGCTCTCACCCGAGTGAGCTCGACGATCTTCTGCGCCGCTTCCCACGCATTCGCGCCGGGCTCGATGCCGTTTTCTTTGAGGATCTTGCGTCCTTCTTCTTGGCGCGTGCCGCTCAGGCGCACGACCAGCGGAAGCTGCATCTTCAAGTTGTCGCGAGCGGTGACGAGACCCTTGGCCACCTCATCGCCGCGCGTGATGCCGCCGAAGACGTTCATCAACACGCCTTTGACCTTCGGATTCATGAGGATGACGGTGAGCGCGTTCTGCACCACCTCGGCCTTGGCGCCGCCGCCGATGTCGCAGAAGTTGGCCGCGCGGCCTCCCGCTCGCTGGACGAGGTCGAGCGTGCTCATGCACAGGCCGGCGCCGTTGCCGATGATCCCAATCTCCCCGTCGAGCGAGACGTACGTGAGGCCGCGTTTTTTGGCCTCGACCTCGTAGGGATCGCCCTCGAGCACCCCGCCGTAGCGCTGCTCGAGGTCCTTGTGCCGCCACGCCGCGTTCTCGTCGATCTCGAGCTTGGCGTCACCGGCGATCACCTCACCGCTCCTGGTCACGACCAGCGGGTTGATCTCCGCCGTGACGGCGTCGAGCTCGGGGATGGCGCGGTAGAGCTTCTTGATGAGGCTCGTCAGCGGACGCGCCAATTCGCCCAGGCCCGCCTCGAACACCAGACCATTGAGCTCAAAGTCGAGCGGCCCGCGCCATGGATTCGGATACAGCCGGGCGATCGACTCGGGCGACTCCTCGGCGACCTGCTCGATCTCCATGCCGCCCTTCGCCGAGAGCATGAGGATGTTCGCGCGCGCATCGCGATCCACGGTGAAGCCGAGATAGATCTCGCGCTCGATCTCGAGCGCGCTCTCGCAGTAGACCAGCGGCACCTTGAACCCCTTGATGTCCATGCCGATGATCTGCGCAGCAGCCGCCCGAGCTTCCTCGGGGGTCTTCGCCAGCTTGATGCCGCCGGCCTTGCCCCGCCCGCCGACCGGCACCTGGGCCTTGACCGCGACGGGGCCCAGCTCAGCGCAGGCGACCGCCGCTTCGTCCGGTGTGCGAGCGACTTTTCCCGGCGGGATCGCAATCCCAAGCGATGCCAGAACCTCTTTCGCCTGGTACTCGAGCAGCTTCATGCGGCTAGGTAATGCTAAGGAGTCCGCCGGAGTCGCTGGTAACGAAGCACCGGCCAACGCCGTTCAGGGTCTTGACATGCCGAGATGAAGGGTCGAATGCTGGCGATCGTCCCCGCTCTCCTGGTGCTCACCTGCTGCGGTGCACCTGCCGCGCCCCTGGCGGGCACAACCGCGCAACCGACTTCCACGGCGCCCCAAACGTCACCTGCCCAAACGTCTCCCGCCGGGCAGGCGGGCGCCGGCTCGGTCAGCCCGTCACCTGGCGCGCTCCCGTCACCACGCCCGACCCCGACACCGCAGCCGGTCGGACCGTACTACGGAGTTCTGGTCGATCTTCTGACGGCACCGTCGACCTATGCGGCGAACGTCGTCGGCCTCGATGGCAACCTGTGGGCCGCGATCAAGCTCAACAAGCGCACGCCGATTTCAAATCAAAACGGCCACGCCGTGGTGCTCCCTTACGTGAGCACGACCAAGACCGCCCTCTACATGCTTGCCGGCGACGCAGACGTGCTGTCGCTGCGTTTGGCAGACGGCAAGCAGACTGCCGTCACGCACCTCGCGGTCGGAGCGGGCATGGAAGCGGCATTCGCCGTCAGCCCGGACGACAGCCAGATCGCGGTGTCGGTGCTCGATTTCAACAAGACACCGGTGCACGTCACGCTCTACACCGAATCGCTGGCAGCCGCCAACCACCGCGTCATTTTCGAGTCGGACTCGGACTACGTGTGGCCCGTGGCCTGGCACGCCGGTCTCCTCGTCCTCGCCCACGCCTACGGCCCTTACGAAGAGGACATCGCGAAGACCGCCCCGGGTCGCGACAACCCATACTCGGCGATCAGCTACCACCTCGTCGACCCGACGAACGCCAACCGCGTCTATCTCCTCGGCGCTTGCACCGTCAGCGGCGTACTGAGCCCCGCCGGCAGCGGCTGCATCCAGGGTGGGACCATCGACTGGACCGGGAATCTGTCACCCCCTTGGAGCACGAGCGACTGGGGCTCGGTCAGCTCAGCGGCTTCGCTTTCGCCCGACGGCCTCTGGGTGGCGGCGACCATCCCGGACTCCCCCGACAAGATGGGCATCTGGGCGCCGGACGGCAGGATCGTCAACTATGTCTACTCGGCCGGGATCCGCGATTGGGCCGGCTGGCTCGACGACCAGCACGTGCTCGCGGGAAGCTACCTGGTCCCGACCTTCCAACCCGTGGTTACGAACCCGATCAAAGGTGGGATCGAGCACCCGGTCCTGGCCTACGGTTTCTACGCCGCGAGGCTGCCCACCGACATCTTCTAAAGGCCGGCCGGCTGAGGTTTCACAGAGTCATTCGCCAATCGTTGCCAATCGTCCAGTGGCCTTTGGGGTACTCGAACTCCGTCGTCCCCAGCAGCTCGAAGCCGACTCGCCGGCAAACCGCATTGGAGGGCGCGTTCTCGATCGCGGGGAACGCATGCACGGCGGCGCGCCGCTTCGTCGCCCGCGCGAGCTCGACCGCCTGCATCGCCGCGGCCGACGCAATCCCGCGACCCTGGTGCTCGGGTACGACTCCCCACCCCATCTCGTAGACCTGCTCGCCCTTCCACTCGCGTTCCCAGAAGCCGATCGATCCGACACCCACTCCCTCAGGTTCAAGGACCGCTTTGAACGCAAAAGCGCGATATGCGTTGTCGGAGTCACGAAATATGCCCGAACGCGCCACGGCGACGTACCGCTGGTGGCGCAGTAGAACCTGTTCCTCGGCCTCGGGGCCACCCAGGTGCTCCGTCATCTCAGGCGCGTTGAGACGGACGAGCAAAGGGAGGTCCTCCTCCGACCAGGGCACCAGCCGGACCTGCGCCGGATCAACCTTCACAAGGGAATGTTGCCGTGCAACCGAGGGCTCCGGCGCCGCTCCTTTCGCAACGCGATCCGCAAGGCCCGGATCAGCTCCCATCGCGTGCGCCCCGGCTCGATCACGTCATCGATGTAACCGCGCTCGGCCGCGATGTAAGGGTTGGCGAACCGCTCCGTGTAGTCGGTCACGAGCTCGCGGCGCCGACCCAACGGGTCTGCGGCGGCCTCCAGCTCGCGATGGAAGATGATGTTCACCGCGCCCTCCGGGCCCATCACGGCGATCTCCGCCGTGGGCCAAGCGACGTTGAAGTCCGCCCTGAGGTGCTTCGAGCACATGACGCAGTAGGCGCCCCCGTACGCCTTGCGCGTGATCACGGTCAGCTTCGGCACCGTCGCCTCCGCGAAGGCATACAAAAGCTTCGACCCGTGGCGGATGATCCCGCCGTATTCCTGCGCCGTCCCGGGCAGGAACCCGGGCACATCGACAAACGTCACCAGCGGGATGTTGAAGGCATCGCAAAAGCGCACGAACCGCGCCGCCTTGACCGATGCGTTGATGTCGAGCGCACCCGCCATCACCTTCGGCTGGTTCGCGACGACACCAATCGGATGTCCGTCCAGATGCGCGAATCCGACCACCATGTTCATCGCGTAATACGGCTGGACCTCGAAGAAGTCGCCCGCGTCCACCACCATCCCGATGACTTCCTTGATGTCGTAAGGCTCCTTGGGGTTGTCCGGGATGATCGTGGCCAGGCCGGGCGCGGCGCGCTCGGGATCATCGGTCGCGGCCAGCACGGGAGGCTGCTGGTCGAAGCTCTGCGGGATGTACCTGAAGAGCCGGCGCACCTGGGCGAAGCATTCGTCCTCCGACTCGGCCAGGAAGTGCGCGACGCCCGACTTCACGTTGTGCACCTCGGCGCCGCCCAGCGAGTCGAACGTCACTTCCTCGCCCGTCGTCACGCGAATCACCTCAGGCCCGGTGATGAACATGTAGCCGACCTCGTGGACCATGAATGTGAAATCGGTGATCGCGGGAGAGTAGACCGCGCCACCCGTGCAAGGCCCCAGGATCAGGCTCAGCTGCGGGACGAGGCCGCTGGCCTCGACGTTGCGCCAGAAGATCTCCGTGTAGCCGGCCAGCGAGACGACGCCCTCCTGGATCCGCGCGCCGCCTGAATCGTTGATCCCGATGATGGGAATCCGGTTGCGCACCGCGAGGTCCATGACCTTGATCACCTTCTCGGCGAACACCTCTCCGAGCGAACCACCGAAGACCGACGCGTCGTGGCTGAACAGGACGACATCCCGCCCATCGAGCTTCGCCATGCCCGTGACCACTCCGTCGCCGGGTACGCGCCTGTCTTCGAGCCCAAAACCGGACGCGCGGTGCTTGGCGAAGATGTCGATCTCCTCAAAAGAGTTGCGGTCGACCAGGCGGTTGATGCGCTCGCGTGCCGTGAGCTTGCCCTTGGCGTGCTGGCGATTGAACGCCTCGGCGTCACCGTGACCCGCCTCGTACTTGCGCTGGCGCAGCTCGTTGAGCGGATCGACCTTGCGCCGTTTCGGTGGTGTGGATGCCATCAGACGCGCTGCATGAACATCCAGCGGTGGCCCTCGACGTCCTCGGCGCGATACCGCTTGCCCGGACCGCCGGATTCGAGCGCCGACAGGATCGTGGCTCCCGCCGCGCGCGCCCTTTCGAAGTGCGCCTCCACGTCGTCGACGTAGGCGAGCACGCCGTCGACGATGTAGGGGACCTCCGACCATCGAGCCGCCGCCTCGCAGGTCTCCCGGTGGTGCCGCGGCGATTCGTAATGAGGCGACGGGGTCGCCATCATGATCGTGCCGCCGCCTTGCCCGCCAACCGCCATCTCGCCGTGGCTCAGCCGGCCGTCCGGCTCGACTCTCCGCTCGATCTCGACGAATCCAAACGCCTTGGCCAGCCAGTCCATCGCCGCCGGACCAGCTTCGTACGCGAGCATCGGTATGACCTGTGGCTCCTCGTTGCCCATCAGGCCGCCTCGCCTGGCCGGTACTCACCGAAGACGCGGCGCAGCACAGTGCAGCACTCGCCGATCGTCACGTAATCCGCGAGCGCGGCTTTGAGCGGGATCATCAGGTTGTCGGTGCCGCGCGCCGCAGTCTCGAGGTCGGCCAGATGCTGCTCGACGACCGCCTGGGGCCGGCGCGCCCGCAAGCGCTTGAGCGCGCGCGTCTGCGCCACCTGGTGGTGCGGGCTGATCTTCATGATCTCGACAGGCTCGGCGCCGGTCTCAACGTGGCGGTTGACCCCCACCACGACCCGCGCTCCCGACTCGATCCGGCGTTGCAACCGGTACGCGCTGTCGGCGATCTTCCGCTGCGTCCAGCCGCTCTCGATGCACGCCACCGCGCCGCCCAACTCGTCCACCTCGGCCATGATCGCCTGCGCCTCCTCCTCCACCCGGTCCGTGAGATTCTCGACGTAATACGACCCGCCGAGCGGATCGGCGACCAGCGGTACGGCCGTCTCGTAGCCGATCACCTGCTGAGTGCGCAGCGCCAGCTCGGCCGCGCTCTGCGACGGCAACCCAAGCGCCTCGTCAAAACCATTTGTGTGCAGCGATTGAGTCCCGCCGAGCACAGCGCTCAGGGCTTCGAGGGTCGTCCTCACGACGTTGTTCAACGGCTGCTGCGCGGTCAGCGTGACGCCTCCGGTCTGCGTGTGAAAACGCAGGGCCAGCGAGCGGTGGTCCGTGGCGTGGAAGCGGTCCCGCATGATGCGAGCCCACATCCGCCGGGCCGCGCGGAACTTCGCGACCTCCTCGAAGAAGTCCATGTGGGCGGCGAAGAAGAAGGACAGGTGCGGGCCGAAGTCGTTGACGGACAGCCCTGCCGACTGCGCCGCCTCGACGTATGCGATCGCGTGGCTGAGCGTGAACGCGATCTCCTCGGCGGCTGTCGAACCGGCCTCTCGGATGTGATAGCCGGAGATCGAGATCGTGTTCCAGTTCGGGAGCGAGCGGCCGCAGTAGGCGAAGAGGTCGGTCACCAGGCGCATCGAAGGCCGCGGCGGAAAGATGTACGTTCCCCGAGCGGCGTACTCCTTGAGGATGTCGTTCTGCACAGTCCCCGTGATCTTGTCCGGTGGGCAGCCCTGCTTCTCCGCGACCAGCTCGTAAAGCAGGAGCAGCATCGCCGCGGTCGCGTTGATCGTCATCGAGGTCGACACCTTGTCCAGCGGTATGTCCTTGAAGAGAACCTCCATGTCCTCGAGCGAGTCGATCGCGACCCCGACCTTGCCGACCTCGCCGTTGGCCATCGGGTCGTCCGAGTCGTAGCCGATCTGAGTGGGCAGGTCGAATGCGACCGAAAGGCCCGTCTGGCCCTGCTCGAGCAAGAACCGGTATCGCTTATTGGACTCCGCCGCCGAGCCAAAACCGGCGTACTGGCGCATCGTCCACAGGCGGCCCCGATACATGTCCTTGTGGATGCCGCGCGTGAAGGGAAATTGCCCGGGCGGCGGCTCCTCGGCGCGTCGGTCCTCGACCGAGTAGACCGGCTTGATCGGAAGGCCGCTGTCGTTTATCGCGTCAGTCATGTCTCTACGAACTCGGTCAGCACGCCGCCCATGCTCTTCGGGTGCACGAACGCGATGCGCCTGCCGTGAAGGCCGATGCGAGGCTCGGCGTCGATCAGCTCGAGCCCCGTCGCACGGGCAGTCAGGAGCGCCGCGCCAATGTCGGTGACCCCGTACGCGACGTGGTGCAGGCCGGGTCCGCGCTTGGCGATGAACTTGCCCACCGGCGAGTCCTCGCGCAAGGGGGCCATGAGCTCGATCTCGTCGTCGCCGATGCGCAAAAGGGCGGCCTCGAGGCCTTCGCTCTCGCTGGCTGCGCGGTGCATGAGCTCGGCGCCCAGCGCCCTTTCATAGAGGCGGATCGATTCGTCCAGGTCCGCCACCGCGACGCCGATGTGGTGGATGCGGTCCGGCGCGCTCAATAGCGGTACCAACCCTCGCCAGTCTTGCGGCCGAGCTTTCCGGCCTTGACTTTCGCCTCCAGCTGTGGCGAAGGTCGGAAACGCTCTTCCCCGGTCGACCGGTACATGTGAAGCCTCGCGTTGTAGGTCACGTCGAGGCCGCTGAAGTCTCCGAGCCGGAAGGGGCCCATCGGCCAGTTGAGGCCCTTCTCCACCGCCGTGTCGATGTCTTCGAACCCCGCGACGCCGGCGTCGAGGAGCCGGTAGGCCTCCTGCGACGCCGCGTGAAGGATGCGGTTGACGATGAAGCCGTCGATCTCCTTGTTGATGAGCACGGGCGTGCGACCGATCTCGCGCGCCAGCGACATCGCGCGCTCGACCGTGGCGTCTGAGGTGCGCGGCCCGCGCACTACCTCGACCAGGTCCATCACCAACACCGGGTAGAAGAAGTGCATGTTCACGCAGCGCTCAGGTCGCGAGGTGGCGTCCGCGATCTTGCTGATTCCCATCGTCGAGGAGTTGCTCGCGAGGACGGCGTCGCGTGGCGCCACGCGGTCGAGGTCCGCGAACACGGAGCGCTTGAGTTCGAGGTTTTCGAAGACCGCCTCGATCACGAAATCAGCGCCCTCCACCGCTTCGGACAGCTCGGTGGTGTCGCGTACGCCGGCCAGCGCCTTCTCGGCTTCGGCCTCGCCGAGCTTTCCCTTCTCGACCCGGCGCATGACATGGCCGCGATTCGACTCGCGCGCTTTTCGAAGCTGCTCGGAGCTCTTGTCATGCAGCGAGACCCCGACACCGCAAAGCGCCGCCTGTTGGGCGATCTGCGCACCCATGCTGCCCGCGCCAATCACTGCAAGCGTTGTCATTGAACCGAAAAGATCCGCGTGACTCGGTTGAGCGTGGCGACGTTCGTCATCATCCCGTCGATCTTCAACTTGCCCTGCAGCAGCTTGAGCGCGACTCCTCGGCCGACGCCGTCGTAGTAGACCGGCATTCCCATGACACCGATCTTCAGGTTGCTCAGGCTCATGACCGTCTCCGCCTCGGCGCGGATGGTGATCGTGCGCCGCGGCTCCAGGCCGTTGTAAACCGTCAGCCGTCCCGACTCGAACACCAGGGTCACCCCCTCATCGATGTCGGTGACCCAGATGCCCACGCGCGCGGTGAGCGCATCGAAGTCCTTGTGCTTACTCGCGTTGGCCTGCACGTTGGCTTCGATCAATCCGCCGAGCATCTCGGCGAACGCGCTGGGCTCCTGGCTTGCGTATGTGACCAGCGTGGCGCTCTTTACTGCTCGTCAGGCCATTGAGTGGGCACCCGGGTCGTGCACTCGGTCAATTCCTGCGAGGCCTTCGTGTAGCGGACGATGGTCGGCAGGTCGCCCTTCAGCTTGAGCTTGCCCTGGAGCATGCCCTTTGTCGCGTCGAGCTCCTTGGTCGCGACCTGCTTCCAGCGCGTGTAGGGAGCCGTGATCACGAAGTCGCACTTCTGCGCGTCGCCGGCAGACCCGACCCTGATGTCACGAGCGTCCCCATCGAACAGGTCCATCACAAGCCCGCGCGACTCGGGGAAATGCTTGTCAGGCTCGGCTTCGACGACCAGCCCGACCGTCCACTTCCAACCTTTCCCCGCCGCCTTGTAAGCGGCCGACTTGTTGACCTCGTCCTTGAACTGCGCCGCCCACTCGTCAGAAAAAGCTTGGACCGTCATGTTTCCTCCTGTCCTGTAAGGACGCCGACAAGGTTACCTACACCACGTGGACGTGGTCGCCGGCCGCGACGCGACCGGGTCGCGTGACGCGGCAGTACACGCCCATGCAGGTCTCTTGCGTCTGAGTCAGCACGCGCAAGAGCGCGGGCGTCGTGGCGGTCGTGTCGGGGTCCTTGGTGATGACGACGCACCGCTCGCAGCGGCTCACCACCTCGAGCTCCGCTGAGCCGACCGTGACGCGGCGGCCGATCCAGGCCAGCTCCTCCTCCGGCGCGAGGCCGTCGACGTAAAGGTTCGCCCGGAAGCGCCGGTGGTCGACCTCCATCCCCGCCTCGTCGCCGAAAACGGCGACGGTCGCCAGATTGACGACCAGGACGGGCGAGTCGTCGAAGTTCCCACCCTCCACCTCGCGCAGTCTCAGCGGGCGCTTCGTCTGTGCGGCAAGGCGGGACACCAGGCGATCGTCCACGCCGCCGACCTCGCCGCCCGGGGACATCACCTCGACCACGCCGCCCGCCAGTCGCGCCCGGTACGTCATGAGCCGATCCTCCTCTCGGATGGTCAAGGGCTTGCCCGCGCGATTCGGGCTGCCGTCGACCAGCGCCCAGCGCCGATCGCCCTCCAGTCCCGTCGCTGCGACCTGGCACGAATCGAGGCGTTCGCCGGCCATCGACTTGACCGGGTAGCGCCAGACCTCGGCGACGGTTGCCATTGGTCGAGAACACTACGGCAGGTTGGGATCTGCCCCTTACGATGGCGCCGTGGCCTCCGGGGCAACCACCGCGCCGTACCACGAGCCGCTTTCGGCGCGTGACGCGTGGTTCCTCTACGCCGAGCGTCCTGAGACGCCGCTCGACCTCGGCACGGTGTACGTGTTCGAGGGCGGCTCGCGCGTCGCCGGCGGCCGCGGCGCTCTCGGCGTCGAGGAGACGATCAAGGAGCGGATCCACCTCGTCCCGCGCTACCGGCAGCGCATCCATCGCGTGCCCTGGAACCTCACGCACCCGGTGTGGGTCGACGATCCTCATTTCGACCTCGGCGCGCACGTCCGCCGCGAGGTGCTGCCGCCTCCCGGCGACGGCGCCTCGCTGAGGCGCCTTGTGATGCGGATCCTGGCGCGCCCGCTCGACATGCGCCGGCCCCTGTGGGAGATGACGATCGTCACCGGCCTGCGCGGCGGACGCGTGGTGCTGGTGAACCGCGCGCACCACGCGATGGTCGACGGCGCATCTTCGGTCGACATCCTGTCGCTGCTCCTCGACCCGAGTCCCGAGGGCTATCAGCCGGACCCGCCGGCCGGCGGCTGGCAGCCGCGACCGGAGCCTTCCAACTGGCAACTCATCCGCCCAATGCTCTGGAACCTTCACCCGGCGCGAGAGTCGGAACGGACCAGGCTTCCGGCCTTCTGGAGCACCTGGCGGATGCCGTGGACGGGAATGCTCAAGCTGAGCGGCAAGATCGTCACCCCACGCCCCGACCTCTTCTTCAACCGAAAGATCGGGACCCAGCGCACCGGACGCGGGCTGAAGGTTCCCCTCGCCGCATTCAAGGCGCTCAAGGACCGTTTCGGATGCACGGTCAATGACGCGGTGCTCGCGGTGGTTTCGGAAGGCCTCCACCTCTGGTTCAAAGGGCGCGGCGAAAGCGTTCCCGCGAAGGTGCGCGTTTTCTGCCCGGTCAGCGTGCGCACCGAAGATGCACGCGGCCGCCTTGGCAACCAGATCAGCGGCATGGTGCTTGAGCTGCCCACCGGCGACCTGACCATCGAAGAGCGCCTGCGCCAGATCAAGGTCACGACGGGCGACCTCAAGCGGACGCGCCAGGCGGTCGCGGCCGACGCGCTCGCGGGGCTTGCCGACTGGGCTCCCCCATCGCTGCTCGTTCTCGCGGGGCGCCTGATGTCGAACCCCCAGGCGGGCGCCAACATCAACGTGACGAACGTTCCGGGGCCGCAGTTCCCGCTTTACTCAGGCGGCGCCCAGCTGCTCGAGGTCTGGCCCTTCGCGCCGCTTTACCCGTCGATGGGCCTCGGCGTCGCAATCGTCTCCTACAACGGTGATGCGTACTTCGGGCTCACCGCCGACCCCGGGATCGTGCCCGACGTCGAGGAGTTCACCGCGAGGCTCGAAGAGGCGGCGGCGCGCTGCACCGAGCTGGCCGCCCGATCCTAAGTTTCTAAGGAAAAGCGCATGGTGTTCTGGCCGACCGCGATCAAATCGCCGTCGGACAGCTGCTTTTCGATCACGGGCTCTCCGTTGACCAGGGTGCCGTTGGTGCTCCCGAGGTCACTGATCCAGAAGTAGCCGTTGCGCACCTCGATCCTTCCGTGGTGACCGGAGGTCGCAGGGTCGCCGACGACAACGTCGTTGTCCGGCGCGCGGCCGACGCTCACCATCTGGCTGGGTAGCGCGACGATCCGGCCCGCAAACGGTCCTGACTCGAAGGTGAGCAGCGCGGCGAACCCTGTGCCCGAGGCGATCTGCTCGAGCGGAACCGCTTGCAGGGACACCGTCTCTCGGGAATCGGACGGCAATTCGGACTGCTGCCACGCCGGGATGATCGAGGTCGCCTCTTCGAAGGTGTCAGGGGGCGCCGAGGCCGGCGACCCGTTGCCTGGGGATGTGCCGCCCGGCCAGCGCACCATCGTGGCCGTGACCGAGACAGGCGCCGCCTCCGGCGCGGGTGGATGGGTCGCCTGGCCCGGCTCAGGAGGCGGCTCGGGTCCCGCCGTCTGGGCGGCCGGCTCCGGTTCGGGGGACGTGTCGGGAATGGTCTCCTGCCACGACTTGTCGACCGCGACCACCGGTTCGGGCTCTGCGACCGCCGGTTCGGCCGGGGCCTCTGACTCGATCACGACGGCCTGCGGCTCGGGCGCCGACGCGGCTTCGGCCGCGGGCTCGGGCTCCCTGCCGGGATCCGAGTCCTGCTCGGCCTGCAGCCACGGTTCAGAAGACGCCGGCGTCTCCGACTCTACGGCTGATGGGGCCTCGGGTTCCGGCTCCGGTTCGTCCGCCATGGCAATTTCCGGCTCTGGCTCAGCCGCGGCGACCGCTAGCGGTTCCGGCTCAACCGACACAACTGGTTCCGGCTCCGGCTCCGGCTCTGCCCCCTCTGGCTCCGCCCCGACCGCGGGCTCCGCCTGCGCATCGGCCTCGACTTCGGGCTCCGATTCGATCGCGGCCAGCGGTTCGGGCTCCGGCTCCGGCTCCGGCTGCGGTTCCGCCTCCATCGCCGCCTCGGCCTCCGCGTCGCCGGCGCCCGCCAACTCGGGCTCGGGGAGGTCGGGCAGCGCCTCTGGCTCCGCTAGGTCGGGCTGGATCGCCTCGATCTGCGTCGACGGCTCGGTGGGCTCCAGGGTCGGCAGCACCAGGGTTTCGGTCTCGAGCGCGCTGGGCTCCGCCCCAGCCTCCGGCTCGACCGCCATCTGCTGGGAACCCTCCTCATTAATGGGCTGCGGGGCGGGGTGCTCGAGGGGCAGCTCGCGGGTCGCAAAGTCGGGCACCGGAAGTACCTGGGTGGCGGCTTCCTCGGTGACCCGGGCCGTCGCGGCGGTGCCCAGGAAGCGCTCGTACCAGCCCGAGATGCGGCGCAGCCGCTCTACACGGCGGTCCGGCCGACCGCTCCGCGAGAGGTCGTGCGACTCTTCGGGGAACCTGACGAGCTCGGCCGTCTTGCCGAGCAGTCGCATGGCTCCGAAAAGCTCTTCCGATTGTGAAATGGCGCAGCGCAGGTCCATCTCGCCACACGTGAGCAGCAGGGGGGTTTTGATGTTCTGGACGTAGCGGATTGGCGAGCGCCGCCAGAGCTCGTCGAGGTCCGGCCACGGCGGAGGCCCGAGCTCGTAGCTGCCCCACAGCACGATGTCGTGCTGGGCGTACTCGCTGACCAGGTTCGAGATCGAGCGCATAGAGACGGCCGCGGAGAACCGATCCGTCTGGCCGATCGCCCAGTTGGTCATGTAGCCGCCGTATGAACCGCCACCGATTCCCATCCGCGCCGTGTCCACGTAGCCCGTGCGTTCGATGATCTGGTCGAGGGCGCTCATCAGGTCGACGTAGTCCTTGCCTCCCCAATCGCGTACCACCTCGCGGCGGAAGCGCTCGCCGTATCCATCCGACCCCCGCGGGTTGAGGAACAACACGACATAGCCCATGCCGGCGAGCACCTGCAGCTCGTGGAAGAAAGCCCACCCGTACTGTCCGTGTGGGCCGCCGTGGACCTCGAGCACCATCGGGTGCACCTTCTCGGGGTCCAGGCTCTCCGGCTTGAGCAGCCAGCCTTCCAGCACCCAACCGTCGGGCGCGGTGAACTGGTGGCGTTCGGGTTGGGCGACGTAACGGTCGTGCAGCCAGGGGTTCAGGTCCGTCAGCCGCGCCTCGGCGCCCTGGGTGAGCATGTGCAGCTCGCCGGGATTGTTCCAGTCGGATGTGACGAACGCAGCCACCCCGCTTGCGAGGTCGAAGTCGAAGATCCGCCGGTGTCCGCCGGCCTCCTGCCGGACATTTCCGTCGAGGTCGCTGGAGTAAAGGCTCGTGACGCCAGGCCCGCTTGCCAGGAAGTAGACCCGGTCGCCTTCCGCCGACCAGCAGAGTCGGCTGCCGTGGCCGGCTCGCATGTCCGTGATGATGCTGTCCGTGACGCCCTGGTCGAAAGTGGCGGTCAGGCAGCGTGGGTGCTCGCCGGTCAGGGGCACGACCCACAGTCTCTCGAGGAGGCCGGGGTCAAGCCCGCTCGGGGCGATGAAGGCGATCAGGTCACCGCGCGGCGACCAGGCGGGCGCGCTCAGGTAGAAGCCGCCACCAAACCGATGTCGATGACCGGCCAGGTCGACGATGTAAAGGTTCAGGTCGCGCTGCATGTCCGCGCCGGGCTCGGCGTTTCCCGACACGACCAGGCTCTTACTGTCGGGCGCCCAGTCGAAACCGGTGACATCCCACGCCCCGGTGGTCAGCTGAGTAACGTTTCCGCCTACCGCGGACACTACGAAGAGGTGGTGGTATCTGCCATCGACGTAACCCAGGCCGTCGTGCTTGTAGTCGAGGCGGCGGGCAATCCGCGCGACCGGAGTGCGGCGCGGCTGGTCCCTTCCTTCTGGCGGCCGCGGATCGTCGACCACCGCGTCGGGGTCGGAGAGCAGGGTGCCTGTGAAGGCGATCCGGTTTCCGTCGGGAGACCAGAGCGGGCTCGCGGCGCCCTCTGGGATCCAGCTCAGCTGGCGCGGCTCGGTTCCGCCCGCGAGATCGAGCACGAAAAGCTGATCGACGGGGCCGACCTTGCTCATGAAAGCGAGGCGGCGGCCGTCGGGCGACCACTCGGGCGAATGATCCCGGCGCGGCGCGCCCGTCGGCTCGATCGACTCGGGCTCGAGGAGCTTGCGGACCACCACCCGGCTGCGGTTCTGCCGCGACTCGGCGTCAGCCCATCCCAGCTGGTAGGCGACCCGTTCGCCATCGCGACTCAGCCGGACGTGATCGATCCAGCGAAATCGGTAAAGGTCTTCGGCACTGATAGGTGCTGCCATCGCCGTCACCCGATGCTATCAGCAGGCAACATCCTTTCGGTAAGGGTCCACTTAACCGCGGCCCCGTATCGTCTCCCGGTAAAGCAACTGTGATGACAGCGATCAGCAAGCGCCGGGCGGCTCTGCGCGGGTTCGGCTGGGGCGCGCTCGCCGGGCTCGCGCTGGTCGCCCTCATGTACCTGGCGAACCTGCTGCTCGGCCTTCGTACGCTGCCCGCGCTCCTGAACCAGCCGATCCTCTCGCTGATGCCCGGCTTCGTGTTCGGGTTTCTGATCGATACGCTCCAGCACGCCGGCAAGGTCGTCGAAGAGTTCGGGTTGATCGTCGCCATGGTCGTCGCGCTGGGGGTGCTCGGCTCGGGCTGGGCCGTGGCGAGCCTTCGCTGGAAGTTTCAGTACCTCGCCCTGGGGTTCGCAGGCATCGGCTGGTTGGTCGTGGCCGCCATCCTGCTGCCGTTGGGCGGCTCTGGGTTCCTGGGTTTGAATGATGGCCCGTCCACGCCTTTGATCTGGGCCGCGCTCTTTGCCGTGTACAGCGTCGTGCTGCAGATGGGTCAGGAGGCGGGCGGCGCCGCTGCAGTGGACATGGGCCGGCGGCGTTTGCTGGGGACTCTGCCCCTCACGATCGGGGCGATCAGCCTGGGCGTGCTCGCGGTCAGTCGTCTGCCCGACTGGTATTCCGCGATCGTGAACCCCCCTGAGGCCGGCCTGCGGGGCCCGGCGCCCGAGATCACGCCGGTCCAGAACTTTTACGTCGTTTCGAAAAACTTCGTCGATCCTGTCGTGGACGCGCAGGGATGGACCCTTGCGGTGGGCGGGCTGGTCGACCGGCCGCTCAAGCTGTCGCTCACCGACCTCCAGGCACTGCCGGGGATCACCGAGTACGTGACGCTGGAGTGCGTCAGCAATGATGTTGGCGGCCTACTGATGAGCACCGGCAGCTTCACCGGGGTCAGACTGACCGACCTCCTCACGATGGCCGGCGCCCGGGCTTCGGGCACGTGGGTCGCGTTCACGGCGGTCGACGGGTACACCGAGAGCATCCCGGTGAGCCTCGTCCGCGCCTCACCCGAGATCATCGTGGCCTACGCGCTCGACGGTGCTGCGCTGCCCACGAGCCATGGCTATCCGGCGCGCATGGTGATCCCAGGCTTCTACGGCATGAAGGGGCCAAAATGGCTGACCCGGATCGATCTCGTAAACAGCGAGAGCGGCGGTTACTGGGAGCAGCAGGGCTGGGACCACAACCCCATTGTCAAGACCACGTCGCGGATCGACGCGCCGGCGGACGGGGGTGTGGTGAAGCTTGGAGTGGTCACCATCGCCGGGGTGGCGTTTGCCGGGACGCGGGGCATCAAGAAGGTGGAGTACAGCACCGACGGCGGGAAGAGCTGGAAGGAGGCTCCGTTCCAGGCGCCGCTGTCTACGTTGACATGGGTGCTGTGGTCGGTCGATTGGACGCCTTCGGCTGAAGGGGCCTATCGAATCATGGCGCGGGCCACCGATGGCACGGGCGCGCTACAGGATGCGCGTAGCTCGTCCAGCTATCCGAGTGGCTCAAGCGGGTATCACACGATCCAGGTCGATATCTCCAAGTAGCAGAGGGGAGCGACCGGACGACGGCGTCGGCGCGGCTCGGGTGGCCTTCGAGGGAGGTTGGGCGGGATGCGGGCGGCGGTGTTCTGTAAGCCCGCAGCGACCCCATGTGTATTGAGGGCTGGTTCTAAGGGAATAGCCGGTATAGCGGTGGTGTGAGAGGGCTGGAGGAACGTTCGCCGCTTCAAGGCAAGGACCTTTGATGGCGGGATCGCTCCCCTCGGGGGACAGCCATTGATGGCCACCGTGATCGTTGTCGAAGACAGCGCGCCCGACCGGCAATTGATGGCGAGCCTCCTTAAGTACGCGGGTCACAAGGCCATGCTCTGCGCTGACGGGCAGGCTGGTCTGGACCTGATCAAGAAGGTGAAGCCAGACCTGATCATCGTCGACCTCATCATGCCTGGCATCGACGGATACGACATGGCCCGTGCCGTGCGCGCCGACCCGAGGACGGCTACGACGCCCATCATCTTGCAAACAGCCCACTACCTCGAGCCAGAAATCCGCCGCATCGCAGAACAGATCGGCATCCAGCAGGTCATCATCAAGCCGTTCGAGCCACAAGCCTTTCTCGACGTCGTGGCCAAGGCCCTGCTTGACGGGGCGGTAGTCCCACTGAGTTCCGAAGCTGCCCTCGGCTCCGAGTTTCATGTCGAACACCTGCGCGTCGTGGCGGCCAAGCTCTACGAGAAGGTCTATGAGCTCGAGGCTACGCGCGACGAGCTGGAAAGAACGGCGGCCAAGTACCAGGCCCTCTTCAAGGCCCAGCCCGAGGCTGCCTGGGTCTTCGACCTGGGGACTTTGCGTTTTGTCGAGGTGAACGACGCGGCGGTAAGGCGGTACGGCTACTCGCACGAAGATTTTCTCGCGATGACGATCAAGGACCTCAACGTCCCGGACGAAGGGCCGGAATCACCGGCAATCCTTCACGTTGAGCAATCGGGTCCGCGCCTCCATCGCAAGAAGGACGGGACAGTGATGGAGGTCCAGATCTCGACCCAGGATGTCTACTTTGGCCAGAGATCTCGTTACGTCATGGCGCAGACGGTGACCGAGAGACCTGCCATGGCACCACCGGTGAACCAACTAGAGCCGATCGAAACGTAAGGCCGGCTGTTACTTCATCGTCCAGAGGGCTTTCAGCGTGTCCCAGCCCATCCGGAACATTCCTTCCTTGCGGACCATCTTCACAATGTTCGACTGCTTCTTCCACTTGGAATTGCCGTCGACCCGCAAGAACTCGTCCAGGACGTGGTCCAGGACTTGCGGGTACTTGGTCAGCATCTGAGGGTTGTGCTCGAGCAGCGGCACCGCCCCGTCGTATTTCTTCATGTCGGCCATCACCCACGAGTGGTCGAGCCGGCCTTTGTACTCCGCGAGGCGGCGCTCCGAGAAGTCCTCGACCTCCTTGCAGTGCACCACCGTCAGGCCGGCCAGGCGGCCTGATTCCATCGCGAGGTTCGAGCCTTCGCGGTGCACCGGGTTCGAGAGCATCGCCGCGTCGCCGCACACCAGGTAGCCGGGGCCGTAGACCTTCGGGATCCCGCGGTAGCCGCCCTCTGGAATGAGGTGGGCCAGGTACTCCACGGTCTCGGCGCCGCGCAGCAGCGGCTTCACCGCCGGGTGCTTTTTGAAGTGCTCCATCAAATCGTTTGGGCTGCGCAGCGTTTGGTTGAACTCGCTCAACAGCGCGCCACCGCCGACCGATAACGTGTCCTTGTTTGTGTAGATGAACATGAAGCCGGACATCCCCAGCGTCGAATCGCCGAAGCATTCGATCGTGCAGCCGTCGCCCGGATCGCAGTTGAACCTTTCCTCGATCAACTTCGTGTCGAGTTGCATGATCTCTTTGACCGCCATCGCCACCTCATTCGGGCGCAGCTTTCGCCTCAGCGGTTTGCCGTTGATCAGGGTTTTCTCGAGCAGGCCGGTGCCCAGGCCGATGCCCTCGCACACGATCGTGACGTCGGCGTAAACATCGTCGCCACGGCCGGTGCCCACGCCAATCACACGACCATCCTTCGTGATGAGCCGGTCGACCACCGTTTCCGGGACGACCACCGCGCCCGCCTTCTCCGCCTGCTCCGCGAACCACGCGTCGAACTTGGCGCGGAGGACCGAGTAGGAATGCGGCTTCGTCTTGTTGCGCAGGTTCTTGTAGTCGAGACCGATGGCGGCGTCCGGCGTCATCATCCAGCGCCGCTCTTCGATGATCGGTCGCTCCAGCGGAGCCTCTTTCCACGCGTCGCCTACGATCTCTTCGAGGTAGTGGTTGTACAGGATGCCGCCCATCACGTTCTTCGAGCCCGGCCGGGCGCCCCGCTCCAGCAGCGCGACCTGTAGTCCCGCCTTGGCCATCGTGATCGCGGCCGCCGAGCCCGCCGGGCCGGCGCCGACGACCACGGCGTCGAACTTTTCCTCGTCAGCCATTCCCGCAAATTGAAACTCATTGGGCTGACAGGCGGCGCCGGCTCCGGGAAGTCCACCGTGTCCGGGATGCTGAAAGAGTTAGGCGCGACCGTCATCGACGCGGACGAAGCCGCCCATGCCGCGTACGAGCCCGGCAGCCCGGGATTCGCATCGGTCGTTCGCGAGTTCGGGCCCGATTACGTGCGCGACGGGCGCATCGATAGGCCTCGGCTGGGCCAGCTCGTCTTCAACGACGAGGACGCGCGTCAGCGCCTGAACGCGATCGTCCACCCACTTGTGCGGGAGTGGATGGCGGCGCGCACCGCCGAGGCGATCGAGGCCGGCGCTGATGTCGTCGTGCAAGACGTGCCGCTTTTGTTCGAGAACGGGCTCGAGCGACTCTACTCGACGACCGTGCTGGTGTACGTGCCCGAACCGCTCCAGTTGAAGCGCCTCGTCGAGGGCCGCGGCCTCGGCGAAGACAGGGCGAAAGCGATGATCGCCTCGCAGATGCGCATCGAGGAGAAGCGCAAGCTGGCGGCGCGCGTGATCGACAACAGCGGCACCCGTGAAGCGACGCGGGAGCGCGTCGATCGGCTCTGGAGAGAAGTCCTCTCGGTCAGATGACGCCCTGGCGCAGCAGCTCCTGGTAACGCGAGGTATCGACCCCAAGCTCGTCCAGCACCGCCGCCGTGTGCTCGCCTAAGCGCGGCGCACCGCCTTCTATCCCGCGCTGCTTTTGGCGCACCGCGATTTGCGGGTGAGACATCACCTCGTCCAGCTCGAGCACCGGTTCGCAACATGCATCGCAGTCCGCGAGCTCCTTCTCCCACTCGGACCGCGTAAGAGACGAGAAGAGAGCTTCGAATGCTTGGTGCACGATTTCGCCTTTTTCTCCTTCCGCAAACTGTTGGTCGATGAGGTCTGGGCGGCCGACCGCGTTGCACAGGGTCGCCCAGAACTTCGGCTCCAGCGCCGCGACGCTGTAAAACCCGCCGCCCTTGCACGCGTAGACGCGGTAGCAGGCGTACCGGCCGGTGAGACGCTGGTCTCCCCTCCCCACGGCCTCGCCCCCCGCGCGCGCGGCGAACGCCAGCGCCAGCCAGCTCACGGCGCCGTCCGTCATCGATGCGTCGATCCAACGTCCCTCCGCCCCTCGCTGCACCGCGACGAGCGCGCCGAGGATCGCGACCGCCGGCTGCAGCCCTCCGCCACCGATGTCCGCCACCTGGACCGACAACGGAACCGGCGGCCCGCCTTGCTCACCGTTGAGCCCGAGCGCTCCGGCCGTCGCCATGTAGTTCAGGTCGTGGCCGGCGCGCGAGGCGAAAGGACCGTCCTGCCCGTAGCCCGTGATCGAGCACATGACCAGGCGCGGATTGCGCTCGTGCAGCACCTCCCAGCCAAGGCCAAGCCGCGCCATCACGCCGGGCCGGTTTCCCTCGACCAGGACGTCGGCCCGCTCCACCAGCCGCAGCAGCAGATCGCGTCCCTCCGCGGACTTCAGGTTGAGCGTGATGCTCTTTTTGTTGCGGTTGATCGCATCGAACAGGGCGCTCTGGCCATTCACCAAAGGCGGCGTCCAGCGCATGTAGTCGCCGGCCCCCGGCTCCTCGACCTTGATCACGTCAGCCCCCATGTCGGCCAGGAGCATCGTGCAGTAGGCACCTGGCAAGAGCCGGGTGAGATCAAGGACCCGGATCCCGGTCAGTGACACGGGTCAATTCTCTGCGATGAAGACAAAGCCCGCCCCCCATGCGTTAATACGGCATGAAAGGTTCACGTCCCAGGATGCGTTCCAGCAACCCCCGGCTTGGCGAGATGACGATCAAGGTTCCGGCACCGTTCGCCGGAATCTCCGATCTGGGCTTCACGGCCCAGTACCGCGCCCAGCAGTTCAACGAGCCTCAGCGCGACATCCCGTTCCTCTTCGAAGGCCCCCAGCCCCCGATGCACCGGCTCGCCCAGCTGCTCCAGCTCCTGAGCGGATCCGGGTCCACGTCGTACGAGTGGAGCGATCCGGTGATGCTCAGCGACGAGGTCGTCGTGCTGGCGTTTCGCGACCGGATCGCCCAAAGCGGCACGCTCTCCGACGGAGCTCGCGCCGCCGACTACGTCATGAACCTCGTGTGCCCTGTCGTCTTCACCTTCCTGCGGGACTGCGCGATGATCGCCCACCTCCGCCTGTCCGAGGTGATCGAGATGCGCGTCAGCGCCGAGCAGAAATCCGTGGCCGAGCTCTCGATGCCGCTCCAGGACATCGTCCAGCCCAACGGCGAGCGACTGCTCTGGGGCCTGGCCGGCTAGGTCTTTAAGGAGTCGGGGAGACCCTCGCCGAGGTAGCCGTTATGTCGCTGGCCCTCGCGGCGCTCGCGGTCGTGACGGGAGGCGCGGCGATCGCGGCCGGCCCCTGGTTGGCGAAGTAGAGCGCGAGCGGCACGACGATGATGCCCACGATTACGGTCAACACGAAAGTGACCGCCCCCCACTCCTTCCGCAGAACAGCCCAGTTCACGAGCGCAGAATTCTACCTAGAGTCGGCCAACGACTAGTAGTCGTCGTTGTCGGCCGAGTTGCCCGCCAGGCCTTCCTCTTCCTTCTTCTTGCGCTGGTTCAGGAGGCGGATGAAGTCTTGCGCGCGCGCGAGTGCCTTCCAGCGTTCCGGGAAAAAGTCCTGGACCAGGATCTGCCGGTCAGGCAGCTGATATACGGTGACGCACCATTTCTGGAGGGTGCGCGAAACCTCGACCTCGTAGTCCTTCTCCGAGGTCTCGTACTTGACAACTTTGTCGTCGTCGAACCTTCTTCGTCCTGATACAGCCATAGGTAATTCACTCGGTTGGGCATTCCGCTCATTGAGCCATTTGATTATAGCCCCGGTCTGCAGGCCCGGGAGAGGGCTCAGTCCCCGTCCAGGAGCTCCCGCAGGAGCGGCGCCAGCTCGTCGCGCAGGCCCTCCCGCTTCATGGCCAGCGTCAGGTTGGCGCGGAGATAGCCGGGCACGGTCCCGGTGTCGTAGTAATCCCCTTCGAATTCGAGCGCGACCACCGGGTGCGTCCCAAGCGTCCGCTTGATCGCGTCCGTGAGCTGAATCTCCTGCCCGGTCCCAGGCTCCGAACGGTTGAGCTCGACGAAAACCGCGGGGGTCAGCACGTAGCGCCCGATGATCGCGAGGTCGGACGGCTCGGTTCCCAGCTCAGGTTTCTCCACCATGTCGGTCACGTTGTGCAGGCGCCCCTCGCTGGCGTCGATCGCGACCACGCCATACCGCCCCACCTGGCTGCGGGGGAACCTGCGCACGGCCAGCACCGTCGCTCCGGTCTTCTGGTGCGCGTCGATGAGCTGCTTCAGGCAGGGTTCGGCTACGCCCAGGATCACGTCGTCGGCAAGGAGGACAGCGCACGGCTCGCCCTCCACCAGCCGTCGTGCGGTCCAGACCGCGTGACCCAGGCCAAGCGGCTCCTTCTGCTGCACGTACGTGATGTCGACCTGGTTGCTCAGCTCATCGACCTCGCTCAGGATGTGGAGCAGGTCGCTCCTGCCGCGCTGCGCGAGGTAGTGCTCGAGCTCGAGCGAGCGGTCGAAATGGTCGACGATGGCCCGCTTGCCGCCGCCGGTGACCATGATCACCTGCTCGATGCCGCTGGCGATGGCCTCCTCG
>DATMKM010000024.1:0-3940 GCA_035571315.1 Candidatus Acidiferrum sp.
CGGCCGCGATCGAAACGGTCGAGCTGATTCAAACCGCCGTCGCGCTCCTCGTGATCGGCGCCGGCATCTGGACACTCCGACGAGCCAGCGCGACGACGCGGGCCTGATCCCTCTATCCGGGGTCGGCGATGGCGCCCGAGCGAAGCTCTGAGCCGCTGCGTAGCGGTCGGTCACGGAGCAGCAGGCAGCACGCAAGCCCCAGGACCCCGGAGATGATCGTGATCCAGAAGAGATCGGCGATCGACAGAGCCAATGCATTGTTTGCGCCCGCGATCACTTTTGGAATCAGCGCTTGCTCGGCCCCCGGGAGGAGGTGTTGCAGCAACGCGCGGCCGTTGCCGACGTTCTGAAGGGCGCCGGAATACTTGACCAGCACGGAGATCAGGGGTTGCGGTACACCCTGCTCCGACAGGTTTGCGGGCAGCCGGCCGGCAAAGGATGAGGAAAAGATCGTGCCGGCCGCGGCCAGCCCCACGGAGGCGCCGATCTGACGCAAGAAGGTGAGCGTGCTGGTGGCCACGCCGAGCCGGCTCATCGGCACGGAGTTCTGCACGACCACCGTGAAGCCGGCCATCGCCGGGCCGATGCCGAATCCGAGCACGAGCATCCAGGCCCAGAGCACCCAGTCGGAGACGCCGGCCGTCAGGTGCGTCATCAAGAATCCGCCGATCAGCATCACCACCGCGCCGCCGGTCATCAGCCACTTGTACCGGCCGAGCCGGCTGATCAAGAGCCCGGTGCCGATGCTGCCCCCCATCAACCCGACGAGCAGAGGCCAGATGTAGTAGCCCGAGGCGGTGGCGCTGATGCCGCGCACGGTCTGGTAGAAGCGCGGCATGAAGATCACGGCCGCGAACATCGCGATGCCGAATGCGAAGACCGCCGCCATGCTCACGGCGTAATCCCGGTTTCTGAAGAGGTCGAGCGGGATGATCGGTTCTTTCGCCCTCGACTCCGCGAACATGAAGACCACGAGGATCGCGAGGCCGATGATGATCAGGCCGCCCACGTTGAAGTCGGTCCAGCTCGCCAGCTGTCCAGAGCTGTTCACGTTGCCCTTGTTCGTGAGCCCGAGCATGAAGGGCACCACGCCCGCTGTGAAAAGGACGATGCCCAGGTAGTCAAGATCGCGGATCGAGGCGGTGCGCCGTGCGGCGCTGGGAAGCACTGTGGCCAGGACCACCAGCGAGGCGATGCCGAATGGCACGTTGACGTAGAAGACCCAGTGCCAGCTGATGTTGTCGGTGATCCAGCCGCCGATGAACGGACCGACGATGAAGCTGAGCGCGAAGACGGCGCCGAACAACCCCTGGAACCGACCTCGCTCGCGAGGGCTGTAGAGGTCGCCGATGGTGGCCATCACGAGCGGGAACAGGGCCCCGGCGCCCAGCCCCTGAACGGTCCGGAAAGCGATCAGCTGGTTCATGTTCTGTGAGGCTCCCGAAAGCCAGGAACCGATCAGGAAGACGCACACGCCGATCATCAACATGACCTTGCGACCGAAGACATCGGAGAACTTTCCGTAGATGGGAACGGTCACCGTCGACGAAAGGAGATAGGCGCTGACCACCCACGCGTAAAGGCTCGCGCCGTTGAGGTCGGTCACGATGCGCGGCAGGGCGGTGCCGACCACCGTCTGGTCCAGAGACGCTAGAAACATCGTCAAGAGGACAGCGCCAAGGATTGCGAACTTGGTCCGCGGAGGCAGCGACATCAGCGATGGAACGGCGGCGCTCGGCTCCACCTCGACGCGCGGAGCGGGCGGTGGGCGGCGCTCTTCGGTGGTCGCCAAGCTCTAGACCTTTGCTCGCGAAGACTGTTCTGCTGCGGAATTCGCGAAGAAGTCCTTCGCCGCACGCGTGATGACCTCGACGCACGTGTCGAGCGAGATCGCCGTGCTGTCGAGCACCAGGTGGTAGTGGCGGGGATCCTCCCACGCGCCTTCCCTTGGATAGAAATGCGAGATGTAGGCACGCCGCGCGTAGTCCGTGGCTTGCTGCATACGTGCGGCGGTCTTGTGATCGAGGCCCTCGCGCTGCATCGCGGCTCGCCGCCTCGCCTCGACTGGTGCGTCGAGGCGTACGTGCAGGACATCCGGGCGACCCTTGAGGACGAACACTCCGCCCCGGCCCAGGATCACCGCACCGCCCGCGTCCGCGGCGTGGCGGAGCGCAACCTCGGTCTTGGCGACGTCGGGACTGATGCCCATTTCCTCGGTGCCTCGGGGTACGCCGGCGAACAGCCCGGTGTACCCGAGGGCGCTGTTCAGAAGGCGGCCGACCGCGCTCCTTTCGACGGCGTCATCTGCGAGAGCCGCCACGAGCGGTTGATGGATCTTGTCCGCCAGTGCGGGCGGGATCGCTCGATCGACGAAGGGAAGCGTCAGTTTCTTCGCGACGGCCGGGCCGATGACGCTGCCTCCGCAGCCATAGGTCGCAGCGATCGTGACGGTCCCCATCAGACTCCGCGATGGTACGACTCGGACAACGTCCGACGTTAAGCCTGGCCGACCGTGTCCTTTGGCCGGATACCGGATTCTGATGGTGGCTGAGTTGGAAACTCAGGAACGAGTGCGCCGGCCGACCGCGGCCAGCATCTTGATCTCCTCCAGGTGGGCCCAGCTGTGCGCGTAGCAGGTGATGCTCAAGAGAAGCCAGACCGGTTGGCCGGCGAGGGGCGCGATCGCCTCCTCGACCTCCGGGCGCGTGTACGCATCCGACGCGCGCGCGTGATCCATCAATGTGTTAGGGGCTTCGAGCTCCTCGTCGGTGACACTCTTGAGCCACTGGCTGACCTGAGACCTCACCGCGTCCGCGTAGTCGAGGACCTCCTCTGGGACGACCTCAGCCGCCAGCTGGTCCGCCTCCGCAACGGTGTAGCCGGTTCCGCCTTCGCGACGGGCCCACCGCTTCGCGGCCCAGGGCTGCGACTCGATCAACTCGGGTATGCCGCGGACGCCCATGTTGACGGTGGAGTCGATCGTCCGGGGGATATGCCAGAACGTGAACGCGGGCAGGCTCGTCCCGGGAACGCTTCGCCGGAGCCAATCGGCCGGCTCCATCGCAGCGGCCACCGCGTGGAGCTGGAAATTCACCGCATTCAGCTGGGTCGCGATCATGCGGTTCGCTTGCACGGCGCTAGTGTGTCAGCCTCGCTTCCCTCTCGCGCAGCTCTTCCACGAGCCGCGTCGTGACCGGCACGGCGACGCCCGCACGCGCGGCGTGCTCGAGGATGGCTCCGCCGATGGCGTCGAGCTCGAGCGGCAGACCAGCCGCCTGGTCGCGCTGCATCGATGACTCCATCGCAGCCGGGGCCGCCTCGAACATGCGGAGCACGGCCTCCGGATCCGCCGCGACACCCTCGGCCTTCGCGACGGCGGAAACCTCCCAGATGAGCGCGCGGGCGTCGTCCCGCCGGTGCGCTCGGACCTCGCCGAGGTTGGCCCGCGCGTGGGTCGTGAGCAGGGCAAGCGGGCCCAGGAGGGCGAGCTTGTCCCACAGCATCGGCACCTCCTGGTCGCGGACTTTGACGTCGAGACCGGTGGCGCGCAGTTGAGCGGCCAGCTTGGCCACGCGGTCGGCGACGGAAGGCGACGTGCCGATCTCGACCGCGGCGAAGGGGCTCGTGTGGCGGATGGCGCCGGCCTCGGTCCTCGCCGTTTCGACGCGGATGGTGGCCGCGACCACGCTCGATGATGGATAGGAATTCCTGATCCGGGCGACGTGGTCGATTCCGTTGAGGAAAGGGACCAGCAGCGCTTCGCCGACCTCCCCCGCAGGCACTCGCTCCAGCGCCGATTCGAGCTGGGTCGCCTTCACGGTGATGAGGCATGCGTCCACCGGGCCCTTCAGCTCGACGGCTGTGTCCACCTGAGTCGTGAAATCGCCGAACCGGGCGCTCTGCAGCTTCAGGCCGCGTTCGCCGATCGTCCGCGCGGTGC
>DATMKM010000025.1:0-3530 GCA_035571315.1 Candidatus Acidiferrum sp.
ATCGACGTCGCCGCTCATCCCATCCGCGACTTCTTCGCTCTTGACGCACGAGGAGTGGCCGAGTACGCCTGGCATGACTCCGATCGTTTTTACGTCGACCCCGCGACGGTGCCGGCCGAGCAGGCGGCTCGTACGAAGGCCAACATGGCGACCATGCGGGTCGTCGCCGGCGAGATGTACGACCCCAAGCTCTTGCGCCGCCTCGCGAGAGTCAGCATTCCGGTGCTCGCCATCTGGGGCGACAGCGACGGCATCGTGACTCCGGCCTATGGAGCCGCCTACGCCGCGGCTTTCCAGAACGGCCGAGTCGAGGTCGTCAAGGACGCCGGGCACCTACCTCAGATCGAACAGCCGGCCGCCACCTTCGCTCTCATCGACGCGTACACGAAAGGGAATTAGCCTGCTGGGAGCTTGAGCAGGTACGGCATCGGGTCGATCACCGCGTCGTTCACGCGCAGCTCGAAGTGCACGTGCGGGCCCGTCGACCAGCCGGTCGAACCCTCGAGCCCGATGCGCTGCCCGCGCGCGACCGTGTTCCCGACCACGACGTCGGTCTCGAGCAGGTGTCCGTACAGCGTCATGATCCCGCCACCGTGGCCGATCACCACGTAGTTGCCGTAGCCGACGTTAGAGTGACCGACCGCGACCACGACGCCCGGAGCCGCCGCCATCACGGTCGTACCGAATGGCGCGGCGATGTCGATGCCGGTGTGGAAGTGCGCGTACTTTCCGAGGGGAGGCTCGAGCAATAAGTCGGTGGGTCCGAACGGCTGCGTGACGCGGCCTCCGACCATCGGCCACGAAAGAATCAGGCCGCTGACCGTCGCGCCCGTCGGCACGAGATGCGTGACGAGCGCCTCTCCAAGTCCAACGTGCGCCTGGTCCCAGGCCGCCTGGTTCGATTGCAGGAGCAGGTCCTGCTCCTGCGACTCGAGAAGGGTGGCGAGCGCGGCCGTCACGTCCGGAGCCTGGTCCTGCAGGTTGTTATCAGCCGCCTGAATTTGCGTGATCACGTCTGCGACCTGGTTGCCGATGTCGGTCTGCGTCGCCAGCAGGTCGTTCAAGGTGCTCAGGGTGGTGTTGAGGCCGTCCAGGGTCGTGTTCTCCCGATCGAGGTCGGCCTGGCGCGCGGCGAGGTCCGCCTGCAGCTTCATGAGGTCCGCTTCGAGCTGTGCTTGCAATGCGTGGGCTCGCTGACCGGCGATCACCATGTCGGAGGTCGCCTGCAGGGCCTGGCTGAGATTCCCGCTGCGCGCGATCAGCATCCAAAGCGAATCAGGCTGGCGGTAGATCGCAAGAGCCATCGCGGCCACCTGCTCCTTTTCGACATCGATCCTCGCCTGCGTGTCGGCGATCTGCGAGTCGAGCTGGGCGATCTGATCCTCCAGGTTCGAGATCACCGTCTCCTCCTGGGTGACCTGGTCGGTCAGGATGAGCACGCTGGCCGAGGTCTGGTTTAAGGCCGACATCAGCGTCTGTTGAGTCGTGAGCGCGTTGGCCAGGTCTCCACCCAGCCGGGTGCGCAGCAGGTCGTAGGCCGCCTGGTTGGGGTCGGTCGCGGCCGACGGGCAGCTCAGGCGCGTCGACGTCGCGGCCGACGGCGAGGGGCAGGGCGAGGGACTGGTGGCGCCGGTTGCCGGGACCTGGATCGCCATCACGACCAGGGCGAGCCCGAGGGCGCCGAGCGCTCTTTTCACGCGTGCACTTTGCGAAAGCCGAGAAGCGCCGTCAGCGCGCCCAGCAGCAAACCGGCGGCCAGGACGGCGGCGAGGATGTACTGGACCGCGGTTGCATCGACCCCAGGCAGCAGCTGCGCATAGGTGGCCGACTGGAATCGAGTCGCGAGGAGCCATGCTCCGGCCACTGCCGACGCGGCCAGGGCTCCGGCCAGCGCGCCGACCATCATGCCCTCCACCACGAATGGTCCCCGCAGCATCCAGCCACGGGCTCCGAGGAGCCGGATCACGCCGATCTCCTGGCGCCGCGCTGTCGCGACCACCCGCATCGAGTTGGCCATCACGGCGTATGCGACGAGACCGAACAGGAGCACCAAACCGGCTCCGATGCCGCCGGCCACGAGCGCGAAATGCTTGAGGCGCGCGTAGGTATTGGGATCGTACGAAGTCGGGTATGAGGGATCGACCGCGGGATCATCCTGCACCGACGCGGCGACGGCTCCGACCTGCGTGACCATGCGGACCTGGACGTCAAGGCTCGCCGGAAATGGATTGGTGGAGCTCAGGCTGGCCAGGTTGTCGAGCCCCGGCCGGTTGCTCGCTTCCGCCAGCGCTTGCTCCGCGGTCACCGAGGTGACGGAGGAGACGCGAGGATCGGAGACCAGGCGCGCTTTGAGTGCCGCGACGGCGTCGGAGGTCGCGTCTGGCGCGAGGTAGACGCGGACCAGGGACGCTTGCGATGCCTGCGCCGTGGCCACACCCTCGATCGCTATCCCGACCATGGCCAGCGTCCCGCAGAGCAATAGGAGGAGGGCCATCGTCCCGATCGCCGGCGCGGTGAGGCGCACATCTCTGCTCCAGCTTCTGAGACCGCTCAAGATGACCAGCCGGTAGCTGTTCGCAGCCTGAGCGACCAGGCGGCGCCACAGTGGGAGCGGCTTGAGCTTGGGCGTGTGCTTGCGGGGGCGTTGGTTGGTGGGAAGCAAAAGACGCCAGAGCGGGGGAGCCGTCCCCAGGCTGTGGCCATTGCCGTTGCCGTTGGCATGCCCGTTGCCGTTGGAGCTTGCTTTCTGCGACCCGTTCAGCAGGATCTTGCCCGTGGGGAGGCGGAGCACCCGACTCGAAGGGAAGCTGTGGCGGTGGCCGGCGACGATGACAGCAGTTCCCGCAGCGGCCGCATCCTCCAGCAGCCGCATGACGATCTTGGCGTTGTCGTCGTCGATCGACGCCATCGGCTCGTCGGCGAGGATGACGCGTGGTCTTGCTGCCAGGGCGCGACCGACAGTGACGCGCTGGCGCTCGCCGGCCGAGAGCTGGCGCGGATAGGCGTTGCGCTTGCCGGCCAGGCCCATCGACTCGAGGGTTTCGACAGCGCGCTGTTTGATGGTCTTGAAAGGTAGCTGCGGGTCGGTCACCTGTAGGGCGAGCGTCAGGTTTTCGAGCGCGGTCAGGCGCGGAAGCAGGTGGTGCTCCTGGAAGACGAACGCGACGTCTCTCCGGATCCTTCCGAGGCCGCGCCGCCACCAGCGGTGGAGGCCACGCCCCTGGACCCAGACCTCACCGGCGTTGGGCCGCAGCTGCCCGTGGACCAGCCGGAGGAGCGTCGTCTTGCCCGATCCGCTTGGCCCCACGATCTCGACCAGCTCGCCGGCCGCGACCGAAAGGTTGATCTCTTTGAGGACGGCGGTCTTGCCAAAAGCTTTGTTGACGTGCGCCAGCTTGACCGCCGGCTGCACTGTCGCAGCGCCGTTGGTCCCCGGGCGATGAGAGGTCGCCCCATTCGTTTTGGCGCGCAGCCTGTTCGTGGCGTCGCCGTCCGACGCGCCGTTCTTGGCGCTGTTGACGGCTCCGTTG
>DATMKM010000026.1:0-38759 GCA_035571315.1 Candidatus Acidiferrum sp.
AGCTTACGCGATGACGATGGAGGACTACCTCCATTACGACCAGGAGGCCTTCAAGACCCCCAATCACGGGGACATCGTTGACGGAATCGTGGTCCGGGTCGACGCGGATGAGGTCCTGGTCGACATCGGGGCGAAGGCCGAGGGAGTGATCTCCAGCAAGGAGCTGGGTCTGCGCGGTGACGTGGACTCGGTCGGGCTCGAGCCCGGCGACCAGATCAAGGTCTACGTCCTCCAGCCTGAGAACGAAGAAGGAAACGTGGTCCTCAGCCTGCGCCGGGCGCGGGCGGAGACGACGTGGATCGTCGCCGCCGAGAAGCAGGCCGACGGGTCTGTCATCGACGCCGACGTACGCGAGCAGAACAAGGGCGGCCTGATCGTCAACATCCTTGGCCTGCGAGGCTTCTTGCCCTCCAGCCAGGTGGCGCGAGCTTACGCGGGGAGCCTGGAGTCGCTGGTCAGCCAGCGGATCCCCGTGAAGATTCTCGAAGTCAACCGCAAGCGCAACCGGCTCATCGTCAGCCAGAAGGCTGCCGAGGACGAGGATCGCGCGCGTAAGCGCGAGGAGCTGTTCAGCAGGCTTCAGACCGGGGCCACCGTCAAGGGCACGGTGTCCGGCATCACCAGCTACGGAGCGTTCGTGGACATCGGCGGCGCCGATGGGTTGATTCACATCTCCGAGCTGTCCTGGGATCGCGTGTCCAAGGTCACCGACGTCCTGCAGCTGGGGGAAGAGGTCACCGTGAAGGTGATCAAGCTCGACCCGGAGCAGACCCGCATCTCGCTGTCGCTGCGGCAGCTTCAGCAGGACCCGTGGGAGAGGCTCGTGCAGTCGATGCCGATCGGCTCGATCGTCGAAGGGCAGGTCACCAAGACCAAGAAGTACGGCGCCTTCCTGCAGATCATGCAGGGCATCGAGGGTTTGCTTCACATCTCCGAGCTGTCTTGGGACCACGTGGAGCGGACTGAGGATGTCCTGAAGGTGGGGGAGACCCTGCAGGTCAAGGTGATCGGGATCGACACCGCCCGGCGGCGCATCTCGCTCAGCCTGAAGCAGCTCTCCGCGCCGCCGGCCAGCCTGGCCAACACGCGGCCGGAGCAGCACGCGGCCGAATACGACGACATCGAGGACGAGAGCTAACTCCTAGCGGCGCCTTTTCTTTGCCGGCTGATGCCTCGCTTTCGCGCGCCCGATTGGGTTGTCCCCGCCAGGCGTTGCTCCGGCTGGAGGTGGGGCCGACGGGAGCGGGAGGGCACGCGTGAGGTGCGGCCAGGCGCCGGTTCAGCTTCCCATAGAAGCCAGGCGCTGGCTGGCGGGAGAGTAAAAAGGGTCGATCTGCAGGGCGCGCCGGTAGTCCATGCGGGCGTCGGACGCCCTTCCGAGTTGCACCTCGGCGTCGCCGAGCTCGACGTACAGGCCAGGCTCGGTTTCGCCAAGATCCACGGCGCGTCTCATCTCGTCCACACCTTGGGACCGCGAGCCGTGGGCGACCAGGGCCTCCCCGAGGGCCCAGTGGTAGCGCGCCTGCAGAGGATCGATCCGCACGGCAAGCTCGGCACGTCCTTGGAGGTACCAGGTGTCAGCGAGCAGAGGCAGCGCTCCCAGCACGACCGCTAAAAGTGCCAGCACGATCGCAGCGACCGATCGCCAGAGCGCGGGAGCAACCGGCGGTGCCGCAGGCGCCGGTTCCAGCCCCTCGACCTGAAATGATCGGACGGCCGACCACGCGGTCCCTGCGAGGAGCCAGAACACTCCAGTTGCCGGCGCCCAGTCGAAGTTGAAAACCACCCAGACGGTGTAGCCGACACACGCTGCGGCCAGCGCTCTCACGTCCGCGCCGAATCGTGCCCGCCACGCGCCCCGGAACAGGATCACGAGGACCAGGCCGATCGCGGCGAGGCCCAGCAATCCCTGCATCGCCGCCGTGTCGAGAAGTCCCGAGTGAATGCGGTCGAACGTGACGCCGCCTGCATAGTCTCCGCTCAGGAACTGGCCGAACACGAGACCGGTTGCATCCTCACCCCATCCTGTCAGCGGTCGGGCCGCGATCAGGTGCAGCCCGTCTTGCCAGAGATGAATCCTCAGCTTGCTGGGGTCGTCGTTGAGGAACTGCAGCGGCGACGTCACGATCACGACCAGCGCCGCACTGATCGCCGCGATCGATGCGATCGCCGCAACGACCGCGGCACGGCCTCGCAGCGAGAAGACCACGAGGGCCAGACAGCCGGCCAGCGCTCCCAGCCCTCCGCTGCGCGAGGTGGTCACGTACAGCCCCGCCGCCAGGACTGCCGCGCCCATCCACCAGGCGACTGTGAAACGGTCGCCCCGCAGCGCTCGAGCAATCGCCAGAGGCAGCGTCATGGCGATCAGGGCGCCGAGGACATTGGCGTTGCCCAGGTTGCCGTCGGGCCGGTACGGCACCTGTTGGGCAAATTGCAGTAATGCTTCCAGGCAGGCCACACCGGTGCCGAAGACCAGGGCCGTCACCACCCAGTCGCGGTGGCGCTTCGTGCGGATCAGCCAGACCGCCATGGCGAGCAGTCCGAGATACGCAATCCGCGTCGGTAAAGACTCGTATCGTGTGTACGAACCGGCGAAGCTGAGGGCCATTGAGGTAGAGAAAAGGAAGGCCAGAACCGCAGCCCCCGCACCGGCGACGAGCGGCCAGCGTAGTCTTCCCAACCCGGGTCCGCCCGGCGACAGTAATGCGATCCCGGCCCCGAGGCAGGCACCGGCGACAACGATCGACGCGCGAGGCAGGATGAAGGAGTCTTCGGCGGCTGGTAGGAATGCGGTCGGAAGGGCAAACGCGATGGCCGCCGGGAGGTAACCGCCGAGGCGCCCGAGAAGCGTTCTCACCGCGCCTCCGCCCAAAGAAATCCGTTGGTCGAGTTGGACGTTATATTAGGTGCAGAGGTACCGCGGGGTACCAAAGCAACGTTCGAGGAGGTGCTGGCCCCACCTAGGCGTAGGAATCCAGGAGGAATTGGACCTTGTATCCGTTTGAGAGATTTACTGAGCGAGCCAAGAAGGTTCTGACGCTCGCCCAAGAAGAAGCAGAACGATCGCACCACAGCTATATCGGCACCGAGCACTTGCTCCTGGGCTTGCTACGCGAGGGTGAAGGCCTGGCCGCCAAGGTTCTCAACAACCTGGGCGTGGAGATCGGCAAAGTCCGCCAGACCATCGAATCGGTCCTAGGGCGGAACGAGCGGATCATCATCCAGCAGATCATCCCGACCTCACGCGTCAAGAAGGTGATCGAGATCTCCTTCGAGGAAGCGCGACGCATGGGCCACAACTATGTCGGCACCGAGCACCTTCTGCTGGGGCTGCTGATCGAAGGCGAGGGCATCGCCGCGCACGTCCTCGAGGACCTCGGCGCGACCCTCGACAAGGTGCGCTCCGAGATCGAGCGGCTGTTGCACGACTCCAGCGCGGAGACCGAGGCGGAGCCCGCTCCCAAGAAGCCATCCAAGACACCGCTGCTTGACCAGTTCGGTCGCGACCTCACGGAGCTGGCGCGCCGCAACCAGCTTGATCCTGTGATCGGGCGCGAGACGGAGATCGAACGCGTCATCCAGATCCTGAGCCGCCGGACCAAGAACAATCCGGCTCTGATCGGCGAGCCGGGTGTGGGCAAGACCGCCATTGCGGAAGGCCTGGCGCAACAGATCAACCTGGGCAACGTTCCTGAGTCGCTGCAGCACAAGCGGGTGCTGACGCTGGACATGGGCGCGCTCGTGGCCGGGACCAAGTACCGCGGTGAATTCGAAGAGCGCCTCAAGAAGATCCTCGACGAGATCCGCTCGAGTCGCGAGGTCGTGCTGTTCATCGACGAGCTGCACACGCTGGTCGGTGCCGGCGCCGCCGAGGGCGCCATCGACGCGGCCAACATCCTCAAGCCGGCGCTGGCGCGTGGTGAGATCCAGTGCATCGGCGCAACGACTCTCAACGAGTACCGCAAGTACATCGAGAAGGACGCGGCGCTCGAGCGTCGCTTCCAGCCGGTGTACGTCGACCAGCCGAGCGTCGCGGAGACGATCGACATCCTGAACGGCGTGAAGTCGCTCTATGAGAAGCACCACCGGGTGACCATCACCGACGCCGCCGTGCACGCAGCGGCGGTGTTGAGCGATCGCTACGTCAGTGACCGTGCCCTGCCGGACAAGGCGATCGACCTGATTGACGAAGCGTCGGCCCGTGTGCGCATGAAGCTGACGACCACTCCAGATGAGCTCAAGGAGCTTCAGAAGGAGATCAAAAAGCAGCGATCGGACCAGGACGAGTCGGTCAACAAGCAAGACTTCGAGGCTGCAGCCAGCGTCCGCGACAAGGTGAAGAAGCTGCAGGACAAGCTTGCCGTGAAGGAGGCCGCGTGGCGAGACAAGCTGGGCGAGACGGTCCCTGAGGTCAGCGAGGAGCACATCGCACAGATCGTTGCCTCATGGACGGGAGTGCCCGTATCGCGGCTTGTCGAAGAGGAAACGTCGCGCCTGCTTCGGATGGAAGAAGAGCTCCACAAGCGGATGGTGGGCCAGGACGAAGCGATCATCACCGTCTCGCAGGCAGTGCGGCGCGCTCGTGCCGGCCTCAAAGACCCGCGGCGGCCCATCGGCTCGTTCATCTTCCTCGGCCCCACCGGGATCGGAAAGACCGAGCTGGCCCGCGCACTCGCGGAGTACCTGTTCGACTCCGAAGACTCGCTGATCAAGCTGGACATGTCGGAATTCATGGAACGGCACACGACGGCTCGGCTTGTCGGCTCGCCCCCTGGATACGTCGGATACGACGAGGGCGGTCAGCTGACTGAGGCGGTTCGCCGCCGGCCCTACTCGGTGATCCTCTTTGACGAGATCGAGAAGGCACACCCCGAAGTCTTCAACATGCTGTTGCAGATCCTTGAGGACGGACGGCTCAGCGACGCCAAAGGCAAGGTGGTCAACTTCGCGAACACCGTGATCATCATGACCTCCAACCTCGGCATTCGCGACGTCAACCAGGCGGGCACCTCACTTGGATTCCAGCCTGCTGTCGTTGATGAGTCGGAAGAGGTCGAGCGCCGTCACAAGAACACGAAAGAGAAGATCGACGAAGAGCTCAAGCGGATGTTCCGTCCCGAGTTTCTCAACCGCGTCGACGCGGTCGTCGTGTTCAAGAGCCTCACTACGGGACAGATCCGCCAGATCGTCGATCTGCAGCTGAACAAGCTCGCCAAGCACCTGGTGGAGCAGCAGATTACGATCGAGGTGACGGATGCGGCGAAGGACCTGCTCGCGAAGGAAGGTTACGACCGGATCTATGGCGCCCGCCCGCTGCGACGCGTGATCACGAGCCGGATCGAAGACCAGCTTTCCGAGCATCTGCTGCGCGGAAAGATCGCGCGCGGGGACACTGTGCAGATTGACGTGGACGGCGAGGAAGGCCTCAAGTTCACGCCGACCAAGCACCGCCACAAAGAACCCGCGGGCACCGGGGCAGCCGCCAAGCCCTAACGCTCACCGGGCAGTTCTCGTCGCCTGGTCTTGACGACCTCGGGTGGCAACGCCCCACGGCTGCGCTAAATTCGTGCGCGGCAGGCGTTGCCGGCTCGGGGGACGCGCCTTTGGGCGAATCGCGTGTCCGTTGCCCACAATTGGAGTAGGTGAGCGCCCCAACCCCGCTTCGGCTGCGCCCGCTCGAGGTCGGGGACCTGCTCGACGAAACCTTCCGGATGTACCGGCGTCACTTCTTTCTATTCGCCGGCCTCTCTGTGCTCCTTTCGATCCCGTCGGCCGGGCTGTCGGGTTTCTTCTCCTACGCCTTGCTCAACGGCCTGATTCAGGAGACGAACGCGCTCCAGGGTCCGAACTTCAACTTGAGCTTTCTCGGACCGACCCTGGTCGCGGCCGTGGTCGTCCTTTTGATCACGCTCGTCCTACTGCCGTTCTTCTACGGGGCGGTGACATTCGCCGCGTGCGAATCCGCGCTCGGCCGGCCGGTCACAGCCGCCGGAATTCTGAGTGGCGTGATGCGTCGCTACCTTCACCTTCTCGGTTACTGGCTCCTGATCGGGCTGATGGTCATCGTGTTTTGCCTGCTCCCGCTGTGGGTCTGGATCTGGGTGAGCTGGGTGGCGGTCATGCCGATCATGTTCGTCGAGAACGTCGGCCTTGGAGCCGCTATGAGCCGTAGCTGGCGACTGGTCGAGGGGCGTTGGTGGCGCACCTTCCTTATCGTCTTCCTGATCTTCATCATCACCTACGCGGTCCGCATTGCCCTAGGGGCATTCATCGCGCTGGGGCAGGGCCTGCTCCAGCTCGTCGTTTCGCCCCTCATCGTCGTCTGGATCTCAGGAGCGACGAGCGTCATCGTCGATTCGCTGGTGAACCCCGTCTTGCAGATCGCCGTCGTGCTCATCTACTTCGACCTGCGTGTCAGGCGCGAAGCGCTGGACCTCTTCCAGCTAGCGCAAGGACTTCCATCTCCTCCGGCCCTCCCCGGCATGGCGAGCACAAGCTGAAAGCCCGCCTCCTGCGGCGTACTCTTGCGGTGGCGGCGCTATTCGTGGCGGCCGGATTCGCCGGCCCAACTGTCGCTTCAGCGGACCCGCCGCCTCCTCCGACCTATCGCCAGGCCGTCGAGGACGCCTACAACCTGGTCCAGGCTGCAGCACCCAACGACGTCGCGAGCGCACGTCGGGCGGTCAGCGCCCTCGAGGCAGGCACAGGTACCTCCCAGCTGGAGATACTTGCCGACCTCGAGCGACAGCCGCCGGAATACGACGACGCGAGAGTGCGGCTGCTCGCGCTGCTGACCGCTCTCGACGATCCGGCCACCACGCAAGACCCGCAGCTGGCGCAGCAGCGCCTGCATAACGTGCTGGCCATGCCGCGCTACGACGCGCTCCACAAGCCCCCTTCTGTTCTGGACCGTTTCGTGCAGTGGGTGCGCGACAGGATCGGCCAGCTGCTCGGACTCCTGTTCGGCGGTAATGGCGCACAGGCTCCTCTGTGGATCTTCTATCTCGTCGGCGCGATCGGACTGGCGGCAGTCGCCTTCGTGGTGTTTCGTTCGACTCGCGGGCGCTTCACCGAGGGCCTCGCCGCGACCTCACCGGCCGGGCCTCGCGCTCCGGCGGACTATTTCGCCGAGGCCGATCGTCTCGCTGCGAACGGCGACCGCGTCGCGGCGATCAGGAACCTCTGCGCCGGCGTGGCGGCCACGCTCGCCGGCGAGCGGACCTGGGAGGGTAGCCCGCTCACGGTCCGTGAGATTTTCAGGCGCGCCTCTGACCCCGGGCGCCTGAACGCGCTCCTGCTGCCTTTCGAGGCGGCCGTCTACGGTGGTCGCGACGTCGACTCAGCGACCTACGAGCGCGCGAAGCAGGTCGCCGAGCCGTTTCGCGTGCCGGCGGAGGTGGCCGCATGAAAGGCGCGCGGGGCTGGATCATCGCGGGCCTCCTCTCAATCGGGATCGCGGCCGCCGCCTACTTCGTGCAGCCGCACCAGGACTCGCCGGAGCACAGCTCGAACAGCGATGCCGCCAACGGCACCTCGGCCGCCCGCCTCTTCGCGGAGTCGATGGGTCACCCGACCGACCAGATCAGCGGCACGTTCGCGCCTCCTGCACCCATCAGCCTCATGTTTGTCTTCACGCCGACAAGCCCCTATACGTCGGATGAAGCGGAACGGACACGGCTGTGGGTTCGCTCCGGCGGCGTGCTGATCTACGCCTCTGAGCTGGGGGATCCCGAGCTCGACCGAGCTTTCGGAGTAACGCGGCTCGGCGGCTATACGGGCGGCGGTGTGGAGCAGGCCAACCCGATTGTTCCTGGTGTCACGAGCGTGGCGGGCGGCACGCTCGTGATGCCCGTGGACCCCGGCCCAGACCAGGTTCCCTTTCTGCGCACCCCTGACGGACTGGTCGTCGGTTACATCCAGAGAATCTCGTCAGGCACGGTCGTGGTGCTCGCCGACCCGCTGGTTTTGTGCAACGGGTACCTCGACCAGAAAGACAACGGCCGGCTGCTGGCCGACCTTCTCGGGCTCGCTAGCCCAGGCGCGCCAGTCCTCTTCGACGAATATCACCACGGCGTGGTGCTCAGCGACTTCGCGCCGCAGGCTTGGGTGACGACTCCGTGGGGCGCCGGGTTGCTCTGGCTCCTGGTCGCGGTTTTCGTGGGACTCGTGCTGCGCGGCCGTGCCTTTGGACCGCGCATCCTGCGACCAGCGGAGGCTGCGCGCACGGACGTGGAGTGGGCGGTCGCTGTCGGCCAGCTGCTTCGCCGGTCGAGCGCGCGCGCCGTGACGCTCGGCCTGCTTGCTGCGGCCACCGAGCGCGCGGTTTCAGCGCAGACCGGGATTCCGCTGCAGCCGCGCGAGCGCTTCTGGAATGCTCTGTGGGTGCGCGTACCTGGGCTTGCCGCCGACCTCGCCGAGGCGGAGAACGCCATCCATGACTCAGCGGCGAACGAGGCCGAACTCTTGAAAGCGGCTCAGCGCCTCCACCGCATCGCTCACCCGGTCGCGGCGGCAAAGCGCGGCCGTACTCAGCCGTCCGATAGGGTGGCGTGATGGCCCGCACCGCTTCGGTCGCCGCGCCGCAGTTCTACGCGCGCCTCCGAGAGCAGCTCATCAAAGCCGTCGTCGGCCAGGAGGAGGCGATCCGCCTGTGCGCGATCGCGCTGGTCGCGCAGGGCCACGTCCTGCTCGAGGGCGTCCCGGGCACGGGCAAGACGTTGCTTGCTAAATCGATTGCACGTGCTCTCGCGCTCGAGTACGGCCGGGTCCAGTTCACGCCAGACCTCATGCCGGCGGACATCGTCGGCACCTCGGTGTACGACCTCACCAGCCGCACATTTGCGCTCCGCCGCGGGCCGATCTTCACCAACATCCTGCTCGCCGACGAGATCAACCGCGCGCCGGCGAAGGTCCAGGCCGCGCTGCTCGAGGCGATGGAGGAGCGCGGCGTGACGCTCGAGGGCCAACAGCTTGCGCTTCCCGCGCCATTTCTCGTGCTGGCGACTCAGAACCCCGTCGAGTACGAGGGGACCTATCCGCTTCCAGAGGCGCAGCAGGATCGCTTCCTGTTCAAGGTGCGTCTCGACTATCCCTCGGCCGCGGACGAGATGGAGGTGCTGCGACGCTGGGAGTCGGGCATCGAGCTGCGCGACCCGGTCAAGGCCGGCGTCGAGCCGGTCCTTGGCGCGGACGACGTGGAGGCGTGCCGGAGCGAGGTCGCGAAGGTAGTCGTCGACGAGAAGATCCGCGCCTACGTGGTGGACCTGGCCTCCGCCACCCGCACCGCTCCCGAGATTGCGCTCGGCGCGAGCACGCGGGCGGAGGTCCTCTTGATGCTGGCGGCCCGCGCCTATGCGGCCTTCGAAGGCCAGGCGTTCGTCACCCCAGATCACGTGAAGGCGCTCCTCGCGCCGGCGTTCCGCCACCGCTTGATCCTTCGTCCCGAGGCGGAGGTCGGCGGCCAGACACCCGACAGCGTGCTCGAAGCCGTGGCCGGGCGGGTCGTTCCTCCGCGCTGACCGCCTCCAACCCGTTGCAATGATTCGGGGGCTCGCTCCGCAGCCTCGATTGCTCTGGGCGGTCGCCATCGGCGCCGGCTTGATCGCGCTTGCGATCGTCTCGCCGGTGTTGGGTTTTGTCGCGGTCGCCTACCACGCCGGGTTGGTGATCATCGCCGCGCGCGACCTTGCCCTCCTGCCCGGCCGTTCCGGCTACCTCGTGAAGCGTGTCAAACCCGAGCCGTTCTCGCTTGGTGAGCTCGAAGAGGTCACGGTCGTGGTCGAGAACCCTGCCGCGGCCGGGCTCCTGGCGCGCGTCGCCGACCACGCACCGGCAGACCTCAAGCCCGAGCCTCGCGAGGTGGCCGGTCGCTTCGATGAAGCCGGCCGGCTCCACGTCAGGTATCACACCTTTTCGCCGAAGCGCGGCGCCTACCGGTTTGGTCCCGTCGACCTGCAGGTTTGGCGCGAAGAGGGTTGGTGGCGCAGGCAGGTGCGCTTGCTGCATCCGGATGAGGTGGCGGTCTTTCCGAACGTGGTGGCGATCAAGCGCATCCAGCTCACGCTGCGGCGCGGCCTGCGCGCGATGGCCGGCCTGCGCCGAGCGCGACCGCCGGGCGCGTCGACCGCTTTCGCGGGCCTTCGCGACTACGTGCGTGGTGACGACGTGCGGCGCGTGAGCTGGACCGCCACCGCGCGGCGCGACCGCCCGGTCGTCGTTGAGGTGGAGGCGGAGCGCGGCCAGAACGTGATGATCGCGATCGATTGCGGCCGTCTGATGACCGCGCCGGCGGGAGACCTCGACAAGCTCGACCATGCGGTGAACGCGGCGCTGATGCTCGCCTGGGTCGCACACGCCTATGGCGATCGCGTGGGGCTGATGACCTTTGACGACCACGTCACCGGCTTCATCAAGCCCGAACGCGGCAGCACGCAGATCCGCCGCATGACCGAGGCGCTCTATGCGATCAAGGCCCAGTCGGTCGAGCCGGATTTCGGCCATGCCATGACCCACCTTGCGCTGCGGTTGGGACGCAGATCGATGGTCGTCGTCCTCACTGACGTCCAGGACCCGGAGGCGTCGAAGGAGCTCGTCGCGCACTGCCTGCGGCTCTCCGGCAAACACCTCGTGCTGGTGGTGGCGATGTCCGACCCGGCGGTCCTCAGCGCCCGCGATTCACCGATCGACACGTCGTCGCGCGCCTACGAGTGGGCCGCCGCGGAGCAGTTCGTCGCGAGTCGCCGCGAGAGCTTCGAGCTGCTGCGCCGCGGCGGGGTGCTGGGCCTCGACGTGGTGGCCGGGAGCCTGAGCCCCGCCCTCGTCGAGCGCTACTTAGAGCTCAAGGAACGAGCCCTCCTGTAGGGCGCGGGCGCCCGCTGAGCAGCAGGTAGGAATAAAAAAGCAATCCGGTGGTCAGGCCGATCGCCAATTTGATCGGGAACGGTGCGCCCGACGGCGAGATGTTGCCCTCGATCGTGCCGGCGACGATGAGCAGCGGGGCGAGGCCGAGCAGCAAAGTGAACGCGCGCGCCGCTGCGGCGGCCAGCGCGTCGGGCCGGCTGCGATTTCCCGGCGAGATGAGCGCCCAGCCGAGCATCAAGCCCCCAGCGCCCTGGGCGACGACGATCGAGAGCTCGAGCACGCCGTGACCGATGACGAAATCGAATAGGCCGCCGCTCAGCCCGTAGGCCTGGGTGAGGCCGAACAATCCGCCGAGGCTGATCCCGTTGGTGATCAGCACGTACATGACAGGCAGCCCGAAGAAGACCCCCAACGCGAAGGCCAGCATCGTGACGAAGATGTTGTTCACCATGATCAGCCCCCCCTCCGCGACGCGGGCATCGGGCGGGATCTGGGTCCAGAGCTGATGGTGGTGCACCTGATCGATCAGCTGTGGCGGTGCGAAGGCGTAGGCCGCGTCCGGATTGGCCAGCACCACGAAATAGGTGACGATCGCCGGAACAAACAGCAGGGCCGCCGCCGCGAGAAGGTACGGCGCTGAATCGCGGTACGTGCATGGAAGGGTCTCGGCGTAGAAGGCGCGGATCCGCTTCCATACCTCGCCGCCGCGCCGGTAGACGGTTCCGTGACCGCGTGCCACGAGACCGTTGAGGTAGCGATGGACGGGCTCTCCCGGCCAGTCGCGTTGCGCGCGCGCGAGATCCGCGGTGGAGCGGCGGTAAAGGGCCGCCAGGGTCAGGACCTGCGCCGGCGCGAGTCCGTTCAGGTTTCCGCCACCTGCTCGGGCGAGGAGATCCTCCAATCTGTTCCAGTCTTCGCGTCGCAGCGCGACGAACTCGTCGGCTCTCAAAGTCGTAGCCCCACCGGCCCAAAATTACCTCACATGCAGTCGCTGCCGGACACCGACTTGGTCGTCGCCACCCCTGAACGAGTCTCGTTCGACTACCAGGTCGCGGGCCTCGGCACCCGCGGCATCGCCCAGGTCCTGGACCTCCTGATCATCCTTGGGATCCTGACAGCGGTCTTCTTCGTCGCCTCCGCCGTTGCCCTCGTCGGATCGACCGGTGCGGTGCTCGTGCTAGTGATCGGCGGCTTCGTCGTGGTCTTCGGGTATTTCTGGGTGAGCGAGTCGCTGTGGTCCGGTCAGACGATCGGCAAGAAGGCTTTCCGCCTGCGCGCGGTGGGCGATCGAGGTGAACCTCTCACCTTCGCGCAGGCGGGGATTCGCAACATCGTGCGCATCGTCGATTTCCTTCCGTACGCCTACGGAGTGGGGTTGATCGTGCTGTTCGTCAACGGCAAGGGAAAACGGCTTGGCGATCTCGCGGCGGGCACCATCGTGGTCAAGGACTCGGACCATGTCTGGCTGTGGCAGCTGCCTGGTGCCAGGACCCTGCCGCCGCCGCCAGCTCCGTACGTCGCGGCGGCCTCGGCGGCGGAGCTCACGCTCCGGCGGCTGGATCCGGAGCTGCGACGGTTGATCTCGTCGTATGCGAGGCGGCGGCCGGACCTGTCGTTGGAGGTGCGGGCGCAGCTCGCGACTCAGGTGCAGACGAGCCTGCGCGCGGCGCTGCCGGACGTATTTGCGCAGTCTGGGCCGCTGGCGGCGCTCGACCGGCTGGCGGACTTGGAGCGCGGGGCGGTCTAGGGCGTGCTTGCTCGACCCTCTCCCGCGCGGGAGGGGGGAAACAGGGACGCCGCCCCGGGGGTAGTCGGGGCGGCGCCTTCACGCTTCAAGGAGCCGGGGGTCTTTCCGTTCCTCTCACTGAATAAAACGCACGAGCCTGTCAAACGTTACCGGCCCACTTGTAAATCCCTATGGTGGGTGGGAGAGTAGTCGCTCCATGCCCAAATCCACGATCACGTTTGTGTGTACCGAATGCGGTGGCGAGAGCCTCCGGTGGGCCGGCCAGTGCCCTCATTGCCACGCCTGGAACACACTCCAGGAGTTCCAAATCAGGAAGGCCGCAGCAAGTAAGTCCGGTGCGCCCGCACGGAAACCAGGTGATTCACGGCCGGTCGCCCTGGTCGAGATCTCCAGCGAGGCCGCCCCGAGGCGGGCGCTGGCCTGGGACGAGTTGAACCGCGTGCTCGGAGGCGGGGTCGTGCCGGGCAGCCTCGTGCTGGTCGGCGGCGAGCCTGGCGTGGGCAAATCGACACTTTTGATGCACGCGGCGGCCCAGGTCGCCCAGCGCGGGGAGCGGGTGCTCTACGTCTCAGGGGAGGAATCCGCGCAGCAGATCCGCATGCGCGCCGCGAGGCTCGGCGCCCTGGAAGCCGGCATCTTCCTGCTGGCCGAGAACGACCTCGACGTGATCTGCGAAGCCATCTCGACCGAATCGCCCGGCCTGGTGATCATCGATTCGATCCAGACCGTTTCTGACGCCGGCTTCGAAGGCAGCGCGGGCAGCGTGACCCAGGTACGCGAGTCCGCCGCGCGCCTCATGCGCCTGGCCAAGGAGATCGGCGTTCCGATCTTCCTCGTGGGGCACGTGACCAAAGACGGTTCGATCGCCGGGCCTAGGGTCCTGGAGCATATCGTTGACACGGTGCTTTATCTGGAAGGCGACCGGAGACAGGAGCTTCGCATCCTGCGCGCGATGAAGAATCGGTTCGGCTCGGCCGAAGAGATCGGCGTCTTCGCGATGGGCGAGGCCGGGCTGGAAGAGGTGCCCGACCCCTCGGCTGCGCTGCTTGGATCCGCCACCACCTCGTCGCCGGGCACCGTCATCGTGGCCGCGCTCGAAGGCACCAGGCCCCTCCTGGTCGAGATCCAGAGCCTCGTGAACAAGACGGAAAACAGCATGGTGAGGCGGATCGCCAACGGCATCGACGTCAACCGCCTGCACATGATCCTCGCGGTGCTGGAAAAGCGCCTCTCCTACAAGTTCGGAAGTTCGGACATCTTCGTCAGCGTCGCGGGCGGCATCCGGGTGACGGAGCCGGCCGCAGATCTCGGTCTCGCCCTGTCGATCGTCAGCAACCACAACAACGGGCCATTGCCAGACGGCCTGGTTGTCATCGGTGAGCTGGGATTGACTGGTGAGGTGCGTCGCGTGGGCCAGCTCGAGCGCCGCCTGCAGGAGGCGGCACGGCATGGGCTCACGCGCGCTTTGATTCCGGCCGGTGCGAAAGCCGGGCGGCAGTCCGGCCTCGAGATCGTCGAGGTACGGACCCTGGCGGAGGCAGTCTCCGCCGCGTTTTCTAAACCCATGAGGTCTGGCGCATTCATCACAGGAACCGAGGTATCGGTCTCCTGAGGAGGTAACCCGTGAAGCGTTCCGAGTTTCTCGCCCGCTGGGCCGGTGCGGGGCTCGGAGTGATCGGTGGTTTCGTGCTCGGTTATTTCTTGGTCCGAAGTGTGGGGAACCCACACCCCGGATACATCATCATCGGGCTGACCACGCTGGAAGGATTGATCTTCGCCTACCTGGGCACGCCTTACTTGCTCGGCGGTTGGCGGACTTTCAACTTCCGGCTGACGAGCACTCCGCTGCCAGACCTTTTGAGCGGCCTTCTCGGCATGGTCGTCGGTCTCGTCATCGCGGTTCTCATCGGTTTTTTCGTGCGCGACCTGCCCTACGGCTACGCGCTGTCGTTCGTGCTTGCCCTGCTGCTTGCGGCGCAGGGCGCCTCGGTCGGTCTCACCCGCCGCGCGGAGCTGACCTCGCTGCTGTTTGGCGGAAGTAGCCAGCCAGACGAGCACCGGTTGCCGGCGGTGCTGCTGGACACCTCGGTGATCATCGACGGGCGCATACAGGACATCGCCAAGACTGGCTTCCTCGACATGCCGCTCGTGATCCTCAGCTCGGTGCTGCGCGAGCTGCAGATGGTGGCTGATTCGGCGGATGTCACGCGAAGGCGCCGCGGCAGGCGCGGCCTCGACGTGTTGACCGAGATGCAGAAGGATTCCTCGATCAACCTCCAGGTGAAGGAAGACGAGACTCCACCCGGCCATGAGATCGATGCGCACCTCGTCCGCACGGCCAAGTCCAAAGGTTGGGCGATCATGACCAACGACTTCAACCTCAACCGCATCGCGCGTCTCGAAGGCATTGCGGTGCTGAACCTCAACGAGCTGGCGCAGGCGATGCGCCCCGTCGCGATCCCCGGTGAGGAGATCGTCGTGACGGTCGCGCGCGAGGGCAAGGAGCAGGGCCAGGGGGTCGGCAGCCTGGACGACGGCACCATGGTGGTGATCCAGAACGGCCGGCGCCTCTTGAACCAGACCATCACCGCAACCGTGACCTCGGTGATCCAGACCTCGGCCGGCCGGATGATCTTCGCCGAGCCGGCAGGCATGGAGGGACGCCGCTCGAACGGGCGCCCCAAGCGCGAGGACTCCGCATGATCGTCGGCGCCATCGTGGCGGCCGCGGGCTCGGGCTCGCGGCTCGGCCGCGGCAGCAAGGCGCTGGTCCAGCTCAACGGCAGGACCACGCTGGCCCGCGTGCTCGAACTGTTTCTCGCGCTGGACGAGGTGGACCGGATCGTCGTGGTCGGTCCGCCGAGCCGGCTCGAGAACGCCGAGCGCGAGGTGCAATCCCTGCACCCGCGAAAACCGGTGATCGTCAAGGCGGGTGGCGAGAGTCGCCAGGAATCGGTGCGGGCGGGCCTGGCCGCGCTGGGTGAGTGCGACTTCGTGCTCGTGCATGACGCCGCCCGTCCGCTCGCCACCGCGACCCTGGTGCGGCGCGTGCTGGCCGCGGCCATGGAGTCCGGGGCGGCGTTCCCAGCCATCGCACCTCGAGACGCTGTGAAGCGCGTCGAGGGCAATCGCCTGGTCGAGAGCCTGGACCGTTCGCGCATCGTGCTGGCGCAGACGCCCCAGGCCTTTGCGTACGAGGTGCTCGCGCGGGCCCATCGGGAGGCGGCCGACGCCGGGCTGGTCGGAGATGACGACGCGCAGCTGGTCGCCGCGACCGGTCACGCAGTGACCGTGGTCGAAGGCGAGCCGGCCAACGTCAAGCTCACGACGCCTGAGGATCTCGGCGTGGTGGAAGCGCTGATCAAAGAGCAGGAAGCCGCCGCCCACGTCGCCGCCGAATGAGGGTCGGCATCGGCTATGACGTCCACCCTCTGAAGTCCGGCCGCGATCTGATCCTCGGCGGTGTTCCGATCGGCCATCCGGTGGGACTTGACGGTCACTCGGACGCCGACGTGCTCACGCACGCGGTGATCGACGCCCTGCTCGGCGCCGCTGGACTTGGGGACATAGGAAAGTTGTTTCCGTCCAGCGACCCGCGCTACAAAGACGCTTCAAGCCTTGCGCTGCTGTCGACGGCGGCCGGCGCGGTGCGCTCTGCCGGCTTTCGAGTCGTCAACGTCGACAGCACGGTGATCGCCGAGGAGCCGCGCCTGCATCCTCATCTTCACCAGATGCGCGACAACATCGCCAACTCGTTGAAGCTCGGAGTAGCGCTGGTCAGCGTCAAGGCGACCTCGCCCGAAGGTCTCGGCGCGCTGGGTCGCAAGGACGGCATCGCCGCCCAGGCCGTCGCGTTGATCGAGGAAACGTGACGCTCAAGCTTCACAACACCCTGACGGGCACCAAGGACGTGTTCGAGCCGCTCAAGGCGGGCCACGCCGGCATGTACACGTGCGGGCCGACAGTGTGGAACTACGCCCACGTCGGGAACCTGCGCGCGTTTCTCGTCTACGACCTGATCCGACGCCACCTGCAGGTCGGCGGCTATGACGTGACACACGTGATGAACCTGACGGACATCGACGACCGGATCCTCGACCAGGCGATGCACGCGGGGGTCACGATCGCCGACTACGTCAAACCTTATGCCGAGGCGTTCTTCGAGGACATGGCCGCGTTGCGAGCGCAACCTGCGACGCACTATCCGCGTGCGACCGAGCACATTCCCGAGATGGTCGCGATGATCGGGGAGCTCATCGCCAATCAGAACGCTTATGTCGCCGATGGTGACGTGTACTTCCGGATCGCGAGCTTTCCCGCGTACGGCGCGCTGTCACATCTCGACCGCGCGGGCCTCAAGCCCGGCATACGCGTTGCAACCGATAAGTACGACAAGGAATCGGTCAGCGACTTCGCCCTCTGGAAACACGCGCACCCGGAGGATGAGAAGCTGGGCGGGGCCTGGGAGGCGCCGTTCGGCCGCGGCCGCCCCGGCTGGCACATCGAGTGCTCGGCGATGAGCAAGCGCTACCTGGGCCTGACGCTCGACATCCATGCAGGCGGCGTCGACTTGATGTTTCCCCATCACGAAAACGAGATCGCGCAGTCCGAGGCGGCCAACCACAAGCAGTTCGCGCGGTACTGGCTTCATTCGGAGCACCTCGCCGACGCGACCGGCGAGAAGATGTCGAAGAGCGCGGGGGGTTTCACGATGCTGCGAGACCTCAGCGACGCGGGCCACGACCCGGTCGCGGTGCGGTTCTTCCTGCTGGCGAGCGCGCACTACCGGACGCGCCTGCGCTTGAGCACCGAGGCGCTGCACGCGGCCGCCGAGCAGGTGCGCCGCCTGCGGGAGTTCGCGGAGCGCGTCCGGCGCTCCGCGCCAGGCGACAAGGACGACCCGGATTTCCTGAGGCGGATCGGCGAGGTGCGCGCCGGCTACCGCGAGGCGCTGGATGACGACCTGAACCTGCCGCAGGGCATCGGCCTGGTTTTCGAGCTGGTCCGCGAGGCGAACGCGGCCCTGGATGCGGGACGAGTTGGCGAGCATGGTCGCGAAGACCTGCTGCGGCTGATCGAGGAGTACGACACCCACCTCGACGTGGTGCGCTCGGAGGAGCCGGGCCTCGCGCAAGAGGTGGAGCGGCTGATCACCGAACGCGAGGCCGCACGAAAGGGCCGCGACTTCTCTCGGGCGGACCAGATTCGCGAGGAGCTGCGCGACAAGGGGATCGCGCTGGAAGACTCCAAGGAGGGCGTTCGATGGCGTCGCGTCCGGTGAAGCGCCGCGCGCCCTACGGCGCCCGGCCGGGGAGTGAGGCGATGAAGGGCGGGGCGCCGCTCATCCATGGGCGGAACGCCGTGCTCGAGGCGGCGCGGGCGGGGAGGGTGGTCAGGGTCTACCAGGCTTCCGGGCTCGGCCACGATCCGCGACTGGATGAGCTCGGCCGCCTGGTCCGCGTCGAGATTGTCGCTCCCGAGCGGCTGGACGTGATCGCCCCCGGCGTGCACCAGGGCGTCGCAGCGGAGCTCAAGCCTCGCAAGGCCTGGACGTTGAAGGAGCTCCTCGCCACCGACCCGACCCTGCTCGTGGGACTCGATTCGATCATGGACCCGCAAAACCTCGGGGCGATCCTGCGCAGCGCGGAGGTCGTCGGGGCAGACGGTGCGATCATCCCCGAGCATCGCAGCGCACCACTTTCCCCGGCCGCGGCCAAGGCGAGCTCGGGCGCGAGCGAGCTGCTGCGCATCTGCCACGTCTCGGGCATGCCTTCCGCGATCGCCGAGGTGAAGCGGGCCGGGCTATGGTGCGTCGCGCTCGACCCGCGAGGAGAGGTCTACGCGTGGGAGTTCGATTTCACCCAGCGCGTCTGCATCGTCGTCGGCAGCGAGGGGGAGGGCGTGCACCGGCTGGTCAAGGAAAGGTGCGATGCACGCGTGCGCTTGCCGGTGGCGGGCCACATCGCGAGCCTCAACGCGTCGGCCGCCGCAGCCGCCCTGCTGTACGAGGTCACCCGGCAGCGGACCGGCGGCCGGAGGGGTTCCTAGACTGGTTCGCTGTGCCTGACGCCACCGCAGAGCTCGATGTCGCTGCCGCGGACATACCGCTGACGCGCTCGGCGCGCGAGATCCTGGACCGCGCCGCATCCGCGGCGAAGGGGCGCGGGGCGAGCGCCAGCCCGAACGACGTGCTGCAGGCGATCCTGTCCACCCGGGGCAGCCTTGCTTATGAATCGATCAGGGCGCTGGGTATCGATCCTTCGACGATCATCGCGCAGCTCCCGGCCGCTGACGGCGCGCAGCCGATCCCGATCCGCCAGTTGCTCGTCAACGCCAACCGCGAGGCCCAGGTGCTGGGCCACTACCAGGTGGACTCGATTCACCTTTTGCTCGCCATGCTCTACAGCGACACGCCGCAAACGTCCGCGCCGCTGCAGAAGGCTGGGCTCACGCTCTACGACCTGCGCCGCCACCTGCAGACCGGAACGAAGGTGGATTTCCAGCCCGGCGAGTCGGATCGAGTGTCGGGCAACCGGTCGCAGCAGCAGCAGGCCGCTCGGACGAACCAGCCGGCGGTGGCGCCCCGCGCGAGGCCCGACGCGGCGCTGCGCCGGAAGCCATTGCCGTCGATGCGCGGCGTGCTCAAGGTCAGCCCCGTCTTCATCGGTCTCGTCGCCATCACCGCTGCGGCGGGCGCGCTCCTGTGGCTTGGAATCTTCCCCGCGATGGCCGAAGAGCTGACGATCCTCTTCGTCACGGCGGGGTGGATCACCTCGGTGTGCGTGCACGAGTTCGGGCACGCCATCGTGGCCTACCTCGGCGGCGACCGGAGCGTGCGCGCGTCCGGCTACCTCGACCTGAACCCGCTCCGCTACACGAACGTGCTGCTGAGCCTAATCATGCCGGTGCTTTTCCTTTTGCTCGGCGGCATCGGGCTACCGGGCGGGGCGGTTTACATCGACCGCGGCGCGCTGCGCAGCAGGGCCTGGGATTCGGCCGTGTCCGTCGCGGGCCCAGTCGGCACGCTGGTGTGCGGCTTGCTCGTCGCGAGCCCGTTCTTCATCCCCGGCAACGAGGCGTGGCTCAACCAGAACAACGCCGGCTTCTTCGGAGCGCTGGCCTTCCTTGGCTTCATCGAGGTCATCGCGCTGGTGTTGAACCTGTTGCCCGTACCGGGTCTCGACGGATACGGCATCCTCCGGCCGTGGCTGCCCTACACGCTGCAGGGCCTCGCGAATCAGTACGGGCAGCTCGGAATCCTGGCGGTGTTCGGCGTGCTGTGGTTCGTCGCGCCAGTGAGCCATGCCTTCTTCCAGGCGGTGCTGCAGATCACAGGCTCAATTGGAATTCCGCAACTCCTGATCGGTTATGGCCAGTCCAACTTTCGCTTTCACTGATGGAGCGGGTGATCGTCGACGGGTACAACGTGATACACGCGTGGGCGCAGCTCAAGCGGCTGATGGATGATGCGTCGCTCGAGGCCGCGCGCGACAAGCTGATCGATCGCCTCGCTGTTTTCGGGATGGTGGAAGGCGCTGACGTGACCGTTGTGTTCGACGCACACCATTCCGCCGCGCGGACCAACAGCGAGGAGGACGTCGAAGGCGTGCATGTCGTGTTCACGCGCAAGGGTCATTCGGCCGACCACGCGATCGAGCGGATCGCCTATGCGGCGTCGCAGGTGGGGGACGTGATCACAGTGGCGACTTCGGACCGCTTTCAGCGCGACCTGGTGCGCGGCATGGGCGGGGCCGTGATCAGCGCGCTCGAGCTGGAGCGCCGCGTCATCGGGGCGGAGAGCGAGATGGGTCGCAGAGTGCAGAAATACCAATGACTCAAGTGCGGCGCACGCGCATCGTCTGCACCCTTGGGCCGGCGAGCGCGTCGCCCGCGGTGCTGCGCACGATGATCGCCGCGGGCATGGACGTCGCGCGCCTGAACTTCTCGCACGGGGACCATGCCACGCACCGGCAGATGGCGGCCGACGTGCGCGAGGCCGCCGAGGCGGCGGGGCGTCCGATCGCGCTGCTGGGCGACCTGCAGGGCCCGAAGATCCGCACCGGCCCGCTCGAAGCGGCGTTCATGCGCCTTGTCCGCGGTCGCACCGTAATCCTCACGGGCGAATCCCGCAGCCGGCGCGCTCACGATGCTCCTTCCGGTGATGGTGCAGCCCCGACGGACAACCACATCGAGATCAGCCACCCAGAGCTGGTCGAAGCGCTCCAGCGGGGCGACCACGTGCTGCTCGATGACGGGCGCATCGAGCTCGTGGTGCGCCACGTGGAAGGCCACCAGGCGGAGTGCTCCGTGATGCGGGGGGGACTGTTGGGCGAGCGGAAGGGGGTCAGCGTGCCCGGCCGCCCGCTGCCCATGCCCGCTCTGACCGAGAAAGACCTGGAGGACCTGAAGCTCGCAGTCGAGCTCCAGGTGGACTGGTTGGCGCTGTCGTTCGTGCGGCAGCCGGAAGACGTCCTGCTGTGCCAGAAGCACCTGGGAGACCTTGCCTGCAAGACGCCTGTGATCGCCAAGCTCGAGAAACTCGAGGCGATCCGCAACCTGAGCAAAATCCTTGAGGTGGCTGACGCCGTGATGGTTGCGCGCGGCGACCTCGGCGTGGAGCTAAAGCTGGGCGACCTGCCCGCCGTGCAGAAAGACGTGATCGACCGCGCGAACCGCGCGGGCGTTCCGGTCATCACCGCCACCGAGATGCTGGAATCGATGGTCACCTCCAACCGCCCGACCCGGGCCGAGACTTCCGACGTGGCGAACGCCATCTGGGACGGGACCGACGCCGTGATGCTTTCGCAAGAGACCTCGGTCGGCGCGCACCCTGTGGAGGCCGTGCGCGCCATGGCCAGGATCTGCCTGTCGGCAGAACGCCACCCCGATTACCAGCGGGCTCGCCAGCTCTGGCGCGAGCCGGGACAGGTCGGAAGCGCGATCGCCCACGCCGCGGCCACCGCCGCAGACGAGCTGGGCGCCCGGGTCATCATCGCCTTCACGGAGTCCGGCACTACCGCGTTGAGGTGCAGCAAGGCGAGGCCGCGGGTGCCGGTGGTGGCCGCCAGCCCCCACCCCGAGGTCCTGCGGAAGACCGCGCTTTACTCGGGCGTGATCCCGTTGCTCGTGAGCCCCGGCAAGGACACCGACCAGATGGTGTCGAACGCGACCGAGGCGGCTCGGGACAGCGGCCTGGTGCGAACGGGGGACACTGTCGTGGTGGTCGCCGGAGTGCCTGTTGGTCTGGCCGGCCAGACCAACCTGCTCAAGGTCGAGACTGTCTAAACCAGCCTTAAAGGGTCTTCAGGCAGCCAAAATTGGCGGTGGCATGCCCGCCTCCCATGGACTCCTCGGCCGCATTCAGCGCGCCAACGATGACGCGTCGCGTCGGTTCGGGCCGAATACCGCCGAGGTCGAGGCGTTCATCAATGCCACGGTGCTGCTGACGCCCTGGCAGTGGCGGCAGGTCCTGGCCACGCGCCGGCTCGTCGCCTCGGTTACGAAGGAGGGCGCCGGGGAGTCCTCGCGTTCAATCCAGGCGGCGATCCGAAGCGAAGACGGCCGCATGTCCGAGCCGATGTCGAAGGCGGGCGAAATCCTCTTCGACACGCTGGCCAGAAAGAGCGAGGAGAAGCAGGTCGCGGCCTGGCAGGCGATGTCGGCCCTGGTTTCGCGGAACACGCTGCCCGCCTTGAAGTTCGCCGCCCATTACGCGCCGTTCGCCGCACTGATCCCACTTTCCGGCTCGGACGTGCTCGACCCGCTGACGCGGCGCTTCATGGCGGAGCTCGAGGGGCTTTCGGCCGAGCAGTGCGAGACTCTCGGGCGCCGCTGGCGCCTGGAGCCGGCGGCGTCTCGCGCGCTGCTGCAGGCGGTGGCGAATCACCGCGAGGCGAAGAGCGAGGAGTCGGTCGCCATGGCCGCCCTCACCGTGATCCCGGCGCAGATCACCGGAGATTCGGGTTGGGCGGCGGTGCGCACGGCCGTCCACGGCGGACGCGTGTTGGGATCCCTGTCGGACCTGTCACCGGAGCAGGTCGCGGAATTGTGGGCGCCGATCGAGCAAGTGGTTCCTTTCGCCTCGCTCACCGCAGATGAAAACCGTGCGACCTCCGCCGCGGTGAAGGCGGCGGTGAGCAGCGCCATCCGAACCATCAGGGCGCCCAGGAAGCGCCTCCCCGCGGCGGCTCCCGCGAAAGCCGCCGCCCCTTATGGGTCCAACAGCGCCGAGGTGGCGGTCTTCATCAAGGCGGTCGCGGAGCTCACGCCGATCCAGTGGCTCCGCGTGCTGGACCGCCGCGCCCTCGTGGCGAGCGTCACGCGCGACAGCAGCGACGAACCGGCCGGGGTGGTGCGGTCGATCCTGGCCTCGATCGAAGGCACCCGGGAGCTCGACACGTTCACCCGCTGCCGCGCTTTCGCCGCAGTCGAGCGGGCCGGCTACGCGATCGAGTCCGAGGGGCGCATGACGGGCGAGCAGGCAAAAGAAATGTACGCGCCATTCGCACATTCGATTCCGCTCTACTCGGTGAACGGGGGCGGCTTTGCTCACAAGCTGGCCTCGCTGAGCAAGCACGATTGGGAACGGGTCGCGGCTGACGCTCCCGCTGCGAACGAGGAGGCTGTCGCGCCGCTGGTCAACGCCGGCACGGCGCTGGTTGATTTCTTCGGTGGACGGTCCGACGACGAGGCGGTGGCGGCGTGGCACGCGGTCTCGGCGCTGGTGCGCCGGCACCACCTGACGCCGATCAAGTTCGCCGCTTCGTATGCCCCTTTTGCGTCTGCGATCCCGGTCACCAATCCGCGCGCGCTTGGCGCCATGGTCTCCCGCTACATCACGGCGGTCGGCCGCCTAGGCGCGAGCCAGTGCACGATGTTGGCCAAGCAGTGGACGGTCGATGAGGAGGCGGCCAGTGCGCTTTCGAAAGCGACGGTAGACGGCAGCGCGAGGCCGGCCGAAGAGGCGGCCGCCCTGGCCGCGGTCGTGACGGTGCCGATGCGAATTATTGGAAATGTGGGGTGGGCGGCGGTGAAGTCGGCGGCGTTCGGAGGGCGCGTGATCGGGTCGCGGGCGCGGCTGACGTCGCCGCAGCTCGAGGCTTTGTGGAAGCCCATCGAGGGTGCGATCCCTCTAGCTTCCCTCAGTGCTGCCACGCGCATCAAGCGCTAGGCCGTCACCCCCCGCCCGGGCGCGCAAGCGGCGCCCGACCAACCCAGCGAACGGGGAGGTGAATAGCCGCTCTCCTGGATCGCTTACATTCAGTGACGTGGCTACCAAGAGGGTGACGCGGAGGACCGCGTCCTCCAAGTCTCAGTCGACGAAGTTCAAGAACGTGCTCGTCGTTTCCGCGCATCCCGACGATCCGGACTTCGGCGCAGGCGGGACCATCGCCAAGCTCGCCAAGGATGGCGCCCGCGTCACCTACGCGATCGTCACCGACGGCTCGCAGGGCGGGGAGGATCCGAAGCAGAAGGACTCCGAGCTCATCGCCATTCGGGAGAAAGAACAGAGGGCCGCGGCTCGCGTGCTCGGTGTCAAAAAGGTCGAGTTCCTGGGCTACAAAGACGGGCACCTGTCGCCCGACCTCAAGCTGCGCCACGACATCGTGCGCATGATCCGCAAGTACAAGCCCGAGCTCGTGATCACGCACATCCCCGGGCGCGTTCTGGATGCGCCGATGGGCGGGTCGCACCCCGACCACCTAGCCGTCGGCGAGGCAACGATGGCCGCCGTCTACCCTGACTCGCGCAACCCGCGCGCGTTTCGCAGCCTCCTCAAGGAGGGTCTCCAGCCGCACGTGGTGAAGGAGGTCTGGATTCCGTTCTGGACGTCTGGCGATCACCTGGTCGACATCAGCTCCACGCTCGACCTGAAGATCGCCGCGTTGAAGAAGCACAAGAGCCAGGTCGCCAAGCCGGGTCAAACGTGGGATTTCGAGAAATTCATGCGCAAACGACATCGAGAGGTGGGGAAGAAGGCCGGCTACCGGTATGCGGAGTCTTTCAAGAAAATCACCGTCTAACTGAGTGCCAGATCACCTCGGCCCAGGCTGCGTACTGCTCGTCGCCCGGGTGCAGGCCGTCTGAGGCGATCCAGCCCGGGGTGCCCAGACCTGAGAGGCTGGCGGCGGTGATGTCGATCCACCCGAAACCTCGCTTCTCCGCCTCCTCGCGCGCGATGTCGTTGAAGCTGTCGGTCAGGTCTCGGATTCCCTCCGGGTCGCCGTACTCGCGGGCGGCCGGCACGACCGACCAGTTAGGGATCGAGACCGCAAAGACACGGCCGTCCGGAGCCTTGTCCTTCGCGATCTCGTCGTAGATCCTCACCAGCGTGGCGCGATAGGAGTCAGGCGGGATGTCGCGGACCAGGTCGTTGACTCCGATCAGGATCGTGACCAGGTCGGGCTTCAAGCGCCGGACCTCGGCGAGCTCCCTCCGGATCAGGTCGACGGTGGTGAACCCGTTCACAGCCGGATTGGTCAGCTCGACCTCCTGGCCTGTATGGTGTCGCAAGCGCTCCGCGATGATCGAAGGCCAGGCGCGGGCCGGCGTGGATGCGCCGGTGCCGATGGTGTAGGAATCGCCGAGCGCTAGGTACTTGATTTTTATCCCCATCTGGCGCTGCGCGCCACCTTCCCCGCGCGTGGGGAAGCGACTTTTCTTATCGTTCTACGTCCGCCAGCGCGCTCCACACATCCACTTTCGTGCGGACTCTTCGGATCACCTCGTCGGTGAACTCTGTGGTGGATGCGTCTCCGCCCAGGTCTGCGGTGCGCACTCCGTCGGAGACCGCTTCCAGGGCCGCCTCGTAGATCGTGCGCGACGCGTTGCGCGCCTTTTCGTCCTTCATGTAGCCGAGCAGCGAGGCGACGGCGAGGATCATCGCCATCGGGTTCGCCACGTTCTTGCCCTGCAGTGAGGGCGCCGTGCCGTGGGGCGCTTCGGTCATCGCGACCTTGACCGCGCCCTCGTCGTCGAAAGCGAGGAGCGTCGACTCCGCCCCGGCGATGGTGCCGAACATCTGGATCACCAGGTCGGACAGGGTGTCGCCGTCGCGGTTGAGGGCGGGGATCACAAGTGATTCCCCGGTGGTAGCCACCAGGAGCGCGTAGGTCGCGTCGATGAGCTGCGGGTCGTAGCGGACGTCTGGATGGCGCTTGGCCGCGGCGTCCAGCTCCTCCTTGAACATCCCCTCGTACACGGGGCTGACGGTGAACTTGGGGCCGCCGAAGACCTTTGCCTCGATGCGCTTGGCGTGATTGAAGGCGTACTCGGCGACGATGCGGCAGGTCCGGCGGCTGATCTTCTCGGTCCGGTACGCCCACTCGTCCAGGTCGTGGCCTTCGCGCCACTCCTTGGCGCCGTAGGCGTCATCGACCGCCATCCGGATCACGGAAATGGGGGCGTGGACTCCCGCCAGCGGTCTGACGCCGGGGATGCGACGGCCGGTCCGGACGATCACGCGGCCGTCGATGTCTTTGCGCAGGATGGCGTTCGGGCTGCCCACGTCGCCGCTTCGTTCGGGGGTGATGGTGGCGGCCTTGATCCCGAACCCGAGCTCAACAAGCGCCTGGGCGGCCGCGAGAACGACCTCGTTGCGGGTCTTGCGGCGCTCGTCGAGGGAGAGGTCGAAGTCGCGCCTTTCGAACTTCAGCCCGAGCACGTCAGGCTCGAGCAGGCGTAGCGCCTCGAGGAGCAGCTCTTCTCCGGTCTGGTCGCCGTGCAGGACGGCGATGGTGGGCGCGGCCATTGACCGAATCATATGGCCCGGTGCTTGCACCCCCATCACCGACCCTCCCCGCTGGCGCGGGGGAGGTGGGACTTGCTTACCGCCTGACTGGCTGAGGGATGTGGCCCAGCTGCATCATCATGCCGAGCTGGTCCGGGACGCCCCAGTGCTCGACGATCTTGCCGTCCTCGATCCGGACCAGGTCGATCACGTCGGTGAACGCTTTGATCCCGGTCGGCGGGTGACCGGCGAAGCTGCCCAGGTTGGTGCCGCCGCCCTTCTGCCGCGCCCACACCTTGTCGCCGGACACGACGACTTCGTCGATTGTGATCTTGAAGTCGGGAAAGGCGGACCGAAGGTAGTTGATCGTGCCCTTCGTTCCCTCAATTCCGTCCTTGGAGCCGCGCTGGTGCTCGCGAGAGCCAGGCGCCACGAGCTCGTCGACCACTGCCAGGTTGCCCTGGTTGAACCCCTCTTCGATCAACCGGCGGTAAATCGCTTCATGCGAAAGAGCCATTGGGTGCCTCTCCTTACAATTCATCCGAGGAATACTAGGATGACTATTGGCATAGTAGGATCAAACCGTGGCGAAAGTCAAGCCGAAGCGTTCTTACGACTCGGCCCTGCGCAGACAGCAGGCGAGCCAGACCCGGATGAAGATCCTGGAGGCAGCCCAGCAGCTCTTTGCCCAGCGGGGCTATGCCGCCAGCACGGTCGAGGCGATCGCGTCTGGCGCGGGCGTGGCGGTGGATACCGTCTACGCCATCTTCGGAAGCAAGCGCGAGGTCCTGAGGTCGCTGCTGGATGTCAGGGTCGGCGGGGATGACGCGCCCATCGAGCTCCTCGACCGGCCCGGACCGCAAGCCGTCCGTGCCGAGCCGAACCAGGCACGCCAGCTCGCGGCGTTCGCCCATGACGTAAGCCAGATCATCGAGCGGGTGCGGCCCGTCGACGACATCATCCGGGGGGCGGCCGCCGTGGACGCAGACGTCGCGGCCCTCAGGACCAGGGTGCAGGAGAGCCGGCACGAGAGCATGCGCGAGTTCGTATCGTGGGTCGCGGCCAACGGTCCGCTCCGGGCAGGGCTCACTCAGGAGGACGCCGCCACGATAGTGTGGACGTTGACCAGCCCCGAGGTCCACAGCCTGCTCCGCGGCGTCCGGGGATGGTCGTCCGAGCGCTACGCCGCGTGGCTGGACGAGACTCTGACCCGCACTCTGCTCCCGTGAGGGGCGAGGCTGCTACTATTGACAGCGCCTAGTTAACCTAGGCTTTTTTCTTTTCAGCCCCACCAAAAGAGCCAACTATGGAAGACATCATCACCCTCGCTTGTGGCGTGTGTAAGCGGCGCAACTACACCACCGTGAAGAACAAGAAGAACGATCCAGACCGGATCGAGCTGAGCAAATACTGCAAGTGGTGCCACAAGCACACCGAGCACAAGGAAACCAAGTAATGGCGGTCACAGCCGACAAGCGAGCAGAGCAGCCGTCGTCGGACTTCGCCCCGGCGCGATTCATGCGCGAGGTCTACGAAGAGCTGCGCAAGGTCGTCTGGCCGACCGGGCCAGAGCTGTACCGCTACACCCTTGTCGTGATCTTCACCGTGATCCTGCTCGGGGCGTTCATCGGCGGCACCGACTATCTCCTGGGTGAGTTCGCCAAACGCGTGATCTACAGCGGAGGGCCCTAATGGCTGTCGAAAAGAGCGCCGCGCCTCCCGAACAGGACGCCCAGTGGTACGTGGTCCACGCTTACTCGGGCCACGAGGAGAAGGTCAAGAAGAACCTCGAGAAGAGGATCGAGTCCATGGACATGCAGGACAAGATTCTCCAGGTGCTTGTCCCGATGGAGGACGAGATCGAGATCAAGGACGGCAAGCGCCGGCACGTTCAGAAGCGGATCTTCCCGGGCTACATCCTGGTCCGGATGGTCATGTCGAACGAGTCGTGGTTCGTGGTCCGCAACACGCCGGGCGTGACGAGCTTCGTCGGGTCCGCGAACAGCCCGGTGCCCCTCCAGGAAAAAGAGGTCCGGGCGATCCAGAAGCAGATGAAGCAGGAAGCGCCCAAGATCCGCGTCGAGTTCCAGGTGGGCGAGTCGGTGCGCGTGGTCGATGGGCCGTTCACGGACTTCCACGGCAAAGTCGACGAGATCAACCCGGAGAAGGGCAAGCTCAAGGTGCTCGTCAACATGTTCGGACGCGAAACGCCGGTCGAGCTCGACCTACTCCAGGTCGAGAAGGTCCACTGAGCGCGCATCACCAGATACACATAAGAAGGAAGAAGAGCTAACTCAGATGGGCAAGAAGAAGGTCCGAGCGATCCTCAAGCTCGAATTGCAGGCCGGCAAGGCGACCCCGGCGCCGCCGGTGGGCACCGCGCTGGGCCCGCATGGCATCAACATCATGGAGTTCACCAAGGCCTACAACGAGCGAACGCAGGCGCAGGCCGGCGACGTAGTGCCCGCGGAGATCACGATCTACGAGGACCGCAGCTTCTCGTTCGTGCTCAAGACACCGCCCGCGGTCAACCTGCTGAAGCGCGCGGCCGGGATCGAGAAGGGATCGGCCAAGCCCAACCGCGAGAAGGTCGGGCGAGTCACGCGACAAGCGATGCGTCAGATCGTCGAGGTCAAGCGCAAGGATCTCAACGCCTACGACGCCGAGCACGCGATGAAGATGATCGAGGGCACGGCGCGCTCGATGGGCCTGGAGATCGTCGAGTAATGCCGAAAAAGCGCGGGAAGAAGTACATCGAGGCCGCCAAGAAGGTCGAGGCGGCCATGTCCAGCAACGGCAACGGCGGCCTGGACCCGGCGACCGCGGTCGCGCTGGCCAAGGACACGTCGATCTCCAAGTTCGACGCAACTGTCGAGGCGCACATCCGGCTCGGGGTCGACCCCCGTCACGCCGAGCAGATGGTGCGCGGATCGGTCGTGCTACCGAACGGGACGGGCAAGAAGGTGAGAGTCGCCGTGTTCGCCACCGCGGACAAGGCGAAGGAGGCCCAGGAGGCGGGCGCCGACTTTGTCGGCGGCGATGACCTGGTGAAGAAGGTGTCCGAAGGCTGGACCGACTTCGACGCCGCGGTCGCGACGCCAGACATCATGTCGAAGGTCGGTCCCCTTGGCAAGATTCTCGGGCCGCGCGGCCTGATGCCGAACCCGAAGTCGGGAACGGTGACGTTCGACGTGGGTCGCGCGGTGCGCGAGGTGAAAGGCGGCAAGGTCGAGTTCCGGACCGACAAGTTCGGGATCGTCCACGCGCCGATCGGCAAGGTGTCGTTCGACTCCACGCAACTGCACCAGAACCTGGCGGCGCTGGTCGACGCTCTGATCCGCAACAAGCCGGCAACCTCGAAGGGTCAGTATCTGCGGACTTTTTATGTGGCGGCGACGCAGGGCCCGTCGGTGCCGGTGGACGTCAAAGAGGCGGCAAAGCTCCACACCGCCAGCTAGGCTTCTGGGCCATGTACGGCCCAGTGATTCAGGGCAATCTCGTACGGCTGCGGCCGCCCACGTCTGAGGACGCCGGGGTGATGATCGCCTGGTTCGAGGACATGGAGGTCACGCGTCTCCTCATGCTGCGAAATCCGCCATCGATTGAGATGGAGAAGGAGTGGCTCGACCGCGCGGCGAGGAATCCGGACGAGGTGCTATGGGTCGTCGAACACAGCGGCGCGGCGATCGGGACAACGCATATCCATCTGATCGACTGGAAGAACGGGTTTGGCACCACCGGAACGATCATCGGTGACCGCTCACTCTGGGGGAAGGGACTCGGCCGCGAGGTGATGGAGTTGCGTACGCGATACGCGTTCATGCAGTTGCCGCTGCGCAAGCTCAAGTCGGGTTACATCGATGGGAACGAGGCGAGCGCCAAGGCACAGGCCGCCGCAGGCTACCGCGAGATCGGGCGGCATCGCGCCGACATGTTCGTCGACGGGAAATGGCGGGACCACGTGATGACCGAGGTCATGCGGGAGGACTGGGAGAAGCAATGTACGGCCCCGTGATCCAGGGCAAGGTCGTTCGACTGCGCCCGCCCAAGCCAGACGACGCCTCGCCCATGGTCAGCTGGTTCGAGGACCTCGAGGTCACGCACTTTGGTGGACGGCGCACCGCGCTTTCGATCGAGATGGAGAAAACGTGGCTCGAAACCACCGCCAAGGATCCCAACTCTGTGGTCTGGGTGCTGGAGGTGGATGGTCTGGCGGCAGGCACGACCGTAATCCGCGAGATCGACTGGAAGAACGGGTTCGGAACCACCGGTACGGTGATCGGCGACCGGTCGTTGTGGGGAAGGGGCATCGGCCGCGAGACGATGCAGCTGCGAAGCCGCTATGCCTTCACGCAGCTGCCGCTGCGCAAGCTCAAGTCGTCGTATTTCGACGGCAACACCGCGAGCGGCCGCGCCCAGGCAGCCGCGGGCTATCGGGAAGTGGGCCGCTACCGGGCGGATCGTTACGTGGATGGGCAGTGGGTCGATGAGGTCATGACCGAGGTCCTGCGCGAAGATTGGTTGAAAGGGAACTCCGTATAATCTCGTTTCTGCCCTAGACCGTAGGTGCGGGCGCCGGGTCCGCTTAATTTCCTGCAGAGGCATCCGGTGAAGGACATTTGATCCTTCCTGCCTTGTGTTTTGGGCGGGGAGGATTTTTTATTTGCCGAAAGCGCGAAAGGAACAGAAGGCCGAGCAGGTCGACGTTCTGACCGAGAAACTGAAAAAGGCGAAGGTCGCCGTGCTCACGGATTACCGCGGGCTGAAGGTCAGCCAGATCCAGGACCTGCGCGGGAAGCTCCGAGGCGGCGACGTCGAATACCGCGTCGTCAAGAACACTCTCGCCCGGCGCGCGGCGGAGGCGGCGGGCTTCCCGGCGCTCAAGGATGAGCTCAAGGGGCCCGTTGCGATCGCCTTTGGCTACGACGATCTGGGCATACCGTCTCGGTTGATCAACGAGTGGGTCCGCGCCACGAGGTTGAAGCTCGATGTCGTCGGCGGCCTTGTGGAAGGTCGGGTCTTCTCTCCGGACCAGGTCAAGCAGCTGGCTGACCTGCCGTCCCGCGAAACGCTGATCGCCCAGCTCATGGGCACGCTTCAGTCGCCGGTCGCCCAGCTCGTCGGAATCATGCAGACACCGCTTCAGCAGCTGCTCGGAACGCTCGAGGCGTACAAGACAAAATTGGAGGCAGCGTAGACATGGCAACCAAGCTCACACCGAAGGATTTCGTTGAGGCCCTGAAGGACTGGAGCATTCTCGATGTCGTCGAGGCTGTGAAGGCCATCGAGGACGAGTTCGGCATCAAGGCCGCAGCAGCGGTGGCGACCGTGGCCGCGGCCCCGGCGTCCAGCGCGGCGGCCGAGGCGCCTGAGGAGCAGACGGAGTTCACCGTCACCCTGAGCGCGGTCGGGGACAGCAAGATCAACGTGATCAAGGCCGTCCGCGAGCTGACCCAGCTCGGTCTGAAGGAGGCCAAGGACCTCGTTGATGCGGCGCCGAAGCCGGTGCTGGAGAACGTCAGCAAGGCCGACGCCGAGAAGGCGGTCGCGCGGCTTAAGGAAGCCGGCGCCACCGCGGACATGAAGTAAGGAAAGAACCCAAAGTTGGGGGAGCGGGGAGCCGGGCCTTTGGGCCCGGCTCTTGCATGCATGGACGTCGGCAGTGATTGGCGTGTTTCAAACGGGCTGCGAAAAGGGGTCTGCGGGGTCAGACCGGGAGGCCGCAAGGCCCCCGGGCTGGACCAACTAAGCGCTTTGGGCGGCCGTTGGCATTAGAGGTACTCGAAGACCAGGTCTAAGCCTCGTTCCAGCTCCTCTTGCGTAACGCACCAGTGGGGGGACAGGCGGATTCGGCCTGGGCGTGAGTCCACGATTACTCCGGCCTCGTGCAGGCGCGCTTCCACCTCTTCCGGGTGCGTGGATTCCAGGGTGACGATTCCGCAGCGCTGCATTCGATCCCGAGGCGTGAAGGTTTTGACTCCCGCCTCGTCGCAACGTTCCATGATCCGGTCGGTCAGGTCGCGCAAGCGTTCCTGGATGTTTGAGACGCCGACCTCGAGGATCAATTCCAGGCCAGCGAGCCCGGCGTAGTGCGCCGGCATCGCCCACGTCCCGGTCTCCAGGCGGCGAGCGTCGTCGGCGAAGCTCAGCTCCTGAAGCGTGAACGAGAACGGATCGCGGGTGGCGAACCAGCCGGTGCCTTGCGGGCGAACCCGAGGGACTAGCTCGCCCGGGACGTAGATGAAGGCGTTGCCAGGGCCGCCGCTGAGCCATTTCAGGCACCCGCCGACGAAGGCGTCGCAGGCCATCGCCTCGACGTCGATGGGCACGCAGCCGCAGGTCTGGTAGCCGTCGATCACGCACAGCGCTCCGGCGGCGTGGGCGGCATCCGAGATCGCGCGCACGTCCTGCAGATAGCCGGTCGTATAGAAGAGGTGGGTCGTCACCACCAGGGCGGTCTGCTCGTCGAGCCGCTCGGCGAAGGCGGAGGGAGGGATGGTCACACCGTCCGTGCTCGGGACGAACTCGACCTCGAACTCGGGGCGCGACAGCCACTGGTGGCCGATGGTCGGAAAATCCAGCTCGCCGATCAGGACTTTCCTGCGTCCCTCGGGCAGGGGCAGGCCCGTCGCCAGGGTCGTCAGGGCCACCGAGACCGAGGGAGCGATGGCCGTCGTCCCGGCGGGCGCGTGCAGGAGCTCGCCGATCCGCTCCCGGAACCGGGCGAGCAAGGGAATCCAGTCCGAATACCAGACCGGGGTGCCTTTCTCGTCCCAATCCCGGGCGTAGCGGTCGAGGGCGGCTCGGCCGGCGCGTGGTAGAGGCCCGAGGGAGCAGGCGTTGAGGTAGATGTACCGGTCCAGGAGCGGAAACTCGGCCCGGAGCGCCTTCCAGTCCGGCATTTGTAACAGGCTAGCGGTGAAGGTCAGGCGGTGTTATATTGCCTCGAAACCTCGGCCAGGCGAGCGGCTCGCCTGGTTTCGATGCAACGTCCCCACGCGGGGCCGTTTCGTCGTATACTGGCCGTTCGTGCACGCCCGGCCGCTCACTCTGCCCATTAACTGAGCGCGCCCTTTTCCAAGGAGAACCGAATGATCTCAGAGATGAGAGCTCCCTCACGTCTTAGCTATGGTCGTATTCCGAACCTCGTCGAACTGAAGGACCTGATCGCGACACAGACAGAATCCTTCAAGTGGTTCAAGACGGAGGGACTGCGGGAACTCTTCGACGAGATCAACCCGATTACCGACTACACCGGCAAGAACTTCGAGCTGAAGTTCCTCGACTACGAGTTCGGCCAGCCGAAGTTCTCGGTCGAAGAATGCCGCAACCGGGACATGACCTATGCCGCGCCGCTCCGGATCAAGACCCGCCTCACCATCAAGGAGACGGGGGAGATCAAGGAGTCCGAGGTCTACATGGGCGACTTCGCCATGATGACCGACGAGGGCACGTTCATCGTCAACGGCACCGAGCGCGTGGTCGTGTCGCAGCTCGTGCGGTCGCCCGGCGTGTACTTCACGGCCGCCGAGGACCCGAACACCGGTCGCAAGCTCTTCGGTGCCAAGCTCATCCCCAACCGCGGCGCGTGGCTGGAGATCGAGACATCCGCGAAGGACCTGCTGACGGTCAAGATCGACCGCAAGCGCAAGGTGCCCGTGACGGTCCTGCTCAAGGCCCTGGAGCTGCCGCAGCTGAAGGGCACCGAGAACGACCGCGAGGCCCAAAAGCGCGCTCTGATGGAGATGTTCGGGGACGTCGACAACAACCCCGAGCACCGCTACATGGAGTCGACGCTCGACAAGGACACCACCAACAAGACCGAGGACGCGCTGCTCGAGCTGTACCGCCGCGTCCGGCCGGGCGATCCCCCGTCCGTCGACAACGCGCGCAACCTGCTGCAGAGCCTGTTCTTCAACCCCCGCCGCTTCGACCTGGGCCGCGTCGGCCGCTACAAGGTCGACAAGCGCCTGGGCCGCGACGAGCAGGACATCCTCGCGCGCGTCCGCCAGCGCGAGCTGCGGATCCTGGAGAAAGGCGACTTCATCGCCTTCCTGCGCAAGCTGATCGAGCTCAACAACTCGCCGCGCGAGAAGCAGATCCCCGACGACATCGACCACCTCGGCAACCGCCGCGTGCGGGCCGTGGGCGAGCTGCTGCAGAACCAGTTCCGCATGGGCCTGATCCGCATGGAGCGGATCATCAAAGAGCGCATGACGATCAGTGACCCGCACACGGTCACCTCGGCCTCGCTGATCAACGCGCGCCCGGTGGTCGCGGCGATCAAGGAATTCTTCGGCTCCAGCCAGCTGTCTCAGTTCATGGACCAGCACAACCCGCTGTCCGAGCTGACGAACAAGCGCCGTCTGTCGGCCCTTGGGCCAGGCGGGCTGTCGCGTGAGCGCGCCGGGTTCGACGTGCGCGACGTTCACCACAGCCACTACGGGCGCATCTGCCCGATCGAGACTCCTGAAGGCCCGAACATCGGCCTGATCGGAAACCTCGCGACCTACGCGAAGGTCAACGAGTTCGGCTTTGTGGAGACGCCGTTCCGGCGCGTCTACAACCGGATGTCGGTCAACGAAGAGGCGGCGGACCGCCTGGAAGGCCGGACCCTCCGCCGCCCAGCGCTGGGACCGAACGGCAAGGAGATGGCTCCCGTCAACACGGTCCTGGACGCCAAGGAGGTCCAGAAGCTGATCAAGGCCCACGTGGCCGGGGTCGACATCGTCCCGTGGGTCTCGACTGAGATCGAGTACCTGTCGGCGGACGAAGAGGACATGTTCGGCATCGCCCAGGCCAATGCGGCACTCACGCCTGAGGGCGGATTCGCGGACGCCCGCGTGCCGGCCCGCGCCCGTGGCGACTTCAAGATCGAAGACGTTCAGAACATCCAGTACATGGACGTTTCGCCGAAGCAGATCGTCTCGGTGGCGACGGCCATGATCCCGTTCCTCGAGCACGACGACGCCGGCCGCGCCCTGATGGGCGCCAACATGCAGCGCCAGGCGGTGCCACTGCTGGTCACCGACGCGCCGCTGGTCGGCACGGGCGTTGAGTACTACGCCGCGAAGGACTCCGGCGAGATGATCGTCGCCGACGTCCCAGGCACGGTCATCGACGTCGCCCACCCCAAAGACTTGAAGCAGGTCCACGCGACCCCGGTCTACGAGATCGTGGTCAAGCCGGATGGCGGCGGCGCGGACCGGCACTACCCACTGCAGAAGTTCGCGCGCTCCAACCAGGGGACGTGCCTCAACCACAAAGTCAAGGTCAAGGCGGGACAGCACGTCGACAGGGGAGACATCCTTGCCGACGGTCCCGCGATCGAAGACGGTGAGATGGCGCTCGGCCGCAACGTGCTGGTCGCGTTCATGCCCTGGGAGGGCTACAACTTCGAGGACGCGATCCTCCTTTCGGAGCGCGTCGTCAAAGAAGACATGTACACCTCGATCCACATCGAGGAATACGAGTCGGAGGCCCGGGAGACAAAGCTGGGCCCCGAGGAGATCACCCGCGACATCCCGAACGTCGCCGACGACGCGCTGCGCAACCTCGACGAGCGCGGCATCGTCTACATAGGCGCCGAAGTCCAGCAGGGCGACATCCTGGTGGGCAAGATCACGCCCAAGGGCGAGACCGAGCTGTCGGCCGAGGAGCGGTTGCTCCGCGCCATCTTCGGTGAGAAGGCGCGCGAGGTGCGCGACTCGAGCCTGCGCGTGCCGCACGGCGAGCGTGGAATCGTGGTCGACGTCAAGGTCTTCTCCCGCGACAACAAAGACGAGCTGGGCCCTGGCATCAACGAGATGGTCCGGGTCTACATCGCGCAGAAGCGAAAGATCTCGGCCGGCGACAAGATGGCCGGCCGCCATGGAAACAAGGGTGTGGTCAGCCGGATCATGCCCTCCGAGGACATGCCGTACCTGCCTGACGGCACCCCGGTCGACATCGTGCTCAACCCGCTCGGCGTGCCGAGCCGCATGAACCTGGGCCAGGTCCTGGAAACCCACCTCGGGTGGGTCGCACACACGCTTGGCATCAAGGTCGCGACACCGGTTTTCGACGGCGCCCCCATGGAGATGATCGTGTCCGAGCTGAAGCGGGCTGGGCTGCCGGAAGACGGCAAGGTCCGGCTGCGTGACGGCCGCACCGGCGAGGAATTCGACGAGCCGGTGACCGTCGGCATGATCTACATGCTCAAGCTGGCCCACCTGGTCGAGGACAAGATCCACGCCCGGTCGACGGGCCCGTACAGCCTGGTCACCCAGCAGCCTCTGGGGGGCAAGGCGCAGTTCGGCGGCCAGCGCTTCGGCGAGATGGAGGTGTGGGCGCTCGAGGCTTACGGCGCCGCGCACGTCCTGCAGGAGATTCTGACCGTCAAGTCGGACGACATCGTCGGCCGCGTCAAGGCCTACGAGGCGATCGTCAAGGGCGACAACACGCTCGAAGCCGGCATCCCGGAGTCGTTCCGCGTGCTGGTCAAGGAGCTGGAGGGGCTCGCGCTCGGGGTCGAGATCCTGAGCGAGGACGAGCGCCAGATCGTGCTGTCAGAAGAGGACATCCCCGAGATCCCGCTGGACCTCGGCATCAGCCTCGAGCGCGAAGAGCTCGGGGAAGACTCGGCCGAATAGAGATAGAGGAAGAGAGAAGAATTTGCTGAAGCTAGAGAACTTCGATGCACTAAAGCTTTCGCTGGCGTCGCCGGACACGATCATGTCGTGGTCGCACGGCGAGGTCACGAAGCCCGAGACCATCAACTACCGCACGCTCCGCCCGGAGCGCGACGGTCTTTTCTGCGAGCGCATCTTCGGTCCGACGCGGGATTGGGAATGCCACTGCGGAAAGTACAAGCGATACCGCTACAAGGGCATCATCTGCGACAAGTGCGGCGTCGAGGTGACCCGCTCCAAGGTGCGCCGCGAGCGCATGGGCCACATCAAGCTGGCCTCGCCGGTGAGCCACGTCTGGTATTTCAAGGGCATCCCGAGCCGGATGGGCCTGCTGCTCGACATGTCCCCGCGCAACCTCGAGAAGATCCTCTACTTCGCCAACTACATCGTCACCGACGTCCACGAAGAGGCTCGCAAGGACATGCTGGCGACCCTCAACATGGATAAGGACGAGCGCGCCATCCGCCTGCGCGGCGACATCGACGCGAAGTCAAAGGAGCTCCGCGCGGAGCACGAGGGCAAGTCCAAGAAGCTCAAGGGCGAGGTCGACGCCGAGGTCGCCAAGCTCGAGGAGGAGCTGCAGGAAGCCGTCGACGAGCTGACCACCCAGGGCAAGAAGGCGACCGAGACGATCAAGGCCGGCATCGGCACGAAGTCGCGCAAGGCGCTCACCATCGGCCTGAACGGTGACGAAGAGGTCGTCATCGACAAGGGCGAGCTGCTGTCGCGCGAGACGTCGCGCGCGGTGCTCGGCAAGGTCCAGGAGAAGATCGAGAAGCTCGAGGCCAACACCAAGGCTGCGCAGAAGCGCGCCAAGGAGAGGCTCGACACCGACCGCAAGGCGCTCGAGGCGCAGATCGAAGGCGCCACGAAGGCGCAGCGCGAAGGCATCCAGGGCGAGCTCGAGACTCTGCAGCAGGAGATCGAGGCGACGCGCACGGATCTCGAGGCGATGCACGCGAAGCAGATCCTGACCGACACCCAGTTCCGCGACTACTCGGAGCGGTTCGGCCGCACGTTCAAGGCAGGCATCGGCGCCGAAGCCGTACGCGAGCTTCTCTCGCGCATCGACCTGACGTCTGAGATGTACCGCCTGCGCGAGGAGTCGAAGTCGTCCAGCGGCCAGCGCAAGCAGAAGGCGATCAAGCGCCTGAAGGTCGTCGAGGATTTCCGCAAGTCGAACGCCAGCCCGACGTGGATGGTGCTCGAGGTGCTGCCGGTCATTCCGCCAGAGCTGCGCCCCATGGTTCAGCTGGACGGTGGCCGCTTCGCCACGTCCGACCTGAACGACCTCTACCGCCGCGTGATCAACCGCAACAACCGCCTGAAGAGGCTGCTCGAGCTCGGCGCGCCCGAGATCATCGTGCGCAATGAGAAGCGGATGCTCCAGGAGGCGGTCGACGCGCTGATCGACAACGGCCGCCGCGGCCGCGCGATCACCGGCACCGGCAACCGGAAGCTGAAGTCACTCTCGGACATGCTCAAGGGCAAGCAAGGTAGGTTCCGCCAGAACCTGCTCGGCAAGCGCGTGGACTACAGCGGACGGTCGGTCATCGTGGTCGGCCCGGAGCTGAAGCTGCATGAATGCGGCCTGCCCAAGAAGATGGCGCTCGAGCTCTTCAAGCCTTTCGTCATGCGCGAGCTGGTCAACAAGGGTTACACCACCAACATCAAGTCGGCCAAGCGAATGGTCGAGCGCAGCCGCACCGAGGTCTGGGACGTTCTGGACGAGGTCATCCGCGACCACCCGGTGC
>DATMKM010000027.1:0-36366 GCA_035571315.1 Candidatus Acidiferrum sp.
GATGTGGTCGGCTTCGGCGCGCTGGTCCTGGCTGGCCGAGATGATGTTCTGCCCCACGATGATGATCGGCAGCAGCACCAGCTGGAGGAACGACTGGCTCAGCCACGCAATGCCCGTGACCGTGTCTCCACGCGTGAACGCGTGCCACGCCTGCGGGAATGAGATCAACGCGATGAAAACGAAAAGATAGGCTGCCCACATCGTCCCGACGCTCTTCGTGATCAGGACCGCCAGCCGGCTGTTGAACTGGCCGATCGCGCCCGCTCCGTGCACCAGATCGGCGACTTGTGGGGTGGTGACCAGGCGAGGTAGGTGCTCTGTCGGCGACGCCTTCGCGGCGGCGTACTCAGCCCGGTGCTGGGGACTGCTCTTGCGTCGCTCCACGGTCCGCTCTGTCATCGCTTCCTCCTAAGTTTCGGGCGTCCTCGACACGGAAAATTGAAACCGAAATTCACTCTGGTTGGGCGCTCTGGTCGAGTGGCTGCTTGCAGCGATGAGGTTTATCTGGCGTACCCGTGTTGGGTCTGGCAGCAGCTCGATGATGGCCCGATTCCAGGGCGCCGATCCATTTTTTTGATCTTGCGCAGGGAACCGAGGGTCAGTTCGTCGTAACCACCATGGAGAGAGGGATTCGTTACACGGCTAATGGGCGCTCGTTCCGGAGCAGATGGTCGCTCGCCCTTGCTCTGGGCGCCGGGCTCGCCTTGACGTTCTCCCTGCCTGCCCAGGCCGCGACCGAAACGCTGGACCAGTTCCAGAACGGCACGTCGGGTGTCGAGCTGGTCGGCCAGATGGCCCAGACCTTCACCGCCGGGATGACCGGTCAGCTGGATCGCGTCTCGCTGTCAACTGACACGCAATCCGCGACCTTCACCGTGCAGCTCGTGTCGGTGTCCGGTACCTTCCCGGCCGGTACCGCTGTCCTCGGCACCTCGACCTTCAGCGGCAGCTACCCCTGCTGCCGCAGATTCCACGACTTCTATTTCAGTCCCACCATCGGAGTCACTGCCGGCGGGCATTACGCCATCGTGGTCCTCGTCTCCGGCAGGTCCCACCTCAGCTGGTACACCAGCAATGGCGCCGACAACTACGCCGGCGGCTCGCTCTACATCGGTGCCTTGGGCGGCGCGTGGAGCCCGGATCCGGTATATGGCGGCGACTTCGCATTCCAGACCTGGGTGATTGGCGGGAGCGCGGCTCCCCCGAACCAGGCGCCGACTGTGGTCGCTGACAGCTCGACTGTCAACGTCACCGAAGGCACCGCGCCGACCATGACCGGCACCTTCACTGACACCGACGGAGACACTGTCGCCCTTACGGCCACCGCTGGTACGGTCACCCGCACCGGCACGAGCGGCGGGACCTGGTCTTGGACGGCAGCGGCTTCGGACGAGCCGGCGAGCCAAGCCGTGACGGTCAAGGCTGACGACGGTCACGGAAACGTGGCGACCGCCAACTTCACCACCACCACCACCGGCGTGGCGCCGACTGTGAACATTTCGCGGGCAACGCCCGGGCAGTCAGCCGCGGTCCTAAGTTCCAGCAGCTCCTTCTCGAGCCCTGAGGGGACAGTGGTCACCCTGAACGGCTCAGCCTCCAGCCCGTCCGCCCAGGACAACGCGGCCGGCTTCACCTACAGCTGGGCCGTGACCAAGGACGGGGCCCCGTTCGGCGCCGGCAGCGCCGCCGCATTCAGCTTCACGCCGAATGACGAGGGCACGTACGTGGCCACGCTCCAGGCCACGGATGACGGCGGAATGACCGGGACCAGTTCCGTGACGATCACAGGGGCGAACGTCGCCCCGTCGGCCAAGATCGCGAGTGTCTCCTGGACACCGCAGCTGGTTCTCACCACCAACGAATCGGTGAGCTTCGCAGGGACTTTCACCGACCCGGGAACCCTCGACGCTCACACCGCCGATTGGAACTTCGGCGACGGCGCGACCGCCTCCGGATTCTCGGCGGCGCACTCGTACAGCGCGGCCGGCACTTACGCGGTGACGTTCACCGTCACCGACGATGACAACGGAGCCGGCCAGGCGACAGCGACGGTCACAGTCCAGACACCCGAGCAGGCGCTGACCTCGATCGCCGGCTACGTGCAGAGCCTCAAGTCGCTGAACAACGGCCAGAGAAACAGCCTGACAGCCAAGCTCGATGCCGCCGGCGCATCAATCGCTCGCGGCGACGCCGGCTCGGCCACCAACCAACTGAATGCATTCCTCAACGAGTTGCAGGCCGACCTCACCACGGGCCGGATCACGAGCGACGACATGACGACTTTGAGGAGCTCGATCCACGACGTGCAGGCCGCTCTCGGAACCTACAACCGATTCCTCCAGTGGTGGCCGCTCGGGGCTTAGACTCCCGGCCATCTCGATGGCCGCCGCCGCTCTTCCGACCGCCGACTTACTGCCCGTCGGCCGGCGCGCCAACTTTCCGTATCGAGCAGTTCGGCTGATTGCCCTGCCACTGCTCAGGTTTGTCTTTCGGTTCCACGTGGAAGGGGCACACAACGTGCCGCGGTCCGGCAATTACATCGTCATCGCCAACCACCTCAACTGGCTGGACGAGTTCGCTCTATTGATGCTGTTCCCGGTCGAGCCCAGGCTTCACTTTCTCGCCGATCCGACGGGCCTGGTGAAACGCCGGTTCCAGTGGTGGCTGATCCGGACCACCGGTGGCTACGTGCCCGTGGTGCGCGAGCGCCACGGTGACACCACCCTCTACCACCACGTGGACCGATGCCTCGATGTCGGGGGTGCTGTGGCGATCTTCCCCGAGGGGAACTACGGGCCCCACGAGGGCGAGATAATGCCATTCAAGAAGGGATTTGCGCACTTCGCGATCAAGGCCGATGTGCCGGTCGTACCGGTCGCTCTGTCCGGGACGAAGGACCTCTGGTTTCGCAAGCCGATCCGGGTGATCATCGGTGCCCCGATCTCAATTGCCGGCGAGGACCCGACCTCCCTGACGCGGCTGGCCTTCGAAACGATCGGAAGGCTGCTCCCGCCGTATGCGGAGCCAAAGGGCCGCCAACTCCTCCGCCGGTGGCTAACTCATTTGTTTTAACCAGAACGGCTACCCAAAGTCGCCACCGGTTTGGTAAGGTGCGGGCTTCCCGGTACCTGGGCCCCGTCCTCCAGACGTCTCGCTCCGAATGTCCAGGCCTGAACAGCGCCCTAGGGGTAGGGCGACTTCAAGGAGGAGCGTTTGGGGTTGGTGCCGCTGTTGCGGGCAGTGCTGGTGTGGGCCGTGATCCTGGCCAGCGTCGTCCTTGTGCGCATGGATCCGCCGGCCGCCGTGACCAACGCCGTGGCGGTCACCCAGCTGAGCGCCTATGACCGGCTTTCGGTCGTGCAGCAGACACGCGCCCAGCGAGTCCAGGCCGCCCAGCTGGCCCAGGTCACCGCGTGGGCCGCGGAGCTGAAGCAGGGCCTGGCCGACTACCAGGCGCAGCAGGAGGCCCTGGCTGCGGCCCAGGCCAAGGCTGCCGTGATCGCCGCCCGTAGCAATCACGCCCCTCCGCCCCCGGACATCGCCAAGATCATCAACGACGCTTTCGGCCCGCTTGGTCCCGCCGCCGTCCAGTGGGCGATCAACGTCGCCTATTGCGAGTCTCGCTACCACCCCAACTCGGTGAACTCGTCGAGCGGGGCTTCCGGGCTGTTCCAGTTTCTGCCGAGCACCTGGGGCGGCACTCCCTGGGCGAGCCAGTCGCCGTTTGACCCGGTCGCCAACGCCCAGGCCGCCGCGTGGCTATACAGCCGATACGGTCCGGGTCGCTGGCAGTGCCAGGGCTGACCGGCCCAGGGCCCTCAGCCAGACCGTCGACCGCGCCTCCGCAGCATCCGATGCGTCCCTGCGTGCGCGCGTTCGCCGGCAATGGCTGAAGCGGTATCCGGCACGATCTCGGGGAGTTTGCGTGGGCGTCCGGCGGGCCGTCTCGTTCGTTTGAAGGCCTCGACGTCGTCGGGAAATATGGCCCAGACGGATCCCACCTTGATCCCATACAGACGCTGTCGGGCCAGCATCCGACGGACGTAGGCCCTTGATGCCTTGAGCTCGGCGGCGGCTTCGGCAACGGAAAGTAGGCGTGGGCGTTCGACGGGCGAAATATTAGCACGCGTACGCAACCATTTCCTGCTATAGTGGGGGCAGTTCGTTTCTGGACCGAGGTGAGAGCCGTCAGGGTTCTCCCGGTTGCCGGCTTTCGCTGGATGCGTCCTGAGCGCTCCCAGCATGGCAGTAGCCTCTTGGCCCTTCGCTTCGCGGTCACTCCTTAGGAGGAGACGCATGACTGAGACCAAAGACACAGCCGCACGTTTCGTCACCGCTTTCAACGCCCACGACGAGAAGACCCTGAACGAGCTGCACGCGTCGGACATCAAGTTCAGCGCGCCAGGCGGCTTCAAGGCCACCAACGCACACGAGGCAACGGCCTACGCGACGCGCTGGCTGAAGGGCTTCCCGAACGGAAAGATGACCGTTCGCAACGAGATTGTGAGCGCCCCCTGGGTCGTCCAGGAAGTGACGATGGAAGGCACCAACACCGGTTCCCTCGAGGGCCCGATGGGTACCATCCAGCCGACCCACAAGCACGTGGTGGGCAAGGGCGTCCAGGTCCTCAAGATTGAGAACGGAAAGATCACCGAGGCTCGGATCTACTTCGACATGGTCGACCAGCTGACTCAGCTAGGTCTGATGCCCGTTCCCGCGACGGTCTAACAACAACCCGCCAACAACAACTCGTCAGGCTCGGTCCCATCGCGGGGCCGGGTCTTTCTCATTCGTCGACGGTGACGGTCAGCTCCAGCTGAAAGATCGGCTGCGGACGACCGGCGCCCTTGAGCAGCATCGGCTCGTAGTCGGTCACCTCGAAACCCGCCGGCAGCAGGTCGCGTGTGGTCTCTGACATCAGGACCCGGGCCGGTCTCACCTTCGACAGGTACGAGCTGTTGTTCACGGGCACGCCGATCAGGGTGAACTCGAGGCGCCGCTGCGACCCGACGTGGCCCGCCACCACGTAGCCGGTGTCGAGGCCAATTCCGACAGAGATCGGCGGTTGCCCGGCCTCGATCAGGTCGCGGTTGAACCGGTCGATCTCCTTGACCATCCCCCGCGCCGCCTTGAGCGCCTGCGGCGCATGGTCGTCCATCGGATTCGGTGCACCAAAGACGACCAGCATCCCGTCGCCCTGGAACTTGTCGATATTTCCACCGTGAGCGAGCACGACGTCGATCATCCGCTCGAAGTAGCGGTTGAGGAAGTCGACGATCTCCTCGGCCTCCATGCGCTGAGACAGTGCGGAAAAGCCCGCGATGTCGGAGTTGAGGATCGTCACCTGGCGTCGCTCGCCGTGAAGAAACTGGGTCGTGCGGTCCGAGCGCGCGAGCACGTAGTCGGTGACCTGCTTGTTGACGTGCAGCTCGAAGAGCGCGCGGAGGAGCTCTGAGCGTTCGTACTGCGTCGCGTTCTCGATCGCGATCGCAGCGAGATCGGAGATGGCCTGAAGGAACTCCTTGTCCGTCTCTTCGAAGATGGCGGCGCGGAAGGGGTTGTCCACGTACACCGCGCCAATCACCTTGCCCTTTGTGACGAGCGGCACGGCGATGATCGAGCGCAGGTTCTGCAGGATCACCGACTGCTGGCCCTTGAAGCGGTCATCGAGGCTGGCGTCGGTCGAGACGACCGCCTGGCCCGTCCTCACGACCTGCTCGATGACCGTCTTTGAGCCGAGGAAGAGCCGCGTCTTCTCATGGTCGGCCTCGCCGCCTGACATGGCGACCGACATCTCGCCGGTGACCGGATCGACCAGCACGATGAAACCGCGCGAGGCCTTCATCAGGGTGATCACGCGGTCCATGACTTTGCGCAGCACGACGTCGAGCTCCAGAGACGAGCTGAGATCGCGCGCCAGCTCGTAGAGCAGGTGATCACGGATGCCTAGATCGACGTCGTGAGCCAAGGGCACGGAGAGCATAACGAAGCGAAACCGGGAATCAGGCGAATCCCGTGCCGCCGGTAAACTCGAACTCCAAATGTCCACCGACGGATCGCCCATGCCCGCCACCGAAGCCCTGCTGGAGCGCTTGAACCCGCCCCAGAGGGAGGCTGTCACGCACGGCGACGGTCCCCTTCTGATCTTCGCCGGGGCGGGCAGCGGCAAGACCCGCGTGCTCACGGCGCGCATCGCCTACCTGATCGCCACCAGGCGGGTCTGGCCCGACCGGCTGCTGGCCGTTACCTTCACCAACAAGGCGGCCAAAGAGATGCGGGCCCGCGTCGAGAACTTGGTGGGAGAAGGGGCCGAGAAGATGTGGGTCGGCACCTTTCACTCGACCGCGGTCAAGATCCTCCGGCGCGAGGCGCAGCGGATCGGGATCACCAACAGCTTCGTCATCTTCGACGACGACGACACGCGCGCGGCCCTGAGGCGTGTGCTGGACGAGCTGAGGCTTGACCCGAAGCGCTACCCGATCGGCGCCCTGAGCAACGCCATCTCCCAGGCCAAGAACGAGCTGAAAGGCCCGAACGAATACCCCAACCGGAGCTATGCCGACGAGGTGGTTCGGCGCGTGTACGAGTCCTACCAGGACGTGCTGCGAAGGTCCGGCGGCCTGGACTTCGACGACCTGATCATGAAACTGGTGGAGCTCTTCAACACGGACGAGGAGGCGCTCGCCAAGTGGCGCGACCGCTTCCGCCACGTCCTGGTGGATGAGTACCAGGACACGAACCGCGCGCAGTACGTGCTGGTCAACCAGCTTGCCCTCGAGCATCGCAACGTCGTCGTGGTCGGAGACGACGACCAGTCCATCTACCGCTTCCGCGGCGCGGACATCCGCAACATACTCGACTTCCGCAAGGACTACCCGGACGCCCACGTGGTGCGGCTCGAGCAGAACTACCGCTCGAGCCAGGCCATCCTCGACGCCGCGTACAGCGTCATCCGGAGCAACCCGGAGCGAGCCGAAAAGCGCCTCTGGACCGAACGGGCCGGAGGCGAGAAGGTGATCGCGACTCAGGCCTACAACGAGATCGAGGAGGCCGAGTTCGTGGCGGACGAGATCGAGCGCCTCCGCCGCACCGACGACCGCGGCTATTCGTCCTTCGCGGTGCTGTACCGCACCAACGCGCAGTCCCGCTCATTCGAGGATGTGCTGGCGCGCCGCCGCATCCCTTACCGGCTCGTCGGCGGCATTCGCTTTTGGGAACGGCGAGAAGTCAAAGATGTCGTCGCGTATCTGCGGTTCTGCTTCAACCCCAATGACGCGCTCAGCTTCTCGCGCATCGTGTCTGTGCCCGCGCGCAAGGTCGGCAACGTCACCGTCGACGCACTCAACACAGCCGCCCGTATCGCGGACACGGACATCCTCTCGCTGCTTGAAGACCCGGCCCAGGTTTCGGGCGTTCCGCGCGCAGCCGTCGTGCCGCTGCAGAAGTTCCGCGCGCAGATCGAATCGGTCCGCTCAGTCATGGGGGTCATGCGGCCCAGCGAGCTGCTCGACCACGTGATCGAGATCATGGACCTCCGCCGACACTACCTCGACGGCACTCCGCAGGGCGAGGCGCGCATGGAGAATCTCAACGAGCTGCGCGGCCTCGCCGAGAGCTTCGACGAGCGCGAGCCGACGCAGGGACTGGAGGACTTCCTCGCCGAGATCGCGCTCGTGTCGGACGTCGACGCCTACGACGAGAACGGCGAAGGCGTGACGTTGATCACGCTTCACATGGTCAAGGGCCTGGAGTTCCCGGTCGTGTTCATGGTCGGCATGGAGGAAGGGCTTTTGCCCCATCAGCGCGCGCTGGATGAGCGCGAGGAAAATCCGTCCGCGGTCGGCGCGCAGACCGAGATGGCTGAGGAGCGCCGCCTCTGCTACGTGGGTATGACTCGCGCGAAGGACCGCCTCTACCTCAGCTGCGCTTTCCGCCGCCACCTGTACGGGCGCTCGCAACCGGCGTTCCCGAGCCGCTTTCTGACCGAGATCCCGCAGTCCATGCTGGGAACTCCGCGAGGCAGCGCCCCAGTGGCCCCGCCACGCCAGGGCTACAAGGAGCGCTTCCAGGAACGGCAGGTGCAGGCCGCCCCCGCGCCGCCGCTAGTCCAGCGGTTCACGAACGGCGACCGGGTCAAGCACCCTGCGTTCGGAGCCGGGACCGTGATGAAGAGCACGCTCACGCGCACGGACGAGGAACTCGTGATCAAGTTCGACAAGGCGGGCCTGAAAATTCTCAGCGGCATGCTCGCGCCCCTGACGAAATGAGCAAGCGCAAAAAGGTCGTCGACCCCGCGGCGAGAGTTCTCGAGCTCCGCGAAGAGATCCGCCATCACGAGCACGCCTATTACGTGCTCGACCAGCCCGAGGTCTCAGACGCCCAGTACGACGCGCTGTTCCTCGAGCTGCGCCGCATCGAAGAGGAGCGGCCGGCCCTTGTGACCCCTGACTCGCCGACCCAACGCGTGGGCGGCGAAGCGTCCGAGCAGTTTGCGAAAGTCCGCCATCGCTCGCCCATGCTGAGCCTGCAGAACGCCTTCGACGAGGGAGAGATCCGAGCGTTCGACAAGCGCGTGCGCGCCGCGATCGGCGACCAGGTCACCTACTGCGCCGAGCTGAAGATCGACGGTCTGGCGATCAGCCTCACGTACGAGAGGGGCCGCTTGCAGCGCGCCGCGACGCGGGGCGACGGGACGGTGGGCGAAGACGTGACCGCCAACATCAGGACGATCCGGAGCGTGCCGCTGACGATCACGCCCTTGAAAGGACTTCCTGATGTGTTCGACGTGAGGGGAGAGGTCTACTTCCCGATCGCGGCATTCGAAAAGCTGAACCGGGAGGTCGAGGCGTCGGGCCGGCCTCGCTACGTCAACCCTCGCAACACCGCCGCCGGCAGCGTGCGTCAGATCGACCCGAATGTCACCGCGAGCCGCGACCTTCAGACCTTCATGTACACCCTGGACCCGGGCGGGCCAGCCCGCTCGCAGTGGGAGGTACTCGGCGGGCTCGAGAAGATGGGCTTCCGCGTCAACAAGCACCGGCGCCGGCTCGGCTCGATCGACGAGGTGGTCGAATACCACGCCGAGTGGCAGCGGCGGCGCCACGAGCTGGAGCACGAGATCGACGGAATCGTGGTCAAGGTCGACGGCTTTCCGCAACAGCTTGAGCTCGGCTTCGTCGCGCGCTCGCCGCGCTGGGCGATCGCCTTCAAGTACGCGCCCGAGGAGGCCGAAACGGAGGTCGAAGAGATTGCGTGCTACGTCGGCCGCACAGGAGTGCTCACGCCGGTCGCGCACGTCAAGCCCGTCGTGGTGGGGGGTGTCACCATCCGCAATATCACCATGCACAACGAAGCGCAGGTCAACGAGAAGGGCGTCTATGTCGGCGCCCGCGTCATCATCCATCGCGCCGGCGACGTCATCCCCGAGATCGTCAGCGTAAAAGAGCCGAAACCAGGCTGGAAGATGCCCGCCACCTGTCCGGTGTGCGGGGGGGAGGTTGTGCGCGAGGAGCCTTACATCGCGCACCTCTGCATCAACCCGTTCTGCGGCGCGCAGCGCCTGGAGCGCTTGCGCCATTTCGCGAGTCGCGGCGCCCTGAACATCGAAGGGCTGGGTTACGCGACCCTCGATCAGCTCACCAAACGTGAATGGGTCGAGGATCCAAGCGACCTCTACCGCATCACGAAGGACCAGGTCGTCCAGCTGGACGGCTTCGCCGAGAAGTCCGCACAAAACCTGGTCGACCGGCTCGCCGAAAGCCGTCGCCCTCAGCTCGGCAGGTTCCTCTACGCCCTGGGAATCCCTCAGGTGGGCGAGGCGACGGCCGACCTGCTCGCGGCAGATTTCGGCACGATCGGGAAACTCCGCGCGGCGACCGAAGAGGACCTCATGAGGGTGGAAGGCGTCGGTCCGAACATGGCACGGGAGGTACACCTGTACTTCGATGGGCACGGTGGCGAGCTGGTGAGCAAACTGCTGGCGGTCGGTGTGGAGCCGCAGGCCGTCGAGGCGCCGGGCGAGGGCCCGCTGACCGGCAAGACTTTCGTCTTCACGGGAACACTCGAGACGATGAGCCGCCCCGACGCCGAGGCGCTGGTCAGAAAGCTCGGGGGAAAAGCCGCTTCGGCCGTTAGCTCGAAGACCGATTACGTCGTAGCCGGTCCGGGCGCAGGTTCGAAGCTAGAGAGGGCGCAGAAGCTCAAGGTCGCGATTCTGGACGAGGAGCAGTTCCTGGCCCTCGTCCCCAAGTGACGTTCAACTAGACTCGCCCGGCGGTGCAAGCTAAAGAGGAGCAACCGGCGCGGGCTACGACGCCTCCGTGGGTATGGCCCGTGCTCGTGCTCGGGGCGGCGATCATGGTCGTCTGGGCGTGGTTCATCGTCGGGTTTCTCTCAGAGCCCTCAGCGGTCGGCCGATCGCGAATCGTCCTCATCACATCCATCGTGTATTCGATTGGGGCGGCGTTCGTTGGAGTGGTCGGCGCTGTCGGGCTTGCGCGGAGCAAGCGATGGGGTCGCACGCTGGCCGGCATCGCCTCGGCCGCGATGACGTTCTCAGTCGTCGGGGCAATCGCGGGGATCCCGGCGCTGATCGGGATCTGGTCGAGCCGCAACTCCTCCAAACCGTAAGGTAAGTCGATGCCTCTCTCTCGCGATGAAGTCCGCCATGTTGCGATGCTCGCCCGTATCGGTCTTGAGCCGGGTGACGTGGAGTTCTACGCCGAGCAGCTGAGCGGCATTCTCGAGCACATCGACCGCCTCAAGGAGCTGGAAACGGACGCCATCGCGCCGACCGCGCAGGTGGTCGAGGTCGCCAACACGTTGAGAGAGGACGTGCCGCGCGCGGGTCTCAGCCAGGAGGACGCGCTGGCCAACGCGCCCGCTGCGGTGGACGGCTTCTTCCGAGTCCCTTCGATTCAGGAGGAGGCGTGAGCGAACTGACCGAGCTCACGATTAAGGAAACGGCCCGGCTGTTGCGTCTCCGTTCCTTCTCCGCCGCCGAGCTTGTGACCGCGCACGCGGAGCAGATCGAGCGCCTTGACCATCGCGTCAAGGCGTACCTGCGTCTGACGCCGGAGCTGTGGGAGAAGCAGGCTGACGAGGCAGACCGGCGCATCGCGCGCGGGGACCTCGGTCCGCTGGTGGGAATTCCGATGGCCGTGAAGGATGTGCTGTGCGTGCGTGGCGTTGAGACGACGGCCGGGTCTCAGATCCTCAAAGGGTTCCGTCCCCCCTACACCGGCACGGCGGTGGCGCGGCTGGTTGAAGCGGGGGCGGTCATCCTGGGGGTGACCAACTGCGACGAGTTCGCCATGGGCAGCTCGACCGAGAACTCGGGCTATTACCCGACCCACAACCCGTGGGACCTGGACCGCGTTCCCGGCGGAAGCTCGGGCGGCAGCGCAGCGGCGGTGGCCGCGGGTGAGGCGATGATCGCCTTGGGCACCGACACCGGCGGCTCGATCCGCCAGCCCGCGGCGCTGTGTGGCGTGGTCGGGATGAAACCGACCTATGGGCGCGTCAGCCGCTATGGGCTGATCGCATTCGCATCGAGCCTCGACCAGATCGGCCCGTTCAGCCGCTCCGTGGAGGATGCGGCGATCGTGCTCGAAGCAATGGCGGGTCACGATCCCCTGGACGCCACGTCCTCTACACGAGCCAACGACGTCCTCCGCAACTTCGACGCCGGTGTGAAGGGCATGCGGCTCGGATTGCCGCGCGAGTACTACGAAGTCGACGGTATTGAGCCGGCGGTGAAGGCGGCGATCGACGCGGCCATCAAAGCGCTTCGCGATGCGGGCGCCGAGATCGTCGACGTCGCTCTGCCGCACACCGACTACGGCCTCGCCGCGTACTACATCATCGCCCCGGCCGAGTGCTCCTCCAACCTGGCGCGCTTCGACGGGGTCAGGTACGGGATATCCAGCGAGGACGCGGTGAACATTACTGAGGCCTACGAGCGCACGCGGCGCAAGGGTTTCGGCACCGAGGTCCGGCGCCGCGTGATGCTCGGCACCTACGCGCTGTCGAGCGGCTACTACGATGCCTATTACCTCAAGGCCCAGAAGGTCCGAACGCTGATCAAGCGAGACTTCGACGCGGCTTTCGAGAAGTGCGACGCGATCATCAGCGCCACGTCGCCGACGGTCGCGTTTCCAATCGGCTCGAAGACTCAGGACCCGTTGTCGATGTACCTGTGCGACGTGCTAACGCTCGGTGGAAACCTCGCGGGCCTGCCGGGCATCAGCGTGCCGTGCGGCATGACCGAACAGCTCCTGCCGGTTGGACTGCAGGTGCTCGCGCCGCAATGGCGCGAGGACGTCGCGCTGCGCGTCGCACGCGCCTACGAGGTGGCGAGCGGGATGAAGGCGGAGGTCGCTCCCCTTGTCTAGCGCTCCTTGGGAAGTGGTCATCGGCATGGAAGTTCACGTGCAACCGACAACGCGCAGCAAGATGTTCTGCGGGTGCGCCATTGGCCGGCTGGGCGACCCACCCAACTCCAACGTCTGCGAGATCTGCCTCGGCATGCCGGGCACGCTGCCAGTGATTAACAAGGCGGCGGTCGAGGCCTGCCTCAAAACCGCGCTCGCGCTTAACTGCGACATTCCACCTCACACGAAGTTCGATCGCAAGAACTACATGTATCCGGACCTGCCGAAGGGATATCAGATCAGCCAGTACGACCTGCCGATGAGCCGGGACGGATTCCTCGAGCTCGATGGGCGCCGCGTGCGCATCCGCCGGGTCCACCTCGAGGAGGACACCGGCAAGCTGATCCATGCCGGCGACAAGCTGCACAAGGCGCGGGAGTCGTTCGTCGACCTGAACCGCGCGGGCACCCCGCTGATGGAGGTCGTGAGCGAGCCCGACCTGCGATCGGCGGACGAGGCTCGCGACTACGCGATTGCGCTCCGAACTCTGTTGCGCACGATCGGGGCGTCGGAGGCGGAGATGGAGAAGGGCCAGCTGCGGGCCGAGCCCAACATCTCGATCCGGCGTCCGGGCTCAGAGGAGCTGGGCGTCAAGACCGAGCTGAAGAACATCAATTCGTTCCGCGCGCTGCACCGCGCCATCCTTTACGAGGTGGTCCGCCAGACCGAGCTCCTCGAGTCGGGCGGCACGGTCGTACAGGAGACTCGCGGGTGGTCGGAAGCCGAGGGCCGCACTTTCTCGCAGCGCAGCAAGGAGTTCGCCGAGGACTACCGGTACTTCCCCGAGCCGGACCTCCCTCCGCTGGAGATCGACCCGGTGTGGATCGCCGAGCTACGCCTGGCGTTGCCGGAGCTGCCGGGCGCACGGCGCGTCCGGCTGGTCTCGGACCACGGCCTGCCCGCGTCGGACGCGGTACTGATCGCCGCCGACCGCGACCTGGCCGACCTCTTCGAGGGGGCGGTCGCGGCCGGGGCTGAGGCCAAGCAGGCCGCCAACTGGATCATCGGTGAGGTGGCCCCGGCGGGCAAGATTCCCACCGCCGAGCACCTGGCGGACCTCGTGAAACTCCTCACATTGGGCAGCATCACCCGCGACCAGGGCCGCGAGGTGTTGATGGAGTCGGTCGAAACGGGCCGTGCGCCGTCGGACATCGTGGCCGAGCACGGATTCGCTCAGGTCAGCGACGAGACGTCCCTTCTGGCCATGGTCGAGGCGGTGATGGAGGCCAATCCGCGTGCGGTGGAGGATTACCGGGCGGGCAAGAAGCAAGCTCTTGGAGCGCTCATGGCCGATCTCAAGAAGCGCGCCCCACAGGCCAACCCGAAAGTCGCAAGCGAGCTTCTACTTCGCCTTTTAGGCTAGCTCCTGCTCGTTGGACCCTCGGCGGGACAGCCAGGTGCTGTAGACGTAGAGGCCGGTACCCACCAGGTAGGCGGCGATCGCCACCACGACAAGCACCCCGCCCGCGAGCTCCGAGACCCACATGCTCAACCCGATGGCCAGGGCCGACACCCCGAGCCCGACCACGGTCGCGCCCTGCAGCCTCGCCACCCCCGGCGTCACGTGCTTGACCGGCCAGAGCATCCACTCCACCCACCAGCCCGGGAAACTGCCCCGCACGACGATGTAAAGCCCAATTCCAAGCAGCGGGCCGCCCACCACATAGGAAATACCAAGCACCACCCATCCCACGGCGGGCCATTCTAGACACGCGGACCTGGTTCCCGCTCCATTGGTAGCCTTGTCCGATGCCCCTGCCTCCCGACCTTCACGTGCACACCGAGTGGTCCTGGGACGCCCGTCACGGCTCCATGGAGCTCAGTTGCGAGCGCGCGATCGAGGTCGGACTGCCCGCCATCGCGTTCACTGAGCACGCCGACTGGGCACTCGTGCACGAATCACAGCACTCGGTCGACATCGCCGGATACTTCGATGCGATCGAGCGCTGCCGTTCCAAGTTCAAGGACCTTCGCATCCTGACCGGCGTCGAGCTGGGCGAGCCTCACTGGTTCCCCAAGGAGACCGCCGAGGTGTTGGCCTCAGGCCCACTCGACCAGGTGCTTGGATCGATCCACTGCATTCGCATCAAGGGCGAGATGGTGGACGCCAGCCAGTTTCCCGAGCGCGCGTCTGGCGACTTCCCCGGCGCCGTGAGGGAATACTTCCGCGAGACCTTGGCCATGGTGGAAAGCGGCCAGACATTCGAGACCCTTGCCCACATCGACTATCCCAAGCGCTACTGGCTCGATGGCGCGAAACCATACCGCGAGGCGGATTATGAGAGTGAGATTCGAGCCGTCCTCAAGGCGGCGGCGGCCACCGGTCGAGTGCTCGAGGTGAACACGACTCGCGGCCGAGTCCTCAGCCCCGACCTCACCGTGGTGCGCTGGTGGCGCGAGGTGGGGGGCCAGGCGGTGCAGTACGGGAGCGACGCGCACCAGCCGGACAAGGTGGCCGAAGGCTTCAAAGTGGCGACACAGATGGTCGAGGCGGCCGGGTTCAAGCCCGCGCGCGACCCGATGGCGTTGTGGCGCCGCTGATCCTGCGACCGACGGCGCCCGCGCACGGTGGTGCGGCGGTCGCGAGGGACGAGGGCAGAGTGTGGCTCGTCAACTACGCGCTGCCCGGCGAGGTCGTCGAGGCCGAGCCCCGCGGCCGGCATGGAGGCGTGGCGATGGCCGCCGCTACGCGTGTGATCGAAGCGTCGCCGCACCGTGTACCCGCCCCATGTCCGTACTTCGGTGCGTGTGGCGGCTGCCAGCTCCAGCACGCGGCCTATCCATATCAGCTGGCGATCAAGCGCCAGGTCGTGGAGGAGGCGTGGTCGCGCGCGGGCCTTCGCCTGCCGCCCGACACACCGGTGCTCGGCATGGACGACCCGTGGCGCTACCGGATCCGCGGCGAGTTCGAGGCGATCGCAGGCAGCGGAGGATGGCGGTTCGGATTTCACCGACTGCGGTCGCATTCGGTGCTGCCCATCGACACCTGCCCGATCCACGACCTGCGCATCGAGCATGCTCTGCCGGCGTTCGCGAAGGCCGCGGACGAGCTCGGGTTGAAAGGCCTCCAGAACCTGCTCGTGACAGCGGAGCCGAACGGGCGCGGACTGCTGTGGCGGCTCCGCCACCGCGGCCCCGAACCGAAATGGCCGAGAGACGACTACGCGCGCCGGGTGGCCGAACTGCTGCCCGACCAGGTCCTGCTCGACGACGCCATGTCGCTCGACTTCTGGGACCTCACGTTCCGCGTGAGCAGCGACACGTTCGTGCAGACCAACTACCGCCAGATGCTCGTCCTGTACCGGACCGCGCTCGACATGCTTGGCGCCGCAGCGGAGGATCGCGTGCTGGACCTCTTCGCGGGGATCGGGACGCTTGCGGTCGCCGTCGCTCGCGAGACAGCCGGCGTGACCGCGATCGAGGAGAACCCCCACGCGGTGCAGCTGGGCCGCCTGAACGCTCGAATCAACTCCGCCCCGGTCGACTACCTACCCGGCAAGGTCGAGATGATGCTGCGCAAGGTGCGCCTCGGGCAGTACCAAGCCGCCGTCCTGGATCCTCCCCGCGCTGGGTGCGAGCCTGCCGCGATCGGGGAGCTGATCAGGCTGGGTCTGGACCGGCTGGTGTACGTCTCCTGCGAGCCTTCGACCCACGCTCGCGACCTGATCGCGCTGGTGCGGGGCGGCTATCGGGTCAGGCGAGCCGCGATCGTGGACATGTTCCCCCAGACGTACCACATCGAGTCGGTCGCCTTGCTGGAACGCGGGGCTTCTGGTTAGAAGACTTCCAGGCTATGGCCCAGCTTGAGGAGCGCGAGTCTCAGGCGACCCGGCTGGAGTTGCCTCACGGTGAAGGCCAGCAGCGGCTTCAGAAACAGCACGACACTCTCAACGCGGGCGGAAGCATACGGTTACGGTCCCGTAGAAGGCAACCCCTACCCGAGTTCGCTGACGAACTCCGCCAGGCGCCCAACGCCTTCCCTGAGATCGGTGTCCGAGCTGGCAAGGCTGATGCGGACCGCATCAGCCGCGACGTCCCCGAAAGCGCTTCCCGGCGCCACCGAGACGCCTTTTTCGCGCAGCAGCCTGAATACGAACTCGCGCGCGTGGAGGCGGCTTCGGGAGATGTCCGCCATACAGTAGAAGGCGCCCGTCGGCTCGCTTACCAGCATGTCGGCCTCCCGCAGGATGTCCACGACCAGGTTCCGCCGGTGGCGGTACGCGGCCACCATCTCGGTGACGCAGTCCTGGGGCCCGTCAAGGGCGGCCTCCGCGGCGACCTGGCTGATCGTCGACACGCACGACGAGTTCGATTCGAGCACCTTGGTCGCCGTGTCGATCAGCTCGGCTGACGCCGCGACGTAGCCGATCCGCCATCCCGTCATTGAGTACGACTTCGAGAACGTGAACGCGCTCGCGATCCGCGGGTCGTCGGGCGCGAGGCTGGCGGGGCTCGTCCAGGAGCCGTCGAGGATGATCTGGTCGTAGCACTCGTCGCTGAGCAGCCACAGGTTGTGGCGCTGGGCGATCTCGACGAGGCGGGCGACCGTCTCGGCCGGGTAGACCGCCCCGGTCGGATTGTTGGGGCTGTTGATCAGGAGCAGCTTGGTGCGCGGGGTGATCAATCGCTGGAGAGCGTCCAGATCGGGCTGGAAGCCATCCGCCGCCGCGCACGGATAGAAGACGCCACGCGCCCCCACCCATGCGAGCATGAGGCGAGTGTTGGGCCAGCCGGGGTCGGGCAGGAGCACCTCGTCGCCGGGCTCGAGCACAGCGCCAAACACCGCGGCGATCGCACCGACGCCGCCCGGTCCGCACGCTATGCGATCAGGCGTGACGCGGATTCCGTTCACGCGCTCGAGTTTCGCGACCAGCTTCTCGCGCAAGGAGAGCAGGCCCTGCGTGTGCGTGTAAAAGGTCTGGTTCTCGTCGATGGCGCGCTTGCCCGCCTCGCCGATGTGCTTGGGAGTGGGGAAGTTGGGCTGGCCGACGTCGAGCCGAATCGCACCCGGCGTCCGCAAGGCCTCGTTTGCAATCTCACGAATCCCCGAGTGGTGCGCCTCGGCAGGCAGCAAGGCGAGGGCGGGCATCAGGGAAATGCTAAAGCCAGATCGCCCTTAGACTATCCCCGGGGTCCGCCACACCCAAATCCAAACGATGCCGCACGCCCCAAAGAGCTTTGTCCACCTGCACAACCACACCGAGTATTCGCTGCTCGATGGGGCTAGCCGCATTCCCGCGCTGGTCAGCCGCGCGGCTGAGCTCGAGATGCCCGCACTCGCCATGACGGACCACGGCGTGATGTATGGGGCGATCCATTTCTACAAGGCTTGCAAGGACGCGGGGATCAAGCCGATCCTCGGCTGCGAGGTCTACGTCGCTCCTCGCTCGCGGCTGCTGCGCGAGGGGCGGGTTGACCGCGACCCCAATCACCTGACGCTCCTCGCGGCCGACCACGACGGCTACCTCAACCTAATGAAGCTCTGCACGGTCGGCCAGATGGAGGGCATGTACTACAAGCCCCGCATCGACAAGGAGATCCTGGCCGAGCACAGCAAGGGTCTCGTCGCGCTTTCAGGCTGCCTGCAGGGCGAGGCCGCAAGTCGCATCACCGACGGAGACATCGATGGCGCACGCGAATCCGTCGCCGCCTACCGCGACATCTTTAGCAAGGACCGGTTCCTGCTCGAGGTGCAGCGTCATGGCATCGACCGCCAGGACGCGGTCAACGAGGCGCTCACCGGATTTGGGAAGGAGTTCGGCCTGCGCCTGGTCGCGACCAACGACCTCCACTACGTGCACCGCCACGACTCGGAGGCCCACGACGTGCTGCTCTGCCTACAGACAGGGGCGCGCTTCAACGACCCGAACCGCTGGCGCTTCTCCTCGCAGGAGAACTACCTCAAGACCGCAGACGAGATGAGCGCCGCGTTTGCGGACTTGCCCGACGCGCTGGCCAGCACGCTCGACGTGGCGGACATGGTGAACCTCAAGTTGAAGCTCGGAGAGACGTTGTTGCCTCCGTTCGATGTTCCTGGCGGCCTGGCGCCGGACCAGTACCTGCGCAAGCTGGTGCTCGACGGCCTCGAATGGCGGTACGGCGAGCCGAACGCGGTGGTCAAGGAGCGCGCCGAGACCGAACTCTCGGTGATCAGTCAGACGGGCTACGCCTCGTATTTCCTGATCGTCTGGGACTTCTACAACTTCGCGCGCAAGCAGGGCATTGTCGTGGGGCCAGGGCGTGGCAGCGCGGCCGGCAGCCTCGTCTCGTACTGCCTCGGTATCACCAACCTCGACCCGATCCAGCACGGTCTCATCTTCGAGCGCTTCCTCAACATCGACCGCGTGTCGATGCCCGACATTGACTGCGACTTCTCGGTGGAGGGTCGCGAGAAGGTCATCCGCTACGTCTCGGAGAAGTACGGGTCCGACCGCGTGGCGCAGATCATCACGTTCACCACGATGGCCTCGAAGGCGGCCATCCGCGACGTCGGCCGCGTGCTGGAGGTTCCACTGCGTGACACGGACCGCCTCGCCAAGCTCGTGCCCGTGTGGCAGGGCCGCTCGAAGAGCCTCGATGACACGATGAAAGAGGTCGCCGAGTTTCGCGAGGCGTACGAGACCAACGAGGAACAGAAGCGCCTGATCGACGTGGCGCGGACGCTGGAAGGCGTCTCACGTAACGTGAGTACCCACGCGGCGGGCGTCGTGATCGCGCCGGAGCCGCTGGTGCGCTACACACCCCTTCAGTACGGCCCGGGGCGCGAAGCGGTGGTGACCCAGTACGACATGAAGGCAGTCGGCGACATCGGCCTTTTGAAGATCGACTTTCTCGGCCTGCAGAACCTCGACATCATCGCCACGTCCATGCGTCTCATAAAAGAGACCAGGGGGATCGAGATCGATCTCGAGCACCTGCCGCTGGACGACGCCAAGACCTATGAGCTCATCGCTAACGGCGACACGCACGGAGTGTTCCAGTTTGAAGGCGCGGGCATGCGTCGGATGCTCATGGACATGCGGCCGCAGAGCTTCGGGGACGTGTCGGCTGCGGTCGCCCTATTTCGCCCGGGCCCGATGGTGAACATCCCGGCCTTCATCGCACGCAAGCAGGGTCGCGAAACCATCGATTACCTTCACGAGCGCCTCGAGCCGATCCTGCGAGAAACGTACGGCGTGATGATCTACCAGGAGCAGGTGATGATGGCCGCCCGTGAGCTTGCGGGGTTCTCGATGAGCGAAGCCGACATCCTCCGGTCTGCCATGGGCAAGAAGGACAAGCCCAAGATGGCGAAGCAGCGCACCAAGTTCATCGATGGAGCGGTCGAGCGTGGAATCTCGCAGACGACGGCCGACGCGCTGTTCGACGGAATCGCAAAGTTCGCCGAGTATGGTTTCAACAGGGCGCACTCGGCGGCCTACGGGTTGATTGCCTACCAGACCGCCTATCTCAAGGCGAACTACCCGCTCGAGTACATGACCGCATTGCTGATCCACATGGAGGGCAGTGCGGACCGTGTGGCGACGGCAATCGTCGACTGCAGGATCCGCGGAATCGACGTGGTTGCCCCGGACGTCAACCACTCGCGCGCAGATTTCTCCATGAGCGATGGAAGGATTCTTTTCGGGCTGGCGGCTATCAAGAATGTCGGCCAGCACGCCGTGGAGAGCATCGTCGCGCTGCGCGATGCCGACGGCCCGTTCAAGTCTCTGGAGGACCTTTGCGAGCGCACGACTGCTGTCCAGGACGTCAACCGGCGCGTGCTGGAGTCGCTGGTGCAATCGGGCGCGTGCGACACGCTGGGCGAGCGCGCCTGGCTGCTGACCGTCCTGGAGCACTACATCAACCGTGCTGAGCGCGATCGCAAGGATCGCGAGGCGGGCCAGACCAACCTGTACGACCTCATCGGGTCAGCCGACGAAGAGGTCAACAACTTCGGTCTGGCGGTGGACATCAAGCCGATGCCGGGCGAAGAGAAGCTTCGCCTCGAGAAGGAGCTGCTCGGCCTGTACCTCAGCGATCACCCGCTGCGCAGGATCTCCGCCGAGCTGGCCAAGCTCTCCGACACACAGGCGGTCGAGGTGACGAGCGCCCTGCAGGACACCGAGGTGCGCGTCGCCGGCCTGGTCCGCGAGGTGCGCCGCGTGGTGACACGAAAGGGCCAGATCATGGCCTACGCGACCCTGGAAGACCTGACCGGGACCGTCGACGTGGTGCTGTTCCCGCGGGTCTTCGAGCAGACACGCCTGCTGTTCGAGCCGGACAAGGTGCTTGTCGTGCAGGGCAAGGTGGACGCGCGCGCTGGCAGCACGCGCGCGAATGGTTCTAGCGGGGGCCCGCCGCCGGAGCCTGACATGGAGCCAGAGGTCGAGACGGCGTCGATCGTTGCCGACATGGCGTGGCTCTGGGACGACCCGGAATGCGTGCCGGTGGCGCGTCGCCAACTGGTGCACGTGCGGATCCCGAGCAGCGACGCGGGGCTGGCGGAAAAACTAGAGGCGGTCCTGGCGCGTCACCCGGGCGCGGACGAGGTGGTGCTCCACGTGGTGGTGGGGAGCCGAGAGGTGATCGTGAATGCCGATCGCTATCATGTGCTCGCCGGTCCGGCCCTAGCGGCAGAGATCGACGAGCTGGTCGGCCAGCCGGCCACGAGGCTGGAGATGGTGAGGCCGAAGGCCCAGTCCAACGGCAACGGCAACGGACGAGGGAGAGAATGGAGCTCGAGGGGAGTGCGACCGGGCGCTACATAGTCGTGAAGGCGCTGGAGGACGGCGTCGTGATCATGGGCCTGACCCGCGGCAAGGACACGCGCTCGCATCATTCGGAACGGCTGGACGCAGGTGAGGTGCTAGTGGCCCAGTTCACCGAATTGACGGCGGCGATCAAGATCCGCGGCCGGGCGGAGATCCTCACCGAGGCGGGAAAGGTGGTCTCCGGGACCTAGCCCGTCGTTATAGGCAGGCCGGCTGCTCTCCAGGCCTGAAATCCACCGATCACGTCTGTCGCGTTGACGAGGCCAAGCTCATGCAACTCGGCCGCCACGAGGCTCGACGAGTAGCCCTCGTTGCAGATCACGATCAACCGAACCTGGTGATTTGTGACCGCTGGGATTCTCCAGTTCGAGGTAGGGTCGAGCCGCCACTCGAGAACGTTGCGGTCGATCACCGTCGCACCGGGGATTTGCCCTTGAGCGCGCTGCTCGCTCGGCCGGATGTCGACCAAAAGAGCGCCTTGCGCGTGCTCTGCGGCGGCCAGCTCCGGTTCAATGCGTGTCAGCAGCTTTCTGGCCCGATCCAGCAGCTCGTCAGCTGTAAGTGGCATCAGGGTTTCTCGCGCCGAGTATGCATCGCCCACTAGTATCTTTGGGCTGCGGACCCGCCCACGTAGCTCAGGTGGCAGAGCATTTCCTTGGTAAGGAAAAGGTCCCCGGTTCGAATCCGGGCGTGGGCTCCACGACCCTCCTGAGGCTCGATTTCGTATCCGTTCGAGGCTTTTGGAAGGCGACGGGCATTTGACCGAAAACGACCGCGAAACCGACCGGAAAGAACTCGTTCGTCGAGGTCTCTGGCCCGCCACCTGGAGCCACTTTTTGAGTTCTCAGATCAGCGGATTCAATCGTGAACATGTCCCGGCGCCAGAAGGACCGGGAATCGAGCTCAACGTGGACCCTACCGGGCCGGGCGAGCGAGGTCGCGACTGAGTCAGGCCTCCCGCCCGCTGCGCTCCGATTCTTCTGACCACGCCTTGAGCCTGCGTAGAGTGCGCTCAAAGGCGTCGGCACTGGCATCACCTAAACGCGCAGTCCACTCTTTTTCGATCGCGATGATGGCCTTGCGCGCGGTTTGGTAGGCCGTCTTCGCCTTATCGGTCGGCCGGACTATCACCGCGCGGCCGTCTTCCGGATCCGGCGCCCGAACGACGAGGCCTTTCTTCTCGAGCTTGTCCACAAGCTGACCGACCGCTGCTTTGGTCACACCTAGCCGCACGGCGAGCTGGCTCGGCCTCGTACCCCCTGGCTCGAGCTCGGCCATCAGTCGACCATGGGCCGCGGTCAAACCGCGAATCCCCGAACGCTCCACTGCGGAGGCCGCCTGCCGGGTCACCTCTCGGTCGATGGCGCGCATGAGGTCGTTGAGGAAGTCCCGAGGTCGATCCGCGGCGACGGCCAGCTGCTTTGCCCTTGACATGATGGTAAAGAGCCTATACGATTGGCGATGGTTAAGCATCTTTACTACTTGCGGGAGGCTCAATATGCCCGTCGACAACGCGATCTACACGGCGCCCGGCGACATCTGGTGGGATGAAAAGCAACCCCTCAGCTCGTTGCGAACTGCGATCAACCCCGGGCGGATCGGCTATCTGGGACGGATCCTGGAGGAGACACGATTGCGAACCTCAGGAGCCAGGGCGCTCGACGTCGGTTGTGGCGGCGGCTTGATGGCCGAAGAAGTGGCCCGGATGGGATTCGTCGTTACCGGCATCGACCCGGCCGAGGCCGCAATCGACGTCGCCGCCGACCACGCGAGGCGGTCGGGCCTCAACATCGGGTACCAGGTCGGGGCAGGTGAGGCGCTGCCATTCGACGACGGCCAGTTCGACCTCGTGTATTGCTGCGATGTCCTCGAGCACGTCGTCGACGTGCCAAGCGTCATCGCGGAATCGTCGAGGGTCCTCCGCCCGGGCGGCCTCTACTTCTTCGACACGATCAACCGCACGGGCGCGAGCAAGCTTCTGATGATCAAGCTCTTCCAGGAGTGGCATCTCACCGCCTGGATGCCGCGAGACCTACATGCATGGGACCGCTTCATCAAGCCCGACGAACTGATGCAGCTGCTGGCGGACAACGGCTTGGACCTGGGCGACATGACGGGGCTGGCGCCGTCTGCACCACCCCCGCAACTGCTCCTCGACCTCGTTCGCCTCCGACTCGGCGCCTTCACCTTCGGCGAGTTCGGACGACGCAGCATCTTCCGAGAGACCTCCGACAAGTCGGTGCTGTATGCCGGCTACGCGCTCAAATCAGCGATTCGATGAGGGAGGAATGGCCGCTCAAGTGGCTCGAGCTTCGGGTCCTCGACCTGGACCGCGAATCGGCTTTCTGGCGCGCGCTTGGTCTCGCCGAGCTGCGGCGGTCGGATTCGGGTGCGCGCTTCGGCGCAGGTGGGCGGGAGCTGCTAACTCTGCAAGCGCTTCCGGGTGGACGGTCGCGACCACGCGGAACGGCCGGTCTCTACCACCTTGCTGTCCTTCTGCCGTCACGCGGCGACCTGGCCCGGTTCGCCAAGTTCGGCATTAGCCGCCTCAAATTCACGGACGCGTCCGATCACCTCGTCAGTGAGGCGATTTACTTCAACGACCCCGAGGGTAACGGGATCGAGGTGTACGCCGATCGGGCGCGTGAAGCCTGGGAGTGGTCGGGCAGCCGTGTGCGCATGGACTCGATCCAGCTCGACGTCGAGCGTCTGGCGAATGACGCCGAAGGTGATTGGTCGGGTTTCCCTCCGACCACACGCCTCGGCCACGTCCACCTGAGCGTTGCCGACCTAGACCGCAGCCAGGCGTGGTACGAACAGATGGGCATGGCGGTCACGGCAACCATCCCCGGTGCGAAGTTCATGTCGTGGGACCACTACCACCATCACATCGGCTTGAACGTCTGGGCTGGCCGCGACTTATCTCCAATCGCCGAGAGCTGCGCTGGTCTCGCCGGCTTCGTGATCAGCGCCGACTCAACGGATGGTTCGGGGCAGGATCCGGACGGGGTGAGAATCATGACCGACGCACAGGGTTCAGACATGCGCGGTACACCGCCCCTATCGCGGACGGTTAGGTAAATGGTGTGGCCTGAAAAAGTCGCACAGGGCTAAGATCAACTCCCATTCACCAGGGACCGCAGATCACTTGGTAAGGGAAAGGTCCCCGGTTCGAATCCGGGTGTGGGCTCCAGCTCCAGTCCGGATTTCATTTAGAACGTTTCCTTGCGTCTTCTGCGTGCCGGCGTGAAGAGCGTCTGTAGGATCTATTTCTCGTGGCAGCGATGGCCCTTGTGTTCGCGGCGATCGGTCGAAGGCAGAATCGCACCCGGGCGATTCCTAGCTGGCGCAGCCGGTGGAGCATCGCGAGCGCGTTGAGCGTCTGGAGTCTCTTAAGCTTCGGCAGCATTCTGAGTGTGCTGTCGTTGCTCAGCATCGGAAGTGCCGGCTCCATCCTAAGCGTGGGTAGCGCCGGGTCGATTCTGAGCATCGGAAGCGCCGGCTCGATTCTAAGCATCGGGGGTGGGGGGACTCTACGTTCGTTCGGCAACGTAGGCCATGCAGCGACCGAACACGAACGTAGGAGCACCAAATGACCAGCCAGGCCCGTCGTGACACCAGGTAATTGGTCTGGCCTGAGACTCTCGTACTACAGATCCAAGACCCTTCTACGCGAGGTCACGCCGCCAAGATGGTTCGGACCGTGTGGCATGGCGCGTTGGTGCACTGCTGTCCCGATGCGGCCCTTTACGGTTTAGTCAGCGTCTGTGGAGCGTGTACCAGTAGGCGGCGGATCCGAACATCGGCGCGCCGCGGGTTTCGGCGCCGACGTCCCATCCGCCGGCGAACCGCTGCGCCACCTCCGCTGGCGCCAACCCTCGGGGTCCCATGCGCGAGGCCCGGCCGTCGCCGCGGACGAAGCCGAAGAGCAAAAGAGTCGCGCCCGTGCGCGCGAGGGCGGTGACGCCGCGCACGTAGGCGTCCCGGCCGGTGTCGGAAATGCTGTGGAAGCACCCGAGGTCCAGCAGCAGAGAGTAGTCGGTCCCGATCCCGAGCTCGGTCAGCCGCGTGACATCGCCGACCATCAGCCGAGGTGAGGCCTGCGCCTCGGCGGCTTTGCGCTTCGCGATGGTCACCGCGCGCGGCACGAAGTCGATGCCGGTGACCTCCCAGCCGTGTCGGGCCATGTAGATGCTGTTCGTGCCGGTGCCGCAGCCTAGGTCCAGCGCCTTCTGCGGTAGCAGCGCGTCCGACCCTTCGACCACCGCCACGAGCTGCGGCGGAGGAACACCCGAGTCCCACGGCTTGAACCCGAGGAGGTAGGCGGCGCGGAAGAAGAAGCTCACGCCAACGCACAGTACTGATCAGCGACGAGATTCGCTTGGCTGGCTGCCAACTTCGACTGTTCAATTCGGTGCCGATCACATCCGCGGTGCCGATGTGTCGACTCAGCTCGTGGTCGCGCCTAGCAGTTCCGCCCGGAGCACTCGCCCGAGCCATGCCCGCCATTCATCATCACTCCATCCGCGTCGCTCGGTCAGCTCGACGTACGCCTCGAGAGAGTTGACCACCCGCAGGATGTCGAGAGCGTGATCCCGGGACAGACCCAAGCACAGGGCCCCCAACTGATGCAGTCGATCGATAACCGTGCCAAAAAAAACGTCGCGTCGCGCGTCGCGGCCCGCTGCTTCATTGCTGTCGTTCGGTAGCGCTGGGCCGAGGCGGGCGATAAACGGACTGACTCGCCTCTTGATTTGACTGTCGACCTCGACGAACAAGTCGAGCAGTTTCCGAGGATCGGTTTCCGATCGCAGCTCAGCCGCCCACGGCTGCTGAGCCCACTGCTCGGAGGGGGCGTTGCCCAGGACCACCCGGTCCTGTACCTCGGAAAGGAGACGTGATCATGGGCGTCCCCCATCCAAACCCGAGTCTCTTCTAGACGTGCAAGAGAAATTCGGAATGGCTCAGCGTGGGCTGCTGGACGTGCTGGCCCGCACTAGATCGTAGTCATCGTCGGCCAGGTCTGGAGCCGATAACGTTGCTTGGTTGCGAATCAGAAGTGCCGCCGCCGCCATCTCACTATCGGAGTCGAGCTCGGGGTCACCGCCGCGGTTCAGGCCGACGGCGGCACGCATGACGCCATCAACGAGGTAGAACCCGACAAGTTTCCGTTCCTCGAGCGAGCCCCGCACGACGAACTGGTCCCAACGGCGCACATGTCCGGCGTACTCGATCTTGTGCTCGTACTGGTCCGACCAAAACGTGTACAGGTAGTCGTACCGCTGGTCTGATCCGAGGATTGTCCGCGCGACCGCCCTCCCTTGCTTCTCGGCGTTGTTGTAGTGCTCGACGCGGGTTCGGCCAAACAGCGGATGCAAGTGATTCGCCACGTCCCCCGCGGCGAAAATGTCTGGCAGATTGGTTCGGCACATTTCATCGGTCAGCACGCCGTTATCGACCGCGATACCGCTGCTCCGCAGGAATTCGACATTCGGCTCTATGCCCACGGCGACTACAGCAAAGTCGCATGCGATAGTGCGGCCCGCCCTGGTAATGGCGCGCTCAGCCTTCTCCTTTCCCTCGAATCGCAAAACCGAGTCGTGGGCGAGTAGCTCCACGCCGTTCGCGCGATGGATGGCAGCCATGACCGATCCCATCTCCGGACCGAGCACCGAATCGAGTGGTGTTTCGCCGGGAAAGACCGATATGACCGAGACGCCCAGCTGCCGCAGCGACGCAGTCACCTCAGAGCCGATAAAGCCCATGCCGGCGACCACCGCGCGCGCTCCGGGACGCGCCGCCCGCTTGATGGCGTCGGCCTCGACGAGAGTCCGCAACTGATAGATCGCGTCCAGTTTGTCGCCTGGAATGCCAGGGGCCCGATTGCGACCTCCTGTTGCGATCAACAGCCGCGTGTATTCGATTTCGTTGCCGCCCTGCAGAACGACTCGATGGGATCCCGGGTCGATTCCCAGCACCGTTCCGCGAACCAGCTCGACCGCGTGCTCTGCGTACCAGTCGGTTGGCTCGACCAGCCATCCGTCCAGCGTCTCCTCCCCACGAAGGTAGGTCTTCGAGAGCGGCGGCCGCCCGAATGGCACCCCTGGCTCATCCGTGATCAAAAGGACGTCGCCGTCGTAACCCTCCTGGCGCAGCGTCCGGGCGGCGTTGCCGCCGGCCATTCCGCCGCCGACGACAACGATCCGGTTCACCAGCCGTCTAGATCCCGTCGTGGCGCCGAAGCTTTTTAGCTCCATGCATCACTGATTGTGATCGCGCCGCGGGGACTTGGTCAGCGCCTCAAAGGCGGCGCCACAGGAGGTCGTGCGGCGGATCGAGTGGCCCGAAGATCGCTTCGAGCTCGGGGTCGTGGGGCCCGATGACGACCTGAGACGGATCGAAGCTCAGCCGCTCCCACCCACGCGCCTGGAACCAAGCTGGGTCCTCGGGACTTATCAACGCGATCATGCCGCCACGCGCAGTCGCGCGCTCAAGCTCAAGGACAGCGCCGGGATCGGGCGGGATGCTTGCGCTGGATATTGTCAGGGCGGCCCAAGCGTCCGCTATCGGGAGCTTCTGGAAAAATCCAGCCCGTATGTCGGCACTCCGGCATCTGCCGGCGAGAATTCGCCGCAGCCCGGAGGAGGGCTCTACGCAGACGAGTTCGGCCGCTCGCGGGCAGAGGTAAACGGTAAGGCGGCCGCTACCCGCGGCCACCTCGAGTACCCGCCGCCCGTCGACATCGAGCTTCGCGAGGATGGCCGGATGAATCGGTTCAGCCTGACTGACGGCATCCCATAGCTCTGGCTCGAGCTCATAGACCATGGGCCAGAACAATGCTTGCCGGAGCCGCTCGGCCGCCTGAGCGTCGCCTTGGGCGGCCGCCTCCCGTTCACCGCTGGGGACGGCAGCCAGGTATTGGACTGGCAACCGAGCGACATCATCTAGGCTGAACCGGAGCCAGCCAGGCGGGGCTGCGGAGGCAGCCTGGAAGTAATCCACGTTCACGTAGATTTACCCACATGGGGATGAATCAACTGCCGCGAGTTAACGTGACGAGAAGGTTGACCTTCGCGGCTGGGCACATTCTTGTCCGGCCCGAGTGGGACCGGGCCCGCAACCGCGAAGTGTTCGGGGCATGCTCGGGAGACCACGGCCACAACTACGAGCTCGAGGTAACTGTCAGCGGACCAATTGATGGTGAAACCGGGATGGTGATCAATCTGAGGGAGGTCGACCGGATTGTGAAACTCCTGGTCATCCAGGACGTCGACCATCACCATCTAAACCGCGATGTGCCGTGGCTGGAGGGTTGTCTGCCCACTACCGAAAATGTCGCGTCGGCAATCTGGCGCCGCCTGGAGGGCAGGCTCCCTTCCGCCCGGCTGGAAAGAGTTCGGTTGAAGGAGACCGAGAACAATGTCGTCGAGGTTGAGCGCGGATGAGCACCGCGGCCTCATCTCTCAGGCCCCGTGACGAGCTCGCCGAAATCGTTGCCGCACTCCTTGAGCAACTGGGCGAAAATCCAGATCGCGAGGGTCTGATTGATACTCCAACGCGAGTCGCTGAATCCCTTCGCTACCTCACTGAGGGCTATGCCTCCGATCCCGCGACCATCGTGGGCGATGCGCTCTTCGCCCTTGACGGCTACGACGACATGGTTGTTGTCAAGGACATCGCCTTCTTCAGTTTGTGTGAGCATCATCTGCTTCCTTTCTTTGGGCGCGCGCACATTGGCTATGTGCCCGATGGCAAGGTCGTGGGCTTGAGCAAGCTGCCGCGCCTGGTGGATGCTTACTCCCGCCGGCTTCAAGTGCAGGAGAGGATGACGCGGGAAATAGCGGAGGCAATCAACACTACGGTCCACCCGCGCGGTGTTGGCGTCGTCGTTGAAGGCCGTCACCTCTGCCTCGAGATGCGCGGGGTCCAGAAGCAGACTTCCCAAACCCTGACCTCGTGCATGCTGGGGGTTTTTCGCAGCGACCAGCGCACACGCTCTGAGTTTCTGGCGCACATCCGGCAAAGCCACTGAAGATCGCGGTCGTCGCGTCACTTGTGACGCCCCTTCGATCCGCCCAGCTTGGCGGTGCGCAGGCTTTCCTGTGCGATCTGGCAAGCGGTCTATCTCGGCGCGGACACGAGGTTCTCCTCTATTGCGCCGAAGGGTCTGATGTGCCAGGCGTGGATATGGTCGAGATCGCAGTCGAGCCAGGCGCGGAGAAGGGTTTGATTATGCCGGGGTCGAGTAGCGAACCTCCGGCATCGCCGGTCATTCGAAATGCGTTCGAGCTTCTTTTCGAGGAGCTGCGACGGAGGGGTGCTGACGTCGTGTCGCAGCACGCGTTTGACGCAGAAGCAGTCGAGATGTCAGCTGGCCTGCCAGTCCTGCATACCCTCCACCTGCCACCGATCTCTGCTCGGGTTCTCGGCGAGGTTTTGAAGAGTCGAGCAGCTTTTGCCACAGTATCTGAGTCGTGCCGGCGTGCATGGGCGGCGTCTGGGGCTGGTCAAATCCAGACCCTGCGCAACGGTGTGCCTGTCTTCACGATCCACAACGTCCCGATCCGCAAGGAGGCCCTGATGGCTGGTCGGCTTTCGCCTGAGAAGGGGTTCGAAGATGGGATCGGCGCTGCTCGCGCAATCGGATTGCGGGCTCTTGTGGTGGGGGTACCGTACGATCGGAGGTACCAGATTGACTTGAGCGCCGCAACCCTGCTGCCGCCCCAATCGCGATCCGACTTGTGGCAGCTGATGGCTGGAGCCGCCGTCACTCTACTGCCCGTCCGCTGGGATGAGCCTTTCGGGATGGTCTGCGCCGAAGCCCAGATGGCGGGTTGTCCGGTCGCCGGGTACGCTCGCGGAGGGTTGTTGGAGATTGTCGACCAGGGAGTGTCCGGCTACTTGAGCGAACCCGACGATGTCAAGGGCTTGGCACAGGCGGCTCTTGCCGCTAGCAAACTCGATCGGGCGGCTGTTCGCGCCTCCGCCATCGAACGCCTCGGCCTCGACCCATCGATCGACGCTTACGAGGCTGCTCTGGCGGCGGTGGCTGGTTGATCGCCGTCGTCACTGGTGGATCCCGTGGAATCGGGGCCGCGGTCATTCGGGAGATGACGAGACGCGGTTACGAATGCCACGACCTCAGTCGAACTTTGGGTTTCGATGTGGGCGACGAGGTATCGGTCAGTAGATTCTTCGGCGAGCTGACTCAGCTCGACGCCCTTGTGAACAATGCCGCGATCCTCGAGCTCGCCCAGATCATCGATATGAAGGTCGGGACGTGGGATGAAGTGATACGAGTCGGCCTACGGGGTGCGTTCCTTTGCTCGCAAGCCGCCTTCCGCCTGATGAAGCCCGGCAGCACGATTGTGAACGTGAGCAGCCTCTCGGGCGTTTCCGGCGCGGAAAAGTTTCCACGGATGTCCGCATACGTGGCCGCGAAGTCGGGACTGGCTGGACTGACCGAAGTACTGGCGGTTGAAGGCCGGCCCATTGGCATTCGCGTTAACGCGGTCAGTCCTGCGACTGTCGCCACGGAAATGGGCCGCATAGCCGGGGTCGGCCAGGACCCTCTGTCACCTGACGATGTCGCTCGTGTCATCGGCTGGCTCGCCACGCCCGATTCCGCTCCATTGACGGGCGCCAACATTCGTATCGACCCGCCTGCTGGTGGCTAGCGCCGGTAGGAAGCTGTGCCAAATCTTGACGCTCCCGCTCGGTTCAGCCCGTCCGGTTGGGGTGGCGCGCCAGGCCTTTCGGGTGCCCCGCGGTGTGGCGCGCCGACGGAATACGCCCGGCCCCCCGCTGTCAATCCGGCGAAAGTGCTCACCAGACGTAGGTCGCCCCAGGTAAGTGGTCCTGCCCTAAATTCGCTTACAAGCTAAGGTCGGCTCGAATTCGCCAGAGGCCGAAGATCACTTGCTAAGGAAAGGTCCCCGGTTCGAATCCGGGCGTGGGCTCGAAATTCAAGAGGACGGTTTCCATACATCTTTCTGCCGCGCTTCTTCCCCGCACAAATGCCGTACGGAAATCCTCTGACGAGGTTAGTGGCGCTGGTCCCTGCGAGACCAACAGCACTCACGCGGCTCGCGCGACAAATTCGACTGCAGCCATCGCCGAGCGGATCAGCAACATCGACCTGGTCGATTGGCCCTCGAACAGCAGGCCGGACGGCTCCCGTCGGGCCCTGCCCACCCTCGTAGGCTCATGACTGGTGCTTCTGCAAATGCGTTCCTCACAACAACGATCGACGCCGCGGCCACTTGACGCGCGACGGGCGGGCTTGCCCGCGATATCTGCCGTAGTTGCGGCGGTCGGCTTCGCGCTTGTCGCCGGTTATCAAATGCTGCTAGCCCTCGGAATAGCGTTCGGCGGCGCGGCCTGGGGTGGCGCGACGCTAACGTCGGCGCTGCGTCTGGCGAGCGCGGTCTCGGCAGCGGTGCTCATACTCGCCGCTCTCGTAGTCCTCGGGAGGGCGGGGTACTGGGGTTCGCGATTACCGGCCGCCATCTTCCGGTGGGGCACCTGGGTACTGGTCGTCGGCATGCTCCTCAGCGCCCTCGCCAACTTTGCCTCTCCGACGCCCGGCGAGCGATTCTTCCTGGGTCCATCGGCAGTACTGCTGGCTCTCCTCTGCTTGGCCGCTACACGCGTATCGGCGCGGTAGCGCAGCGTGCCGTCGTGCCGGAAGGTCTTCCTGGTTTGCCGTAAGTGCGCCCTGGTCAATTCGATTTGGGAACCTTGCGCGGCGAGGAGCGCGGACCAGGAGTCAGACTGCTGACCTATTGACACAATATATCGGTTTGATATATCATCCTGAGCTATGGGGCTTCGCAACACGGCGCAACCGGACAGACGACTCGGCTTGCTTCGGTTGATGCGTGAGGTGCATGAGGCCATGACGTCGACGCTGCGGAGGTTCACGACCCAGAACCACGCGGCCTACCCGATGAACATGGTTGTCCTGGAATACGGAATCGGATTACGGACCTGCTCCGCGCAATGGTGCGCAGGCGTTGAATCGAAACTGACGGGGAGGAACGTCTAATGGAAACCACTCGCAACCGGACATTGATGCTGGTCGTGATCTGTCTCGGCTTCTTCATGATCATGCTCGACACCACGATCGTCTACGTGGCGACACCGAGCATTCTCACCGGCCTGAACTCGACGCTTGACCAAGTGCTCTGGGTCTTCAATGGCTACCTGCTGGCCTACGCCGTGCTTTTGATCACAGCTGGCCGGCTGGCCGACCTCTACGGTCCGCGCAACCTGTTCGTCGCGGGCCTGGTTGTTTTCACAATCGCGTCAACGCTCTGCGGCTTTTCGCAGGACGTCGACCAGCTGATAGCGGCCCGCGTCATTCAGGGCGTTGGCGGCGCCCTGTTGGCCCCCCAGTCGCTGACCCTCCTGACCACGCTTTTTCCGGCCGAGAAGCGGGGCGCTGCCATGGGTATCTGGGGCATGGTCGTGGGCGTCTCGACGATCGCCGGTCCGACGCTCGGCGGCGTCATCGTCACCTACCTGAACTGGCGATGGATCTTCTTCGTGAACGTCCCCGTCGGCATCGTGGCGATTTCGGCCGCCCTCGCCCTCATCCCTGACGTCCGACCGGGCAAGCGCCACCCGATGGACCTGGTGGGCGTGTTTCTCGCCAGTCTTGCACTCCTGCTCATCGTGTTCGGAGTCATCGAGGGCCAGCGCTATGAATGGTCCACCATCACCGGCTGGGTCACGGTCCCTGAGGTCATCGGCGCCGGCGTCGTGATCTTCATCGCCTTCTTCGCTTGGGAGGCACGGCAGTCGGAGCCACTCGTGCCTCTCGAACTCTTTAAAGATCGGAACTTCACGGTCATGAACTGGACCGGGATGGCGATGCAGTTCGGCATGCAGGGCATCTTCATACCCATGACGATCTTCATGCAGTCGGTGCTCGGAATGTCCGCGCTCGTCTCCGGCCTGACGTTCGCTCCGATGTCGCTCGCAAGCATGGTCGTCTCACCGATTGCCGGGCGCCTCACCGATCGCATCGGAGGCAAGTGGCTCCTGATGTTCGGCCTGTTTCTGTTCGCCGGCGGTGCGGCTGGGACGGCCTGGACCAGCACTCTCGGCTCCGACTGGAAGAGCTATTTGCCGTGGCTGATCGTCACCGGTATCGGCCTTGGCCTCGTCTTCGCGCCGATGACGACGGTCGCGATGCGGAACATCACGCCACGCCAGGCGGGTGGCGCCTCCGGAGTGCTCAATACCACCCGCCAGCTGGGAAGCGTGTTGGGGGCCGCTGTCGTGGGGGCAGTGCTCCAGAACCAGCTCGCGGCTTCGTTGAGGGACCAGGCGGCCAGCGCTTCTCGTCAGCTGCCGCAACAGTTCCGTGCGGGTTTCGTCCAGGGCTTCGCGACGGCTGCGAAGAATGGCCTCCAGGTTGGTCGCGGCCAGACCGGGGGGGCCCAGTTTCCGGCCGGTTTGCCAGCCGACGTTCAGCACCAGCTACTGGCGCTGGCCCAGCAAGTTTTCGACAACGCATACCTGAGTGCAATGAAGCCGACGGTCGGAGTGGCAGTCGGAGTCCTGCTCGTGGGCGCGGTCGCCTGCTTGCTCGTTCGGGGCAACCGAGCCATGAAGATTCAGGCCACAAGAACCGAGTTGGCTGAGGTTGCGGCTGCATGAATCCCTTTGTGGCGAGTCGTCTCGCGATCGCGCCAATCGACAATCAATTGAAAACCGAACCCGCGTCGATCGGCATGACCTGCCCGTTGATGCTGTCCGTCCGGCAGAAGGTGACCACCTGCTCGGCGATGTCATCGACGGTCGCGGCTCGCCGGAGGATCGCCCTTTGGATCGCTCCCTCGCGAACGGCGTCGGGCAGCCGGCCCGCCATGCGTGTGCCTTCGATCAGCCCGGGCGCCACGCAGTTGACGAGCACGCTGGGTGCGAGAGCAACGGCCAGGCAGCGTGTGAGGTGGATCAGGCCGGCCTTCGTGGACGAGTAGGCGATGCTGCTGCTCGACGGGTAAAGGCCGCCGATCGACGCAACGTTCACGATGCGCCCGTCGCCCTGTTCCTTCATGACGCGCGCGGCGGCCCGCGCGAGCAGGTACGGCCCGCGCAGGTTGGTGGCATACATGCGGTCGAAGATCTCAGGAGTCAAAGCTTCGAGGTCGACGAACGGGATGCCGATGTTCCATGCCGCGTTGTTAACGAGCACGTCGAGCCGCCCGAAGTGCTCGGCTGCAGAAGCCACGACCTTGTCCGGCTGGTCAATCGTCGACTGATCCAGCTGTACCGTCCACGCGCGGCAGCCGACTCGTTCGACTTCCGTGACCACGTGCTCTGCCCGTTCCCTCTCGCCGACGTAGGTGACGGCCACGTCCATCTTGCTACGCGCCAGCGCTCGGCAGATGGCCGACCCGAGGTCACCTGAGCCTCCCGTAACCAATGCGACCCGCCCAGACAGCTCCACTCAGCTCACCTCCTGTCCCTTGAGAGGAAATCGCGAAACCTTCGCGGCCAATTGTGAGCGCCACGGGCCGGGGGCAATTCTTGACATGTCCCGCCCGACTCAGGACAATCGGGAGGGTCGACTCGCGCCGGCTTGCTGTCTTTACAGCCAACACACAGGGGGTGGAAACAATGCGTCCGCATCGATTACCCGCTATGGCCGCCCAGATCGCGATGAGCAGCCTGGCGCTGCTATCACTCAGCGGAGCTCCGCAGGCTGCCGCGTCCACGGTCAGCCTGGTTCCGCTCGCGATCGTTGCGCCTCACTCGCCCAAGGACAGCCTGCCAGATCCGGCGTGCACCACGCCGGCGCCGGTGGTCACGTTCGGCGAGTTCCACTGCTACACGCCCGACCAGATCGCGTCCGCTTACGGCGTGGACAAGCTGCACGCCGAAGGGTTGATGGGACAGGGCCAGACCATCGTCCTGGTCGACTCCTACGGCAGCCCGACCGCGGCCAATGACCTCCAGTTCTTCCACGACACGTTCTTCCGGCAGCTGCCGAACCCGAACTTCGATGAGGTCTATCCGCTGGGTAACCCAACTGCGAACTACACCTGCACCAAGTCGCGCGGCGTTTCAGGCCCCTGCGCGGCTGCCGGCTGGTCGGGTGAGGCCACGCTCGATATCGAGTGGGCGTACGCCATGGCGCCGCTGGCGCACATCGTCCTCCTCGCGACGCCGCCGGCCGAGACGCTCGGCGTGCCCGGCCTTCCCAACATGTTCAAGGGAATCCAGATGGCGATTGACCAGTATCCCGCCGGCACAGTCTTCTCACAGAGCTTCGGACTTGCCGAGCAGACTTTTGGAGGCGCCGCGCTCACGCAGATGCAGGCGTTCGGTCAGACCTATCAGAACGGAATCAACAAAGGCGACTCGTTCCTGGCCTCCTCGGGTGACCAGGGCAATGGCGGATCTGACAAGAACCACAAGTTCACGGGCGTCTACTCATACAGCGTCGTCGGGTTCCCGGCCGTGAGCCCGCTCGTTACAGCAGTCGGCGGGACCCAGCTCATGCTGGGCTGGAAGCTCGCCCCGACCAGCACCGACCCCATCGCCTTCGCATCCAGCAAGACCAACACAGAGCCGCTCTGGACAGAGTGCAACATCTTCGGCGGCGGCAACTGCGTCACAGGGGGAGGCGTGAGCAGCTTCTTCAGTGCGCCGACCTGGCAGAGCGCGCAGGCCGCCGTCAACCACGGCATGCGCTCGATTCCGGACCTGTCGTGGAACGCGGCCGTGAACGGCGGCGTGCTGGTCTACATCACTGCTTTTCCGGCTTTCAACGGGACCGGCTGGTTCCCGTTCGGCGGGACGAGCGCCGCGAGTCCCCAGATGGCCGGCGTCATTGCGCTGGCCAACCAGTTGCGGGCGAGCAAGCACAAGGCTCCGTTGGGCGACCTCGGCCCGCGCATCTACTCGCTTGGTGACGCTGAAGCGGGCGCACCCGACTCGAGCTTTGACGGCAACGCCACGAGCATATTCCGCGACATCGTCCCTCAGACCTTCACGGGTCCTGATGGGACCACGATCACCATCGACAACAACGCGTGGCCGCCGGCGGGACCGGGCGTGCCGCCGTACTTCGCGACACCCGGCTACGACATGACCACAGGATTCGGATCTCCGCGTGCCGACCGTTTCGTGGCGGCACTCGCCTCACAGACGTAGTCGATCTCTCGGAA
>DATMKM010000028.1:0-2103 GCA_035571315.1 Candidatus Acidiferrum sp.
TACGAGGCCCCGATCAACCTCGTCTACTCCAAGCGGAACCGCTCGGCCTGCGTGCGCATCCCGATGTATTCGACCGACCCGAAGTCGAAGCGGGTTGAGTTCCGTTCGCCCGACCCGGCGGCAAACCCCTATCTGGCGTTCTCCGCCTGCCTCATGGCGGGGCTCGACGGCATCAAGCACAAGATCCTGCCTCCGGAGCCGGTCGACAAGGACATCTACGAGCTCGAGGGCGAGGAGAAGGCGAAGATAAAGTCGGTGCCGGGCTCGCTCGCGGAATCCCTCGACGCCCTGGAAAAGGACCACGCGTTCCTCCTGGAGGGCGGGGTCTTCACGAAGGACGTGATCGACACATGGATCGACTACAAGCGCAAGAAAGAGGTCGACGCCGTGGCGCTCCGGCCGCACCCCTGGGAGTTCATGCTCTACAGCGACGTCTAACCAAACGATCACTCTCCATGAAGAAGGCCTCGGGGAAATCCCGGGGCCTTCTTTTTTGCATCTTCATCGGCGCAATTCTGGTGGCGATAATCACCGTCGTGCTGCCCGTCCTGGAGTGGAACGCCTCGCGCCTAGCCGGACAAGGCTTCGGGATGAGCGGCCTCGATACGGCGCTCGTTGCCGTGATCATCCTGTCGGTGGTGACCGGCCCCGAACGCTCCGTTCGGCGAGAGACCGCTACGCCGATCCTGACCAGCCCCGTGCCCTAGACCCGCGCTACATACCCAGCATCGCGCGGGCGCGCAGGGCGATTGAGATTGCGACTCGCGTTTCCGGCTCGTCCAGCTGCAAGCCGGTGAGGGTCTGGATTCGATCCACGCGGTAGGACATCGAGTTGATATGGATGCCGAGCTGGCGCGCGGCCGCCCTCCGGACCCAGCGGGCAGCCGCCAGCGCCTCGAGCGTCTCGAGCAAGGGCGTGTCCCTCGACTGCGCGTACTCGAGCAGCGTGCCGAGAAGCTCGTTGACGAAACGGCGCAGCGCGTCCGGGCTCTGGACCTCGAGCAGCAACCGGAAAGCGCCGAGAGAGCGATACGAAGCGACGCGCCCGCGGCCCCCGGCGCGGCGCGTCAACCGCAGCGCCTGCCGGGCTTCCACGTGGGATCGGGCCAGCTCGCTCACGCCGTTGGCCAGGTTGCCGATTCCGACGGATGCCGTGCCCGGCTTCATCACCGGCGCTGCCGCCGCGAGCACCTGGCCGGCAAGCTTCTCGACCGTGGCCAGGTCCGCGGCCACCTCGTCGGGGACCAGGAAGACGGCCGACGCCGAGCGCACGATGGTGAGCGTCCCTGGCATGCGCGAACGGATCAATCCGCTGAGGGCGGCGTCCAGACGGTCGATCTCGCCTCGCGCACCCAGGGCCGCTTCGGTCTCATCATCATCCGGTTCCAGCACGATCACCCAGGCGCGCTGCGGAAGGCGGTGACCAAGCCGTTCCGCCTGGCGCGCGACCCGTTCCGCCTCGTCGGCCTCGAGCGCGCCGGCGAGCACCTCCTCGACCAGGTCTCCGCGCAGCCGGCGCTCGACTTCGGCCGCGGCGCGATCTTTCGACAGCTCCAGCGCGAGCACCGTCGACCCATGCTCCAGCGCCCTGCGCCGGCCGGCCGAATCGACGGTCTTCTCGTCGACGGTGACGGCCAGCATGCCGAGCACCTCGGACCCGGCGCGCACCGGCACCACGTCGAGCGCGCGCGCGGGGCGGCCGACATTGATCCGCACCTCGCGGGCACCAGCCTGCCCGAGCGGGCTCGGAACGTGAATGCGCGGTGGCATGCTGTCGGCAGCCTCCCCAGCACCGCGGATGCGGTAGCCATCCCCGGAGTACAACCCGGCGTGGCCACCGGCAAGCGAGCCCACGACCTCGAGGATCGGGCCGATTCCCGCCCCTTCCAGGGAGAGCTTGGTGAATCGTTCGTGGATGTCATGCGAGAGCTGGATCTCGGCAAGCTGCACCTCGGTCCGGCGCTGCAGCTCGCTGCGCTCCAGGATGCCGGCCACCTGCCCGGCGATGGCGCGGAGGAAATCGATGTCCGACGAGTTGAAATCCCGCTTCTCGGTGCTCTGCACGTTGAGCACGCCGACCAGGCGAGGCCCCGATTCGATCGG
>DATMKM010000029.1:0-34858 GCA_035571315.1 Candidatus Acidiferrum sp.
GCTCAAGAACCTGCAGGAGGCGCTGCAGGCTGCCACTTCAACCCTCGACTTGAACCAGGTCCTGCAGCAGGTGGTGGCCGGAGCCGCGAATGCTTCGTCGGCACAGATCGGCTGTCTCGCCCTCGAGGAATCGGGCAAGCTAGTCCTCAAGGGTGGTTTTGGCACCGATTTCACCACCGCCGAGCGCCTCGCCCTCGGCCTGGGCGGTGACATCTGCCGCGACGTGATGAGCACCGCCACCCCGGTGATGCAGGCGATGGGGCACGACTCGGGCGGGGACAGCCCGCTGAACCCCAGAGCGGTGCTCTGCGTGCCGATCACATTGCGCGGAAAGCCACAGGGCGTCCTTTTCCTCGCCAACTACCAGGTCGGCCACGTCTTCACGGACGACCACCGCAAGCTGGTCACCGAGCTGGCGGCGCAGGCGGCGGTCGCGATCGACAACGCCCGGCTCTTCAAAGACCGGGAAGAGGTCATCATCGCCTCGCTCGAGGCGCTGGCCAACGCCGTCGACGCCCGCGACCCCTACACGCGCGGCCACTCCGAGCGCGTGACGCAGTACTCCCTGATGATCGCGCGGCAGATGAAATACGCACCCAAGGATCCGGGCGCGTGGTCGAGACTCGAGCGGGGCGGGCGCCTGCACGACATCGGAAAGATCGGCGTGCCGGACGCGGTTCTCCAGAAGGCCGGCAAGCTCACCGACGCCGAATTCGCCAAGATGAAGGAGCACCCGGTGGTCGGCTTCAACATTCTGAGTGGGTTGAAGATGCTCACCGACGAGCTAGTGATCGTGCGCTCGCACCACGAGCGGTACGACGGCAAGGGCTATCCCGACCGGCTGAAGGCGGACAAGCTGCCGATGTTCTCGTGGATCGTCAGCGCCGCCGACGCGATCGATGCGATGACCTCGGACCGTCCCTACCGGAGGGGCATGTCGCTGCAGATCGCGGTCGACCAGGTGCGCACGGGCGCGGGGACGCATTTCCACCCGGAGGTGGCGGAGGCTGTGCTCGACGCGGTCAGCAACGGCACGTTCCAGCTGGTGGCGCAGAAGTCGATGTACGCCGACGCCCCCGTGGTGGGAGTGTTCGAGAACCCGACTCAGTAAGCCTTCGCCAGCGAGACTCGGTGTTGGGCCGGCTTGCCGCACACGAAGCATTTGCCCGAAGGCTTTTCCTCCGCGTCCAGGGTGCGGATGGTCACCCCGCCCGCCTCCGCCTTGACCCGGTCTTCGCATTCGGCGTCGCCCGACCAGGGCACCCATACGAATCCGCCGCGCTCGCGAAAGTGCGTCACCACCTCCTCGAGGGTCGACAGCTCATAGGTGTTCTGCTTGCGGAACTCGTGCGCGCGGTCGAACAGCTTTTTCTGAAACTCGTCCAGCTCATCCTTCAGGCGAGCCGCAATCCCTGACACCGGAACGCTCACCCGCTGGCGGGAGAGGCGGTCGACCATCTCCACCTGCCCGGCGTCGGCGTCTCGCGCGCCCACGTTGAGGCGGAGGGGAACGCCCTTCAGCTCCCAGTGCGCGTACTTGTCGCCAGGCCGCTCATCACGCCAGTCGACGCGGTGCCGGATGCCGGCGGCCTTCAGCTCAGCAGCCCAGCTGCCAATGAACGCCTCCACCTTGGCGCGGCCCTCGGCGTCGCGAAAGATGGGCACGATGACGACCTGGATGGGTGCGACGCGAGGAGGGACGACCAGGCCCGAGTCGTCGCCATGCGCCATGACCAGAGCCCCGACCAGGCGCGTGCTGATGCCCCACGAGGTCGAATAGCAGAGCTCCTTCTCGTTGTCCTTGTTCGAGAACGAGATGTCGTACGCGCGGGCGAAGTTCTGGCCGAAGTAGTGGGACGTGCCCATCTGCAGCGCCATGCCGTCGCGCATGAGCCCCTCGAGCGTGAGCGTGTGCTCCGCCCCGGGAAAAGTCTCGGCGGGTGACTTCTTTCCGCTGAACACGGGGACCGCGAGCCAGTCCTCAGCGATCGAGCGGTAGTAGCCGAGAATCAGCTCGGCCTCCTCGATCGCCTCTTGGGCCGAAGCGTGAAACGTGTGTCCCTCCTGCCACCAGAATTCACGCGAGCGCAAAAAGAGGCGGGAGCGCATCTCCCACCGCACGACGCTGTTCCACTGGTTCGTGAGCTTGGGCAGGTCGCGATGACTCTGGATGTAGCGGCGGATCAGGTGCCCGATGATGGTCTCCGAGGTGGGCCGCACGGCCAAAGGCTCCTCGAGCTCCTCCATCGCGGCGCCCGCCTTCGTCACCCATGCCACCTCGGGCCCGAAGCCTTCGATGTGGGCGGCCTCTTTGACGAGCAGGTCCTGGGGGATGAGGAGAGGGAACGCCCAGTTCTCGTGGCCGCTCTCTTTGATCATGTCGTCGAAGGCGCGCGTGATGTTCTCCCACATCGCCCAGCCATACGGACGGACGACCATCATGCCGCGCACCCCGGACCAGTCCGCCATCTCGGCTTTGCGGACGACGTCGGTGTACCACCGGTCGAAATCGACGGACATCTTGGTGATGTCCTTGACGAAATCCTGCTGTTCCTCTGATTCCTCGTTCATGCGAGTAGCTCCCAAATTTTGATGAGTTGGATCACGAACTCGTCAAACGCCCGCGGATTTCCGCGGGCTAGCGCGGGAGCTGGGGCTCGGCCGCGAGCGCGTCGATCTCGGCGAGCAGCACGGCGAGAAGCTCTTCCTGAGGCACGGTGCGGTAAAGCTTACCTTTCTTGAAAATCACGCCCTTGCCGCGTCCGCCCGTGACGCCTATGTCTGCGTGGCGAGCCTCGGCCGGGCCGTTCACTACACAGCCCATGACCGCGATCGTGATCGGCACCTTGAGCCTGGCGATGTGCGCCTCGACCGCCTTGACCGTGGGCACCATGTCGTACTCGAGGCGGCCGCAGGTCGGGCACGCGACCAAGGTCGCGCTCTCGTTGCGGAAAGCCAGCGTCTTCAGGATCTCATGAGCCACGCGAATCTCTTCGCGCGGATCGGAGGTCGCCAGCGAGACGCGGATCGTGTCTCCGATGCCCTCGGAGAGCAGGATGCCCATGCCCACGGCGCTGCGAATGCTGCCCGCCTCGACCGGGCCGGACTCCGTGACTCCGAGGTGGATCGGATACGCACGGGCGGCCGCGAACTTGCGGTTGGCCAAGATGTTCGTCCACACGTCGGTCGATTTCAGCGAGACCTTGATGAACCCCGGCCCGTAGTCGAGGTCTTCGAGGATCTTGCAGTGGCCGAGCGCCACCTCGACCATGCGATCCGCGGTCTGCTCGCGGTTGTCGCGGTCGATGGCGTGCTCCTCGCGCATGCTCTTGTGCACCTCTTCGGGCAGCGAACCGGCGTTGACTCCGATCCGAAAAGGGATCTGCCGTTCCTTGGCCGCATTGACCACCTTGGTGACCTTTTCGCGGTCGGGGATGTTGCCGGGATTGAGGCGCAGGCAGGCGACACCCGCCTCGATCGCCATCAGCGCGAGCGTGTGGTCGTAGTGGATGTCGGCGATCACGGGAAGGGGCGAGCCCTTGACGATGTCCTTGAGGGCCTCGGCCGCCTCGTGGTCGGGAACCGCCGGCCGGACGATCTCGCACCCGGCGTCCTTGAGCTCATGGATCTGGCGCAGCGTCGCCTTCACGTCGCGCGTGTCCGTCTTGGTCATGGTCTGCACGGCGATCGGCGCGGCGCCGCCGATGACCACGCCACCCACGTTCACCGGGATCGACTTGCGGCGTGTGACCATCATCAGTGAAGGCCGGGGAACTGCCCCGTCGCGATGCGCTGGATGTCAAGGAATGTGATCACCGCGGCCATCCCCAACAGCGCGACGAGCCCGATTCTCTGAAGGTTCAGCTCGGCCCTCCTGTCAAACGGCCGCCTCCGCAGGGCTTCGATGAGCACCACGACGATGCGGCCGCCGTCGAGGGCCAACAGGGGCAGGAGGTTGGTGAACCCGAGGGCAACCGAGAGCAGCGCCACCAGCAGGATGTACGTGGGCGGGCCGGCGCTCACCGCCTGCGCCGCGGTGTCCGCGATCCCGATCGGACCGGTCAGGCCCTGTGGCCCCAGCAGGCCCCCCGGCACCTGGCCGCTGATCAGCGACCACAGGCCCTGGACGATCCCGCTCACGGCGCTGAACGGGAATTCCACGCCGTTGACGACCGCCGACTGGACGGTCGCGAGCTGCCTCGGTATGCCGATCCCGATGAGGCAGCTCGTTCCCTGGGCGTCACATTTCGGCGTGACCGAGTAGGTGAACGGCTGGCCGTTGGCGTGGACCCCCGAGAGCGTGATCGGTGCGCCCGGGGCGTTCGACTCCTGCTGGCCGACCAGGCCAGGAGTCGTGAAAGGTTGACCGTTGACAGCCCGGATGCTGTCGCCGACCTGAAGGCCGGCCGCCGCGGCGGGCGAGCCCGGGGCGACGCTGAAGATCTTGCCGGGGTCGGTGTTGAGCTGGGTCAACCCGAAGGCTGTGATGAGGAGCATCGCGACCAGGAAGTTCGCAGCGGGCCCGCCGGCCAGGATGACGATCCGCTGCCAGGCGGCCTTGGTGTGGAAGCCGTTGGCGGCCTCCAGGTCGTCCAGCTCCATTCCGCCCATCCTCACGTAGCCGAGGATCGGGAAGGCCCTGAGGGCGTACAGCGTCCCGCCCCTGGTGGTCGACCACAGCTTGGTGCCGGCCCCGACCGAGAACTCGATCACGCGCACCTTGAAGAGCTTGGCGAACAGGAAGTGGCCCCCCTCGTGGGGCGCGATCAGGAGCAGGAACATGCCCCCGATCCCGACCACGTAAAGCAGGGCAGCGGCCAGCTGGTTCATTTCGCCCTCAATTTACCGGACTTCTCTTTGACGTACTCCCTGGCCCAACGGTCGGCTTCGAGGATGTCTTGCAGGCTGTCACCGCCGCCCGGAAAAGCCGAAAGGGCCCGCTCCACGGCGCGCACGATGCCGCTGAAGGGGATCTCCCCAGCCAGGAAGGCGCTCACGGCCTCCTCGTTGGCCGCGTTGAGGACGGCAGGGCGCCCCCCGCCTTCGGTGGCGGCCTGCCGGGCCAGGCGGACGCTCGGGAACCGCTTCTCGTCCAGGGCGTGGAACTCGAGGCCGCTCAGCTCCTCGATTGGAGTCGGGCGCACCGCGCCGGGTAGCCGGTCCGGGTAGCTGAGGGCGACGGCGATCGGCAGGCGCATGTCGGGCCGCCCAAGCTGCGCTTTGAGCGAGCCGTCGACGAACTCCACGAGCGAGTGGACGACGCTTTGAGGGTGGATCACGACGCTGATCGCATCGAGCTCCACCGCAAACAGGTGGTGCGCCTCGATCACCTCGAGGCCCTTGTTCATGAGCGTTGCCGAATCAACCGTGATCTTGGGGCCCATCGACCAGCGCGGATGGTTGAGCGCCTGCTCGACGGTGACCTGATCGAGGTCGAGCTCCGGGTGCGCCCAGAACGGGCCTCCACTCGCGGTGAGGACCAACCGCCGCACGTTCTTGCGGTCTTCGCCCCACAGGCATTGCCAGATGGCGCTGTGCTCGGAGTCCACCGGCCGGATCCCCTTTGGGCCGGCGGCCCGCATCACCAGGTCGCCCGCCATCACGAGAACCTCTTTGGTCGCCAGTGCGATCTCCTTGCCGGCGTGGAGGGCGGCCAGGGTGGGCGGCAGCGCGCGGGCGCTCGGGATCGCGACGACGACAAGGTCACACCTTGGATCGGTGACCATGGCCTCCACGCGGGCGTCGAAATCCGTGTCGCCTGCGTGCCCCCGTACGACGTAGCTGGCGGTGCGCTTCGTCGACCGAACGCCTTCGGTCAAACCGAACAGGTGGAAGCGGTCTGGGTTGCGATCGATCACATCGAGCGTCTGCTGACCCACCGAGCCGGTCGCGCCGAGCACCACGACGTTGATTGGCCTGCTCATCAAAGGATGTGGAACATCGTCACGTAGAAGAAAACGAGGATCGGGGGAAACAGGATCGAGTCCAGGCGGTCGAGCACTCCCCCATGCCCCGGGATGAGGTGGGACGAGTCCTTCACCTCGGCGATCCGCTTCATCTGCGATTCGACGAGGTCACCGAGCTGGGAGCTCACTCCGACGAGCAGACCGAGCGCGATGGCGTGCAGAGGCGAGAATCCCATGACGCCTGAAACACCGAGCAGCATCACCAACACCGCGCCCAACACTCCGGCGATCGCGCCCTCCACGGTCTTGTGCGGGCTGATCGTCCTGAAAAACGGATGGCGGCCGATACGGCTCCCGACCAGGAGCGCCGCCGCATCGCACGCGACGACGGCGAAGATCGTGAACAACGCCCACTCGAGTCCGTTGGGCTTCGAGCTGTAGAGCAGCAGGTAGTAGTTGAAGGGCATGCCGATGTACAGCGCCCCCGCCATGCCCATCGCCCACCGACCGAGCCCCTGGCGGCGGCCGGGAACAAAGAGAAATGCGGCGAGGCCGCCGACCAGCGCGAGCGCAAGCACCGCGTTGACGTCGATGCTCTTGAGCAGGGTGCCGCTGTAGGCGAAGAAGACGCCAAGCGGAAACAGCAACCACGACGGGGCGCGCGAGCCCATACCCTCGGACAGGCCGATGAATTCCCAAAGCGCGAGCCCGGCCAGAATCAAGACGAGGACGTACGCGCCCCACGGTCGCGCCAGCGCGAGGCCGATGACGAGCGCCAGGATCACGAATGCGCTGAGGATCCGGACCATGAGCGAGCTCGGCTTCCAACGGGTGAGCAAGACGTTCTGAGTGGTCAACTCAGTTGGCCTTGGCCTCGAGCTCGTCCTCGGGACGGCCCCCGAACCGCCTTACTCGCGACGCGTAGTCCGCCAGCGCAGCCTTGAGGTCCGCCTCGTCGAAATCCGGCCACAGGGTTTCCGTGACGAGCATTTCCGAGTAGGCCGACTGCCACAAGAGGAAGTTGCTCACTCGGCTCTCGCCTGCGGTGCGGATGATCAAGTCGGGGTCCGGAAGGTCTGGGTTGTAGAGGCGGGCGGCGATCGCCGCCTCATCGATCCGGTCGGGCGCGACGCCTTCGGCGATGAGCTTTTTCACGGCGTCGGTGATCTCTGCCCGGCCGCCGTAGTTGAGGCACACGTTGAGCACGCCGTTGGTGTTGGCAGATGTCCGTCTGACCGCTTCATCAATGCGTTCGCGCATGCGAGGCGAGAGGTCTTCGCGCCGGCCGCTGAACACGATGCGAACGCCCCGTCGATGCATCTCGTCGATCTCGCGCAACATCGTCTCGTGGAACAGGCGCATGAGGGCACGCACCTCGACGCGGGGGCGCGACCAGTTCTCCGTCGAGAACGCGTAGATCGAGAGCACCTTTACGCCGAGCTTCTCGCACGCGTCGAGCACGCGCTTGATGGCTCGCACCCCGGCGCGGTGGCCGAAGCTTGCGGGGTGGCCGCGCCGGCGGGCCCAGCGGCCGTTGCCGTCCATGATGATCCCGATGTGGCGGGGAACCTGGGGGTCCAAGGTGCGCACAGCGTACCGAGTGAGCTTCGCCCTCGCCCCTTTCCGCGACCCTCTCCCCTAGGGGGAGAGGGGGGAATCACACTTCCATGACCTCAGTTTCTTTGCGGCCGGCCAGGGCATCGACCCTTTCGATTTGGGATTCGGTGATCTTTTGTAAGCGCGCAGTGCCTCGTTTGGCGTCGTCTTCGGCGACCTCGCCCTGCTTCTGCATCTGGTCGATGCGGTGCACCTCGTCGCGGCGCACGTTGCGGATCGCCACGCGTGCTTCCTCGGCCTTGCCGCGCACCAGCTTCACGTACTCGCGCCGGCGCTCCTCCGTGAGCGGTGGGATCGGCACCCGGATGACCTGCCCGTCGCTTGCCGGATTCAGACCCTGGTCGCCCGAGCGCAAAGCCTTCTCGATGGCTCCGATCTGGCTCTTGTCGTAGACCTGCACGACCAGCAGCCTGGCCTCCGGCGCGCTGATCTGCGCGAGCTGGTTGAGGGGCGTCGGCGTCCCGTAATAGGGCACCATCACACGGTCGATCAGCGCCGGGTTGGCGCGGCCGGTGCGAATCGTGGTGAGCTCGGTGTTGAAGTGCTCGACCGACTTCGACATCTTGGTCTCGGCGTCTCGAAGAACGGGGTCGATCACGAGGGTGCCCCGGCTCCCACCAAGGTCCCGATCTTCTCGCCCAGCACCACGCGCTCGATGTTGCCCGGCTCCAGCAAGTTGAACACCACGATCGGCACGGCGTTGTCCATGCAGAGCGTGAGGGCGGTGTTGTCCATCACCTCGATCCCCCGGTTGAGCACCTCCATGTAGCCCAGGTGCTCGAACTTGACGGCGGTCGGGTCGAGCTTCGGGTCTGCTGTGTAGACGCCATCCACCTTCGTCGCCTTGAGGATCACGTCGGCTTCGATCTCCACTGCGCGCAGTGCGGCGGTCGTGTCGGTCGTGAAGTATGGATTGCCGGTACCCGCGGCGAGAATCACCACGCGACCCTTCTCGAGATGGCGTACGGCGCGCCGCCGGATGTACGGTTCGGCCACCTGCGGCATCTGGATGGCGGTCATCGTGCGTGCCGGAATCCCGATCCTCTCGAGCGCGTCCTGCAGAGCTAGCGCGTTGATCACGGTCGCCAGCATGCCCATGTAGTCACCGGTCGCCCGGTCAAAGCCGAGCTCGCTGGCGGCAAGGCCTCGAAAGATGTTGCCACCGCCGACCACGAGCGCGATCTGCACGCCCATCTCGTGCACTCGCTTGACCTGGTTCGCGATGGTCTGCACGACCTGGAGGTCGATGCCGTAGTCACGAGCTCCGCCTAGGGCCTCACCGCTCAGCTTGAGCAGGATGCGGTTGTACTTGGGCGAGCGGTCCCCAACCTCTTCGATCATTTGCGTGCTACAGCCCCCGGGCGTGCCCGAACAGTTTGACTCAGGACTCCCTGATGTTATAGCGCGCGAAGCGCCGGACCGTGATGTTTTCCTGGAGCTTCGAGATGTGCTCGGCGATGTACTGCTGCACCGTGAGGCTCGGCTCGCGGAAGTATGGCTGCTCGAGCAGGCAGTTCTGCTTCAGGAAATTCTCGACCTGGCTCTCCACGATCTTCGGGATGATCTGCTCGGGTTTGCCGTCCTGCAGCGCCTTGGCTTCGAAGACGTTCTTCTCGGACACGAGGATGTCGTCGGGCACGTCCTCGCGCGAAACCCAGCGCGGCTCGTAGCCGGCAATCTGCAGCGCGATCTCCTTGGCGAGCTTGCGGAAGTCGGTGCCCTTCGCGACGAAGTCGGTTTCGCAGTTCACTTCGACGAGCACTCCGACCTGCGGGGGAAACCCTTCGCCGGTGTTGTGCAGGTACGCCTCGACGACGCCCTGCCCGGTCGCCCGCCCGGCTCGCTTGCCCGCCTTGGCGATGCCCTTCTCGCGGAGGATGGTGAACGCCTTCGGGAGGTCGCCTTCGGCCTCCACCAGCGCGTTCTTGCAGTCCATCATGCCGGCGCCCGACATCTCTCTGAGCTGTTTGATCAGCTCCATTGGAATGTCAGCCAACTAACGCGCCTCCTCTTCGTCCGCGGTCCGCCCGATGAACTCCTCCTCGGAGACTGTCGGCAGGTAGTCTTCCTCGTCCTCGAGGTACTCCTCGATCTCCTCGTAGCGAGGCGTCTCGAGGAACTCGCGCTCTTCGACCTCGGGCAGGATCTCGCCTCGCGCCTGGGCTTCCTGGCGGCCCTCCTGGCAAGCGTCGGCGATCTTCCCGGTGAGCAGCTTGACGGCGCGGATCGCGTCGTCGTTGCCGGGGATGACGTAGGTGATGAGGTCGGGGTCGCAGTTGGAGTCGGTGATCGCAACGACCGGGATCTTGAGACGGTTCGCCTCGGTGACCGCGATGTGCTCCTTGCGCGGGTCGACGACGTAAAGGGCGCCGGGCAGCCGCTTCATGTCGGCGATGCCATCGAAGTGGAACATCAGCCGGTCGAGCTCGTCCGTGAGGCGCTTGGCCTCCTTCTTGGACATCGATTCGAACTGGCCTTCCTGCTGCATCTTGCGCAGCTCCTGGAGGCGCTCGATGCGCTTTTTGACGGTGCTGAAGTTGGTGAGCATGCCGCCCATCCAACGCCGGTTCACGAAATACATGCCGCAGCGCGCGGCTTCCGTCTGGATGGTTTCCTGCGCCTGCTTCTTCGTGCCGACGAAGAGCACCGGCCGTCCGCTCGCTGCCACGCTGCGGGTGAAGTCCCAGGCTTCATCGAGGAGCCTCACGGTCTTCTGCAGATCGATGATGTGAATGCCGTTGCGCGCCGTGAAGATGTAGGTCTTCATCTTCGGATTCCAGCGGCTGGTCTGGTGCCCGAAATGGACTCCCGCCTCCAGCAGCTGCTTCAAGGTCACTTGAGCCACGTTCGATTGCCTCCCTGTTGATCTTCCGCCCGGTTCAAGCCTTCGCGTGAAGGACAGGGGCATTGCCCCGGGCGTGCTAACTCAGTCGGTTAGGACTGGCTTCCGGAGTATACCCAGCTTCGGAAATCGGCAATCAGAGGCCGCCTGGGAACCGGCCGGCGCAGATGCCGCTGGTGTTGGCGGCGAGGGGCGCCACGGTGGCCGTCACCTTGAGGTTGCCGGGTGTCTCCGCCGGGAACTGGATCACGGCGTCCGGCGCGAGCAGGTGGTCCTCATCGATCCAGGTGCACGCCGCGTGCCCGGGGACCGTGGCGTAAGGCCCCGGTCCCAGCTGGACGATTCCGGTGGCCGGCGAAGGCGCACCGATCCCCGCCCCCGTGGCGAACATGATGCTGTTGCCGGCGGGCGAAAGGCTGCTCTGCGTATAGCCGCTTCCCGTGGCGCCAGGCCCGGTCACGGACAAGACCTTCGCGGTCCAATCGAAGAGCGTGGTAACACCATTGCTATCCGTGCACCCCACACCGGCCGGCGACGGCCAGTAGCTGAGGGTGCAGTTGTTCGCGCGAATCGTGGCGATCCTCGACGCGTTCGAGGCGTTCGCGACGTGCCACTCGGTGGGTGTCAGGCCGGCCGGCTCGAACGTGCAGGCCGGCGCCACCGCCAGCACAAGGTTGCCCTGGTGCCATCCCATCGGCCAGAGGGTCGACCCACTTTGACCCTTCGGGGTCGTCGCGGTGTAGATGTCGGAATGGTGGCCGCCGCCGCGCAGGTCCTCGACGTACAGGCGGAGGCCGATGGAAGTCGCTGCCGAGAGGTCTTCCACCAGGACGGCGATTCTCAGGTCGTCGGGGCTGACGGAGAAGAAGCTCACGGTGGTCGGGCCGCCGGGCACGGTGGTGACATCCGCCGCGCTCCCCGGCGGAACGACCTCGCGAATCTTGGTGTCGCCGTCTCGGAAATACACCTCGTCGGCGGTGGCGGACACGGCAGGTGGCTGGAGCGCGCCGTCATGCGCCGACGAGCAGAACTGGACCGAGGAGGGCGCCATGGCGATCGTGGCCGCCACGGTGGCGTCCGGCTTGACGAGCTCCAGCATGCCCGCGGAGATGATCAAGCCGTACGTGCCGGTGAGCGGTCCGGCGCTGGGTGACGCGCTGGGCGTGCTCGACGCTGTCGCCGTCGGCACGGCGGAGGGCGAGGCGAACGGGTTGGGCGATCCAGACGCGCTGGACCCTCCCCCGCACGAGAGCACCAGCAGAACTATCGACACACCGACGGCGCCGCGGCGCATGAAGCCCAACTCTAAGGCCGGGAGGCTTACGAGGCTTCTTTCTTTATGCCCTTCGGGCCCGGGCACGCCGGGTAATCCGAGCACGACTTGAACATCCCGTACCGGCCGCGGCGCTCGACCAGCGGCTTGCCGCAGATCGGACAGGGCTCGTCCAGGAGCTTCGGGCCCTGGCCCGGTTTGCCGTCCTTGCCGATGTTGGCGCGGTACTTGCACTCCGGGTAGCGGTTGCAGGCTACGAAGGGACCGAACCGACCGGTCCTCTCCACGAGCTGCCCCTCCCCACATTGCGGGCACTTCTCGCCCGTGAGCTTGGCCTCGCTCTGCGCTGGGTCGCGCTTGATGTACTTGCATTCGGGATAGCCCGAGCAGCCGGTGAACTCGCCGTACCTGCCGGTCCGCAGCTGCAGAGGGCGGCCGCAGTCCGGGCACTTCTCCTCGAGCAGCTTCGGCTGTGGCGCTTCGCCCTCCGGAGTCAGGGCGCGGCGGAACTTGCACTTGGGGTATCGCGAGCAGCCCATGAAAGGTCCGTACCGGCTCGCCTTGTGGACGAGGTGTCCTTCGTGGCAAAGCGGACAGACCTCGTCGGTGTCGGCGGGCGTCGCCTCTTCGGCGGCGGTGAGCATCTGTTGCAGCGGGCCGTAGAAGTCACTCACCACAGGGACCCATTCCTCGGTGCCCTTTTCGACCTCGTCGAGACGCTTCTCCAAGCTCGCGGTGTAGTCGTCGTCCGAGATGACCTTGAAATGCTCGACCATGATCGTGTTCACGGCCTCACCGATTCGGGTCGGGTGGAGCCGGCGCTCCTTCAGCTCGACATAGCCGTGGTCTTTGATCGTCTCGACGATGGGCGCGTACGTGGACGGGCGCCCGATGCCGCGCTGCTCGAGCTCGCGGATGAGCGTCGCCTCCGAGTAGCGAGGAGGCGGCTGGCTGAAGTGCTGCTCCGGCTTGATCCCGTGGTAGTCGAGCTCCTCACTTTCCGCCAGCTCGGGTAAGTCGGCCTCACCGTTCTCCTCGCGCGGCCAGATCTTGTAAAAGCCATCGAAGGCCAGGACCGACCCGTTGGCGCGAAAGATGTATTCGCCGCCCTCGATCTCGACCTGCGTCTGGTCGTACACGGCGGGCGCCATGCGGCTCGCGACAAAGCGTCTCCATATGAGGTCGTAGAGCTTGAACTCGTCCGCGCTCAGGTACTGCTTGATCGAATCGGGCGTGCGGTTCACGTCGGTGGGCCGGATCGCCTCGTGCGCGTCTTGCGCACCGGGGCTGGCCTTGACCACCCTGGCCGTGCCGGTGTACTTGACCCCGTGCTTCTCTTTGATCCAGGCGTTGACGCGAGTCTCCGCCTCGGCCGAGATGCGCGCCGAGTCCGTTCTCATGTAGGTGATGAGGCCCGTCGAACCTTCGGCGCCCAGCTCGATTCCTTCGTAGAGGTTCTGCGCGATCCTCATCGTGCGGCGCGGCGCAAAACGCAGGCGGCTCGAGGCGTCCTGCTGCAGCGTGGACGTGATGTAGGCCGCGTTCGAACTCTTGGTCCGGCGCTTCTTCTCCACGCCGATGACGCGATAGCTCGCGCCCTCAAGCTTGCTCAGGATCTTCTGGGCCTCGGCCTCAGTCTTGACTTCGAGCTTGGCGTCGGCATCGCCCGGTGCTTCTCCACGCTGCCGGTTGAGCCGCGCGAGGAAGTGCGTGTCGGCAGCCTTTTTGGAGAGCTCGGCGTCGATCGTCCAGGACTCGACCGGGACGAACTTGCGGATCTCCTCTTCGCGGTCGACCACGAGGCGCAGCGCGACCGACGAGACGCGACCCGCGCCGATCCCCTTCTGAACCTTGGACCAGAGGAACGGGCTCAGGCGGTAGCCGACCAGCCGGTCGACAACACGTCGCGCCTGCTGCGCATTGACCAGGCGCATGTCGATCTCGCGAGGCGACTCGAGCGCTCTCCGGACCGCATCAGCTGTGATCTCGTGGAACTCGATGCGCCTGGGCGAGCGAAGGTTGAGGACCTCGGACAGATGCCAGGCGATCGCCTCGCCTTCGCGATCAGGGTCGGACGCCAGGATGACCCCGCCCCCGTCCTTCTTGACCGCGGACCGCAGTTCGTTGATCGTCTTCCGGCGGCTTTCGACCACCTCGTAGTGCGGCTTGAAGCCGGCGTCGACGTCCACGGCGAGCTCCTTTCCAGGCAGGTCGCGGACGTGTCCCATCGAGGCGAGGACGTCGAAACGGTCACCCAGGAACCGCTTCAAAGTCTTCGCCTTGGCCGGCGATTCGACGATGATCAAGCCTTCTGTCACAGCACCTCTTTATTCCCAAACCGCCTGCTTTAATCCGCCGGGCGGGTTCTGGGCGGGCAATCCTACGCTCGTTCTTTGCCGTTGCGCAATGCCCGAACTTAGCCGTCGTGGTGACGGCGCACAGCGCCGTCCTGCACCACAGCGGTGAGCCGGCCGGGGACCTCGGCAACCGGAAGCGGCGGTTTCCGGGCGATCTCGGCGGCCGTCAAGGCCAGCCCGTCAGATAGGCGGGAGAGGATGCCGCCGCCCCGGCGCTCGAGCCAATCCCAGGCTTTTGGACGTCGCCAGGGGTCGTCGAGGACTTCTTGGATGCCGCCCACCGCCGCGAGCCCGTCTCGCGCACCAGGCGGGGCCCCTCGCAGATGAGCACGCGCGCACTTGCCGAGACTGGCGACAACACGCTGCCAGGCGCCGCCACTACCTCTTTATGTAGGTCGAGTGCGGCTTCGGTCGTGAGGAGGCCGCCAAGGTGCTCGGCCGCCTCCTCCCCGACCACCGCGTCCGGCGTGGCCGCCTTAAGCGATGTCCGCCTGAACTTAGGTGGTGTGTACGTCGACGGCGACCAGAAGACAGGACTGGACCGACCCGAACACGGCGCCGACGCTAAAGGGATCGGGACGCCTTGACAGCCCCGCTTGTTAAGGCGTCGCCGCGAAGGAACCGCCGCTCGTTGTGAATCTCACCCCACGTTCCCTCCAGGAGCTGGGCGCAGACGTCAGAGCTCCAGGAAATCCGCGACCTCGTCGTGGAACGCCTGCGGCTGTTCGACGAAGATCATGTGCCCGGAGTCGCCCACGAGCACCTGGCGCGATCGAGGGATGGCGGCGCTGATCTCCGCGGCGCACACGGGGCCGCAGATGAAGTCGTCGTCGCCCGTGATCACAAGCGTCGGTGCTGTGATTTTCGGGAGCCGCTCCCGAAGGTCAAATGTGTTGAAGATCTTCTCGTTGAAGAGCTTCAGCGCGTCGGCGTTGATGGTTTCGGCGCGAAGCGTGTCGGCGTAGCCCGCCTCCACGGCGCCGTAATGCGCGAAGTAGAGAGGTACCTCTCGAAAGAACAGGTCTGTCAGCTGCCGGTCGTCGGCAAACGTGACCTCCTGCTCCTCAGCGAGTGCTGCGGCGGCATCCGCGTACCACGGTTGTCCCGATCGCCTGTCCATCCCCGCGCGCATCGCCGCCTCTTGTTCCGGTCCGAACCTCGCGAGGCTCGAGGCCAGCACCAGGCGCTCGACGTGATCCGGATACCCGGCCGCGTAGGCTTGCGCGACGACTCCGCCGTGAGAGTGCCCGAGCAGCAGCAGCTTTTCCAAGCCGAGGTGCCCGCGCAGCTCCTCGAGGTCGGCCACGTAGTCGTCGATCTGGTACGCGCTCGAGTCGGGTGGCCGGTCTGAGCCACCGGTGCCTCGCGGGTTGAGCATCACCAGGGTGAACTTCTCCCAGAGGCCGGCCAGGTCTGCGAAGTAAGAGGAGGAGAAGCCCGGGCCGCCGGGATGGCAGACCAGCACGGGGCCGGTCCCCATCTTCCGGTAGGTGAGCTTCTTTCCTTCCTTTGTGTTGAATTTCACGTGAGGCGCGGCTCGGGTTGCCAGTGGCCGTCGTCGTGCAGGTAGCCTGCGGGCTGGTCCGGTTCATGGCTCAGCACGAGCAGCCACCGATGGTTCTGCGCTTCCTCGAAAAGGCGCGCCTTCTGCTCGAAAACGCGCAGCGGCTCCAGGTCGGCCGACATGTTCCACGCCACCTTCAGGTGTGGGGTCTGCGGCACCAGGTCGCCGGTCACGGCGCAGGCCAGCTCGCCGGAGCGCAGGATCAGCACCTGGCTGCCCGGGGTATGGCCTGCCACATGGCGGAGGTGCACGCCCGGCAGCACCTCAGCATCGCCGTCGAGGTATTCGACCAGCTTGTTGCCGTCGTCGAGCGGCGTGAAGTCGTCGAGGACGTACCCGGGCTTGCTCCGCACATCAGGGCGTACTGCGAAATCCCATTCTGTGCGTTGGATGAAGTGACGCGCCCGCTTGAAGGTCAGCTCAAGCCCGCCGTGCTCATTGCGGCGCGTCAGGCCGCCCGCGTGATCCCAGTGAAGGTGCGTCGTGATCACCGCGTCGACCTCGTCGGGCCGGATGCCCAGCCGCTGGAGTGAATGCAGCAGTCCCTCCGGCTCGCGGAGCGCGACTTGCTGAGCGCGCTTTTCGCTCAACTTCGTTCCGATGCCCGTCTCGCAGACGATCACCCGGCCGTTGATGCGGGCGATGACGCACACGCAGGCGCAATCGATCATGTTGTTCGCGTCCGCGGGCTTCTGCCGCTCCCAGAGCACCTTGGGCACCACGCCGAACATGAGTCCGCCGTCCGCTTTCCAGCGACCCGACATCAGTAGGTGAATTTCGAGGTCGCCCAGCTGCACGGCGCCTATATGCTGCGCGAAATGGCCGTCCCGGCGATACGGACGTCAAAACTCTCCAAGGACTATGGGGTCGGGCGAGGCCTTTTCGACCTCGACCTCGAAGTCACCCCGCAGGAGGTCTTCGGTTACCTGGGCCCCAACGGCGCGGGCAAGACGACGACGATCCGCCTGCTCATGGGGATGATCAAGCCGACCGCCGGCGGAGCCTATGTTTTCGGGCTCGACTGCAAGCGGGATTACGTTGAGGTCAAGCGCAGGGTCGGATACCTGCCGGGGGACATACCGCAGTTTGGAAGCCTGCGAGGCAAGGAGGTGGTCTCCTACCTCGGCGGAATGCGCGGGGGCGTCGATCTGAAGGTTGTGCGCGGCATCGCCGAGCGGTTCGACCTCGACCTCAACCGGCATTTCAGGGAATACTCGAGCGGCAACAAGCGAAAGCTCGGCATCCTCCTCGCCTTCATGCACCGGCCGGACCTATTGATCCTCGACGAGCCGACCAATGGGCTCGATCCGCTGAACCAGCAGGAGTTCTACGAGCTGCTGCGCGAGGCGCGCGGCGGCGGCGCCACCGTGTTCCTCTCCTCGCATGTCCTTTCCGAGGTCGAGCATGTGTGCGACACGGTTGGGATCCTGCGCGCCGGCAAGCTCGTGAGGGTCGCGCGGTTGGAGGAGCTGCGCGCAGCCGGCGAGACCAGCCTGGAGGAGATCTTCCTCAGCTACTACTCCGAGAGCGACCACCAGAAAGCCCTGCCGGAATGACCGCGATTCGCCTGAGCCTTCGACTCGGCCGGTGGGGCGTGCTCGGGTTCTCGATCCTGACCTTTGCAGCCAGCTTGATCCAGGCGGTTGGGTTCTATCAGATCGCCGGCCACACGGCGGCGTCGAGGGCGGCCTTCGCCCAGTCGATGTCGCAGCTCGCCTCGCAGCTGACGTTCATCCTGCCTCCGCCGGCCGGCCTGGACACCGTGGGCGGGTATGTCGAGTGGCGGTCGTTCGGCGGTCTGGCGATCCTGTTCGCCGTCTGGGCCCTCGTGTCGGGAAGCGGCGCCGCGCGAGGCGACGAAGAGCGCGGCCTGGTCGAGGCGGTCCTGGCCACCGGTCTCACCCGTTCGCGGTGGCTCGCATCGCGCGTCATCGCTTACGCATTGACCGCCTTGGTCGGGGCTCTCGCGGGCGGCCTCGGACTCGTCGCCGGCGTGGCGGGCGGGCGCGAGTCCATCAGCGTAGTCCCGGTCGTCGAGATATGCGTCGCCCTGGCCGCGCTTGGTCTCAGCTGCTACTCGCTGACGCTCTTGATCGGGCAGCTGGTCGGTGCGCGGGTCGCGACCGCCGCAGCCGGGGTTGTTCTGCTGGCTCTCTTCCTCGTCGACCGTTTGAGCCAGACGTTTGCGTGGCTCGTGGCGTGGCGCTGGATATCGCCATTTCACTACTACGATCTGAACCAACCGCTGGCGCCGGGCGGCGCGTTTGACGGACGCGCGACTTTGACCATGCTGGGAATCGCGATGGTCGGGGCAGCGGTGGCGGGGGTGGTCTTCGAGTCGCGCGACCTCGGACAGCCGCTCGTGCGCTGGCCTTCGCGCCAAAGCCCGGCCACCTACGAACCTTCGCGCTCGCCTCTCTGGCGCCTTCCTGTCGTGCGTGGCCTGTACGAGCGCAGGGCCGGCCTTGCCGCGTGGGCAGTGGGCCTGGCCGCGGTCGGGGTCCTATTCGTCTATCTCACCAAATCGGTGATCCAGCCGTTGATGTCGATTCCCACCCTCTCCCAGTTCTTCGGCGGCGCGGCGGGCGGTCAGCTGTACACGACCTTTCTCGGTTACATCTGGCTCAGCTTCGCGCAGCTGCTGTTCGCGGCATTCGCCATCACGCAGGTCGCGCGCTGGTCGGCCGAGGACTCCGACGGCCGGCTCGAGTTGATCCTCAGCACCCCACGTTCCCGCGCCTCGATCGTCCTAGAGCGGGCGGTCACGTTAACCCTCGCGGCGCTCATCGTGACCGCCGTCAGCGCTGTCGCGGTCGCGCTCACCGGGCAGTACCAGGGCCTAGAGGTGAACCGCGAGCGGCTCGCCGAAGGGACCCTGCTGCTCGTCCCTTTCGCTCTGGTTTTCGCGGCTACGGGGGCGGTGCTGGCGGCCTGGAATCCCCGAGCGGCCGTCGGGGTGCTCGGCGGCTTGGCGTTTGCGAGCTATCTCGTCGAGGAGCTGGGCCCGCTGTTCAGGTGGCCCACCTGGGTGCAGGATCTCTCCGCCTTCAAGCTGTATGGGACCCCGCTTTCGACGGGGATCGATCGCTCGGGCCTCGTGATCATGGTCGCGATCATCCTCGTAGGCTTCGCAGCGTCGATACTTCTCATGGAGCGCCGAGACGTCGGCGCGTGATCATGGCCACGAATGGTAGCCAAGCACCGTAAAGGGAGGTAAACTGCGTCGCCATGCCGAGATCGATGTGGAAAGGCGTCGTGTCGTTTGGAATGGTCTCGATTCCAATTCGCCTCTACAACGCGACGGAGTCGACCTCCAAAGTCTCGTTTCGACAGCTTTGCCCGGACCATAAGTCGCCCATCACCTACAAGCGATGGTGCGCCGAGGGCGACCACGAGGTCCAGTACGGAGAGATCCTCAAGGGCTACGAGGTCGGCAAGGATCGCTACGTGATCATCGACGAGAAGGACCTCGACAACCTCCCGCTTGCGACAGCCCACTCGATCGACATCGAGGAGTTCGTCCCCACAGACGATATAGAGCCGGGCCTTTACTTCAAGAACGCCTACTTCATGGAGCCCGAGGAGCTTGGCAAGAAGCCGTACCAGCTACTGCGCAAGGCGCTCGAGGCAACCGGCCGCATGGCGATCGCGAAGATCGCGCTGCGCGACCGCGAGCACCTGGCCGCGCTCCACCCGAACGGCCACGGGATCTTGATGAACACGCTGAACTGGCCCGACGAGATCCGCTCGTCCGAAGGCCTGAAAGGGCTCGAGGGCGAAGTGAAGATCAACCCCAAGGAGCTCGAGATGGCCAAGGCGCTGATCGAGAGCCTGGCCGACACCTTCGACCCGAGCCGCTACAAGGACGAGTACAAAGAAGCGGTCATGAAGGTGGTGCAGGCGAAGATCGACGGCGAGGTCATCGAGGCGCCGACTGTTCCGCAGACCGCCAAGGTCATGGACCTCATGGAAGCCCTTCGCGCTTCGGTCGACGCGGCGAAGAAAGCGCGCGCCGCCACCAAGCGCGCGCCGGCCAAGACGGAGAAGGCTCGCCGCAAAGCGTCGTAAACGCGGGCTAATCTGAAATCCGAGTGCAGGATTCGGATCAGCTTCAGATCGACCTCGAGAGCTTCCCCGGGGAGATGCGGCCGATGCAGGCCGCCTCTGCGGAGGCGCCGTTCAGCTCGCCCGATTACCTGTTCGAGGTGAAGTGGGACGGCCTGCGCTGCATCCTGTTCCGAGACGTCGATGGGGCTGTGCGCCTTCAGGACCGCGGTCTCCACGACATCACCGCCGATCTTCCAGAGGTGGTGGCGGCCGCGCGGCGGGTCCCGCCCGGCAGCGTGATCGACGGCGAGCTGGTGGCGACCGACAACGAAGGCCGGCCGGATTACCCGCGACTGCGCGAACGGCTGGCCGGTGGCGCTGCGCTCAAGGACAAGATCCCCACCGCCTATCTCGCTTTCGACGCGCTGTACATCGAGGAGAAGCCTCTGGTGCGGCAGCCGGTCATTCGGCGGCGGGCACGCCTGAGCAAGTCGGTTGAGGCGGGTGGCCACATCTTCGTGCCGGACCATATCGACGAGGACGGCGTGGAGCTGTTCGAGGCCTGCCTCGAGCGCGGGCTCGAGGGCGTGGTTGCGAAGCACAAGCTGAGCCCGTACGTACCCGGCCAGCGCAGCCCGTTCTGGCTCAAGGTCAAGGCTGTCAAGTCCGACGACTTCGTGGTCATCGGCTGGATGGGCGAGAAGCCTTTCGACGCGCTCGTGGTGGGGTACCACGAGGATGAGCGGCTGCTGCCTTGCGGAACAGTCGGAGGCGGCTACGACGATGTCGCCGTGCGCACCATCAAAGAGGCGCTCGCCCAGATGTCCACCGAGGATTCGCCTCTTGATCCTCCGCCGATCATGGTCAGGCCCGTCCACTGGGTGCGGCCGGAGCTGGTGGTGAGCGTGCGCTACTCGGAGTGGTCCCCAGACGGAACGCTGCGGTTTCCGATCTTCAACGGCCTGCGCCCCGAGGTCGATCCTGCGGAGGCGATCCGGCACCGGCCGCGAGTCGTGATCTCCGGGCACGTGAAGCCGGGCTCGCCCGCTTACGACCTCACGAGGTTTCCCTTTTGACGGATACCGTGTCCGAGGCGGTCAAGCCCGTGATGGAACCTGGGTTCGACGTGGTCACCGGGGCGTTCAGCTTCACGGGTCGCGCGATCGCCCAGCGCCTGCTCTCGGAAGAGCGGCGCGTGCGCACGCTGACCAACCATCCACGGCGTCCGGGCAGCGAGGAGATCAAAGTCGACGTGGCGCCACTGCAGTTCGCGGATCGTGCCGCCCTCGTCGAGAGCCTGCGCGGCGCGGACGTCCTCTACAACACGTACTGGGTGCGATTCCGTCACGGCAAATTGAGCTTTGGCGACGCCATCGCCAACACGAGGATCCTGGCGGGCGCAGCCGCCGAGGCCGGCGTGCGAAAGATCGTGCACATCTCGGTGAGCAACCCAGCGATCGATTCGCACCTCGACTACTACGCGGGCAAAGCGCGCACGGAGGAGATCATTCGCTCGTCGGGGCTGCAGTGGGCGATCGTGAGGCCCACGCTTGTGTTCGGGACTGGCGACATCCTCGTCAACAACATCGCGTGGCTCCTCAGGCGAATGCCCTTCTTCCTCATTCCCGGAGATGGGGGCTACCGGGTGCAGCCCGTCGCGATCGAGGACGTGGCGGAGATCGCGACGTGGGCTGCTGAGCAATCGGACAACGTGACCGTCGACGCGGCAGGCCCAGACACCGTCACTTATGGCGAGCTCGTCGAGGGGATTGCGATCGCCGTCGGCCGCCGGCCCCGGTTCGTCTACACGTCACCCAGGCTGACGCTCTTCGCCGGGAACATCGTGGCGTCGCGGGTGCGCGACGTGATGCTCACAAAAGAGGAGCTGCAGGGATTGATGGAAGAGCTGCTCGTGTCGCACGAGAAGCCACGCGGGATGCGGCGCATGGACAACTGGCTCCTCACGAACGCGGGAAGCCTCGGGCGAACTTACGCCTCAGAGCTCGATAGGCACTGGAGATGAGGTAGGCGCTGGTACCCTGCCGGTCATGACGCCGCCCCCCTCGAGCAGCCCGATCGCGGTCGAGGCTCTGGACCTCGTCAAGAGCTACGGGGTGGTTCGTGCGGTCGACGGCGTGAGCTTCCAGGTGGGGCGCGGCGAGATCATGGGCTTTCTCGGCGCCAACGGCGCGGGCAAGACGACGACGCTGCGCATGCTGTGCGGTCTGCTCACACCGACTTCCGGGCGGGCTCTGATCGATGGCTTCGACATTCACGCGCAGCCGCTCCAGGCGAAGGCGCGGCTCGGCTACCTCGATGAGGAGCCGTTCGTCCACCCGCACCTGACGGGTCGTGAGTTCCTCAACTACATCGCCGATCTATATCGCATGCCGCGCGGTCCCGAGCGGCAGCAGCGGATGGAGAGGCTCCTCGGGCTCTTTGAGCTGGCGGATCGCAACGGCGAATTGATCGGGGCGTACAGCCACGGCATGAAGCAGAAGATCGGCCTGGCGTCGCTGCTGATCCGCGAACCCTCGGTGCTCCTGCTGGACGAACCGACCAACGGCCTGGACCCGCGGTCCGCCCGGCTCGTGAAGGACCTCCTCGAGGAGCTGGCCGCGCACGGCACGACCGTGCTGCTGTCGACCCACATCCTCGAGGTCGCCCAAGCGCTGTGCAAGCGGGTGGCGATCATCGACCGCGGACGCGTGGTCGCGACCGGGACGATGGAGGAGTTGCGGGCGCAGGCGGGCTCTGAGCAGGCGAGCCTCGAGGAGCTCTTCTTGAAGCTCACCGCTGGACCGGAATCGCGGGAGCTCATCGAGCGCCTGCTCGCCCCCACGCCGTGACCGCGTCCGCGACCCAAATCATCCTCAAGGCCGAGCTGCTCGCGTGGCGGCATCGCCTGCTGAGTCGAGGCCCCGGAAGGCTGGCCCTGCTCGGGATCGCCTTATTGGCCGCGGCGGTGTTCATCGGCGGCGGTGCGTTCACCATCGGCGCGGCCGCCGGCCACTTCCTGCCGACGACGCGCGACACAATCCTCACCGGAGGTTTCACGTCGCTCTCGGTTCTGATGCTGGTGATCGGCTTTCCAACGGTGATCGCGACGTTCTTCGTCGGACGGGAGCTGCTGCAGCTGGTTCTCGCACCCGTGCGGCCGATCGACATCTTCGCCGCTCGCCTCGTGATCGCGATGAGCGCGAACCTGTTGATCAGCAGCATCCTTTTGATGTCGACGCTCGGCGTGGGCGTCGGGTCAGGCGCGCCGCTCGCGTACTTTCCGCTGGCCGTCGTCCTGATCTTTGTCCAGGTGCTGGTGGTGACCGCGCTCCAGGCGATCCTCATGTCGGTGGTACTGCGTTGGGTGCCCGCCCGCCTGGCACGGGACGTCGCCGCGGGCGTGGCCGGACTGGCGGGCGCCGGGTTCTACCTGGCGTGGAACATCAACCTGCGCCAATCTTTCTCGCCTCGCCACCCGGACCTATCGAGCTTCTCCGCGCTCGTCGGCAGAGTCGAGTGGCTGCCCTCGGCGTGGCCCGGGCACGCTTTGAGTGCTCTGATCGCCGGCCACAACGCAGAGGCTGCGACGTGGGTGGCCTACTCCGTGGTTTTCGGCGCCTTGGTGCTGGGGATGGCGGAGGTCCTCTATCGACGCACGCTTTTGACGGGCCTTGGCGTGTTCGGGGGCCCGCAACCCATCTGGCGGCGCGGTGCAGCCAAGCAGGCGATCGCCGTCGCCAGGGCGGGGGCGGCCTCTCCGTTCCGCGCCATCGCGCTGAAGGACTGGCTGAGCTATCGGCGCGACATCCGCCGGCTGAGCCGGATCCTGCCCGCCCTCCTCTTCCCCATCGGTTACGCGTTTGCGTTCCTCCGGCCGTCGCAGAGCATCACGAGCTTCTGGACGGAGGTGTTCCTGGTGGGGTTCATCTCAATGTTCATGTCGACTGCGCTCGCGACTCCGTCGATTCCAAGCGAGCGGCGCGGCTTTCAGCTGCTGCGGATGGCGCCGCTGACGATGGCGCAGGTGATTCGCGCGAAGGTCATGTTGACGCTGCCTCCGGTGCTGGTGCTGACCCTCGGTTTCAGCATGGTGGTCGCGACCGTCAGCAGAAGCGGCATCGCGCAGTACGTGGAGCTCGCCGTCCTGGTGGTGTGGCTCGCGATCGGGTTTGTGTCGGTCGGAGTGTCCGCTGGAGCAATCGATCCCCGCTTCGATGCGTCGGACGACCGCCGGGCGGTGGGGATTGTGGGTACGCTGGCGGGGCTTGGAGGCACGCTGGGATTCGGCTTGCTCAGCGTGGGCTCGCTGGCCCTCCTCGTGTTCGGCTACGCGGCCGCGCAGGGCATCAGGCAGCTTGGCCCGATCCCGGCCACGCCGGCGATCGGGGCGCTGATGTGGTCGGGAGCGCTCGTGCTCCTGGTTGGCGCGGCCGCCATCGTGGTCGTCCTGTTGTGGTTCGCCAACTTGCGCCTGCGCTCGTGGGAGGGCGGTATCGCTTCGGTCTAGCTCGCGCGTCCTAGCGCCTGGCTTGTCGTATGTCTTCCATTAACGGGACGCCAACCACCTCGTAGACACGTTTGCGCAGCGGGTCAGCGGCGGATTTCTCTTCGGCCTTGCCAGATCTACCCGAGAAGGGCGGATTCGCGAAAGGGCGCCCATGTCGTCCGGTGGATCGGGCTCGGGCCCATGCTGCGGATCGCGGCGCGGTGGGCAGGCGTGGCATAGCCCTTGTGGTCCGCGAAGCCGTAGCCCGGATAAAGGCGGTCGTATTCGACCATTGCTTTGTCGCGGGCGACTTTGGCCACGATGCTCGCGGCCATGATCGAGGCGCACGTTCGGTCGCCGCGCACCACCGCCATCTGGGGGAGCGGCGCGTCGGGCACGTCCCAAGCGTCGACCAGCAGGTACTCCGCCGGGATCCTCAACCCGGCCACCGCGCCCGCCGTGGCGAGATGCCGAGCGCGAATGAGGCCCAGGCGGTCCACCTGCGCGTGGTCGACGGCGCACACCGACCACGCGAGGGCTCGCCTGCGGATGATCGCATCCAGACGCTCCCGCTCCAGTGGCGTAAGGAGCTTCGAGTCGTCCAGGCCGGGAATGCGCACGCCGATTGGCAGCACCACCGCGCCGCCGACCACCGGGCCCGCGAGCGGGCCCATCCCTACTTCGTCGACCCCAGCGACGACCTGGTATCCCATCGAGCTCGCCATGCGCTCGTAGCGCCAGAGCATTGGTCTCACTGCATCGAGACTAGCGAGGGCCGGCCCGAGATGCCACCGTCTTTACAACGATCGGGGTTCTTTTCGATCCTCTCCTGTGTGCGGAGACGGAGAATTACTCGCTCGTTTCTTCTTCGGCTTCGACCACCTCTGTCTCTGGTTCTGCTTCGTGGACCAGGCGGCGGCGTTCTCGGATGCGCGCTTCCTTCCCAACTTTTCCGCGCAGGTAATACAGGCGGCCCTGGCGTACGTCTCCGTGGCGCAGGACGTCGATTTTGTCGATGCGCGGTGAGTGGATCATGAAGGTGCGCTCGACTCCGACCCCGTGAGTCACACGCCGCACGGTGAAGTTCTGGCGCAGGCCGCCGCCCGTGACGCGGATCACCGTGCCTTCGAACACCTGGATGCGCTCGCGCGTGCCTTCGACGACCTTGGCGTGCACCTTCACCGTGTCGCCCGCGCGAAGGGCGGGCACCTTTTCCTTTTGCTGCTCCTTTTCGAGCTGCTGGATCACGTTCATGTCTTTTTCAACTCCTTGGTGTGTAAACCATGTCTTTGACTTGCTTGCTGGCGGCGCCACTGACGGATACGAGCGTGGTCGCCGGAAAGTAGGACCTCGGGGACGCTCATGCCCCGGTATTCGGCCGGCCGAGTGAACTGCGGCCAACCCGACGGTTCGATGGAAAAGCTGTCCTGCGCCAATGACTCGGGATCGCCGACGACGCCGGGCACCAACCTTGCGACCGCGTCGATCAGGACCATCGCGGGGATCTCGCCCCCGCTCAACACATAGTCGCCGATCGACACCTCGCGCGCATTCAGCGCCAGGCGCACCCGATCGTCGATGCCCTCATATCTTCCGCACACGATGATCAGGCCGGGCTCGAGGGCCAGGTTCTCGGCCATCCGCTGGTCGAGAGGGTCGCCCCACGGCTCCATGAGGACCACCGGTCCAGAGTTGTGCGGGCGAATCGATTCCACGGCCTCGATCACCGGCTCCGGCTTGAGCACCATGCCCGGACCTCCGCCGAACGGCATGTCGTCGACCTGCCGGTGACGGTCGTGGGTGTGATCCCGCAGGTCATGTGCGTGCAGCTCGAGCAACCCTTTCTCGATGGCGCGCCCGACCACGCCCCCATCAAAGACCGGGGCGAACATCGCCGGGAAGATGGTCACAACGTCAAATCTCAATCGCGGGCGTCCTCGACTTGAACCAGCCAGTCGGCGACCACCACGCGGCCGGCGTCCACGTCGACCTGGACCACGGCGTCCTTCGTCGCCGGGATGAGGTGCTCCACGGTTCCATCGCGGCTGACCCATACGTCGTTGGCCGGGCGCTCGAGGATCTCCGCGATGACCCCAAGCTTCTGCCCAGAACTCGTCAGGACGGTCAGCCCAACCACCTGGTGGTGATAGAACCGGCCCTCGGCGAGCGGGCGTGCGTCGGTCTCGGAAACCTCGAGGTAGTGACCCCGAAACAGGTCCGCCATGGTCCGGTTGTCGATGCCCCGGAGCTTGACCACCAGGCCCGGATGGCCTGGGCGGCTCCACTCCACCTCGCGATTGGCGCCCTCAAGCAACACGTTGGCGCCCGGGCTGAATCGGTCCTCGAAATCTGTCAAGGGAATCACCTTGACAGCGCCCTCCACCCCGTACGCGCCGGCGACTTGGCCGACGCGGATCATCCGCGCGCACCTCCATTCCGCGGCCCCCGTGATCGAGGCTCGTGTCGGGTCTCGGGCGCATTGGCGAGGTCAACGAAGACTCGTTTGCGGTCTTTGAGCGACGCGACCCGCACCAACGTGCGGATGGCTTCGATGTTGCGGCCGGCCTTGCCGATGAACCGACCTACGTCGCCGTCCGCGAGCTTGACCTTGATTGCAATGGTCCCGCCTCCGCGCTCGACCGACTCGACCAAGACCTCTTCGGGCTTTTCGGCGAGGGACTTGGCTACGTACTCGATGAGCGCCTTGTAGTCCACGCCTGGGCCCGCCGGGCCCTCTGGGCGGTCACGCCGGAAACCGCCTCGATTGAACCCGCCGCCGCCGCCGCGAAAATCACGCCGTGCCGGTCGACTTCTCTGCGTGTCGCTCAAGAATCCCCTCCCGCTTCAACAGGCTCCGCGCGGCCTCGCTCGGCTGAGCGCCCTGCAGGAGCCAGCGCCTGACTTTTTCCACGTCGATCTTCACCTGCACCGGGTCCGTCATCGGATCGTAGTACCCGAGGTGCTCGATGAACCGGCCGTCGCGCGGCGAGCGCGCGTCCGCCACCACGAGGCGGTAGAAGGGATGCTTTTTCGCCCCCATCCGCCTCAACCTGATCTTTACCAACTGGCGCCTCCTTTTCCGAACAGCCGTGGCAGGCCCACGGCTTTGCCTTTGCGGTTGACCGCACCGAACTGCTTGGCGAGCTTCTGCATCGCGTCCCTGGCTTTCAGCACGCGGTTGACATCGGCGGTCTCGACCCCGCTTCCGCGTGCGATGCGCTTCTTGCGCGCTCCATCGATGACCTCAGGGTGCGCGCGCTCGCGCTTTGTCATCGAAAGGATGATCGCCTCCATCTGCTTGACCTGTCGCTCCGTGTCCTGGCCCGCGAGCTGGCCCTTGAGCGCTCCCCCGCCCGGCACCATGTCGAGCACGCTCTCGAGCGATCCCAGGCTGCTCACCTGCCGCATCTGGGCGAGCATGTCGTCAAACGTCAGCCGGCCGGCCCGCAGACGCTTTTCGACCTCGACCGCCTTGTCCTTGTCCACGGTTCGCTCGGCGCGCTCGATCAGGGTCAATACGTCGCCCATCCCCAGGATGCGGGACGCCATTCGCTCGGCGTGGAACACCTCGAGGTCCTCGGGCTTCTCTCCCGTCCCGGCGAATCGGATGCGCTGTCCCGTCGCCACGCGGAGCGACAGGGCGGCTCCGCCTCTGGCGTCGCCGTCCAGCTTGGTCAGGATCACGCCGTCGAGGCCGACCTCCGTGCCGAATGCCTCCCCCACCTTCACCGCCTCCTGGCCCGTCATCGAGTCCGCGACCAGGAACGTTTCTGTCACCGGGACGGCTGCTTTCAGCTGCTTGAGCTCCTGCATCAGCTCGGCGTCCACATGAAGGCGTCCCGCGGTGTCCAGGATCACGACGTCGAGCAGCAGGCGCTTCGCCTCCTGGATCGCGGAGCGCGCGATCGACGCGACGTCGCCCTGGCCTGAATAGAAACCGACCTGCTCCCTCGCGGCCAGAGTTTTCAGCTGCTCAACAGCCGCGGGGCGCCTGAGGTCGAGGGCGGCGACCAGTGGCTTGTGGCCTTCCCGGCGCGCCAGGAGCGCGAGCTTGATCGTGGTCGTCGTCTTGCCCGAGCCTTGCAGCCCGACGAGCATGAGCACCGTCGGGGGCGCAGACGAGTAGCGGAGACTCTCCGCGTTACCTCCGAGGAGCTCCTCGAGCTCCGTGTTGACCGCCTTGACGACCTGCTGGGGTGCGGTGAGCCCCGGTGCCACCTCGCTTCCCACCAGTCGCGCTCGCACCCGGTCGACGAACTCTTTGACCACCTTGAAGTTGACGTCGGCTTCCAGCAGCGCCAACCTCACCTCGCGCAGGCCCGCATCGAGGTCCTCTGGGCGCAGGACGCCGCGTCCCGAGATTTTCTTCAGCGCGGCCGCCAGACGGTCGCTGAGCGCTTCGAACATCTAGGAGACGCCTTCCAGCCGTGCGACGCGACGCCTCAAGCCGTCGAGCTCGCGTTCGAGCGCCGCGACGGCACGCCGCCTGCGGGCGGCCTCAGCCAGCAGGCCCAGCCGCCGCTCGTACTCCTGCATCGCGGAGGTCGAGCGCCGGACGATATCGTGGACCGCGGCCCGCGACGTGCCCTGGTGAACGGCGATCTCGGCGAGCGACCAGTCGCTGCGCAGGTAGAGGTCGACGACCTCCCGCTGGTGGTCGGTGAGCAGCGCTCCATAGCGCTCGTAGAGGGCCAGGGCGCGCCCGCGCGCCTGGAGGGTGTCAAGGGCCATGCCTTGACAGCTTACCAAGTTAGAATCAAGGGGTCTTGGACCAGCTGCTGATCGAAGCCTTCCGCTACAACAAGTGGGCGAACCTGCACTTGCTGGACGTCTGCGCGAAGCTGTCCGACGACCAGCTGCAGCTGACCGCTCCGGGCACGTATGGAACCATCTCCTCCACCTTGCTGCACCTCGTTGCCGCCGAGCAGCGCTACCTCCGACGCCTCGCAGGAACAAAGCCCGAGATCAACGAACGCGATCAATCTGCTCCGACCCTGGCCCAGCTGCGGGAGCACGCCGCGCGCAGCGGCGACCAGCTGATCGAGGTGGCGGGCCGGATCACAGCTGAAGACACGATCGAGGAGGAACGGGAGGGCCAGCTCATGAAGCTTCACCTGTGGGTCGTGGTCGTCCAGGCGATTCACCACGGCAACGACCACCGCACACACATCTGCACGATCCTCGGCGCCCACGACATCCCGTACGGCGAGATGGACGTGTGGGCGTACGGCCAGGCGACCGGTGCGATCATCCAGTCGAGCAGCTAGGGCCCACCCTGCTCCACCCCAGCAATCTGGGACGCCAGACAATGCATTGCTAAATTGCAAACTGAAGCCTCCGGCATCGCCGTCGTCTGCACCCTGCTTTTCCTGGAAGAGGCCGGCCTCCCCCTCCCCGTGGCGCCCGGCGAGGCGGTGCTGATTGGAGCAGGTCTTCTCGTGGCCGGCGGAAGCGCACCCGTCTGGTTGATCGTCCCGCTCGCTTATCTGGCGGTGATTGCGGGCGTTCTGACCGGCTACGCGTGGGCTCACCGGATCGGGCCACAGCGCGTGCACGCACTTGCCGTCCGCCTGCATGCCGGCGGACCGTACGAGCGGGCGGCGCACAGGCTTCGAGGGGCTACCCCCGTTCAGATCGCGGCCTCCCGACTCTTGCCCGGCCTCCGCGTCTACACGTCGCTCGTCGCCGGAGCGGTCGGTGTGAGGCTTGGCCGATTCATGTCCGGGGTGCTGCCGGCAAGCGCGGTGTGGGTCGTGGCCTTCACGGGCCTGGGTTTCTTCGTCGGCGCCCCGGTGGAACGGCTGCTCGGCCGTTTCGAGGCCTATGGGCTGCGCGCGGCGATGGTTGCGCTGGTGGTCATCGTATGGGTCGTGGCGGCACGCCGCATGCCACCGGCGCGAATTCAACCAGCCAGTGCGTCCGATCATGAGGTGCTGCGCCTCGCCGTCGCGCTCGCGGTCGACCTCTTCGCGCTCGCCCTGGTGGCGGGCGCTCTCGTCCTGCTGAGCGGCCTCGACGTGGGCGACGCTGGCGATCTGCCTCTCTCAGGGGCGATATTCGCGATCCTGGGCATCCTTTACCTGGTGGTCGCGCGCCAGACGGTTGGCTCAACTCTGGGCGAGGCGCTGCTCGACGTCCGGTACCACCCGCCACGCCGGCCCTGGCTGCCGCAGGTGCGCTAGGCGAGCGTGCAGGCATCCTGAAAGTTGCGGATCTTCTTACGTCTCGCTTGGTAGAACCACACGTCATGAAAGATCAAGTTCACGGCAGGGCGGAAGAGATCAAGGGGAAGCTCACCGGCAATCGCCGCGCGGAGATCAAGGGCAAGGCGAGGCAAGTCGTGGGAAACGTCAAACGCGACTTCCGCGATCTCAAGGGCGACGTCACGAGCAAGTCAGCCGGCAAGTCGACTTGACAGCGTTGCCGGCGCACCGAATCACCACCAAGAAGGGCACGGCTCGTGCGAGAGGATCGAGGAACATCCTCGTGATCGATGTTGGTGGGACACACGTCAAGGTGCTGGCCACGGGCCACAGGAAGCCCCTCGAGATCCGATCAGGACCGAAGATGACCGCCAGCCAGATGGTGCGAATGGTTCGAAAGGAGACGACTGGGTGGCGCTACTCGGTCGTGTCGATTGGCTATCCGGGGCCGGTACTACACGGCAAGCCGGTCAGCGAACCGAGCAATCTGGGAGGCGGGTGGGTCGGGTTCGACTTCGCCAAGGCGTTTGGCCATCCCGTACACCTCATCAACGACGCAGCCATGCAGGCCCTGGGCAGTTACAAGGGCGGACGCATGCTTTTTCTCGGGTTGGGCACTGGGCTCGGCTCCGCGCTCATCGTCGACGGCGAGCTCGAGCCGATGGAACTGGCACACCTGCCTTTTGAGAAGGGCAACACGTACGAGGATCTGGTCGGCAAGGCGGCCTTGAAACGATTCGGCAAGAAGAAATGGCGCCGCGAGGTCACCAACGTCGTGACGCATTTGCAAACGGCGCTGGAAGCCGATGACGTTGTCGTCGGTGGCGGTGATGCGAAATTGCTGAACACATTGCCCAAGGGCGTCAGGCTCGGCTCCAACGCGAATGCCTTTGCCGGCGGCTACCGCCTGTGGAAGGCGCGTGCCTGAGTCCCGTTCGGACGCGTTGGTGCTGTTCGGCGCAACCGGCGATCTCGCCTATGAGCAGATCTTCCCCGCTCTGCAGGCGATGACCCGGCGGGGCCATCTGGATATCCCGGTCGTCGGTGTCGCCATGCCCGACTGGACGGTCCAACAACTGCGTGCTCGTGCACTTGAAAGCATCACCGCGCACGGCGATTTGGATCGCGCTGTATTCAGCAAGCTGGCTGAGCGACTCTCGTACGTGGCCGGCGACTACGAAGCCCCCGCGACCTTCGACAAGCTGGTTCGAGCGCTGGGCTCGGCCAAGCGACCGCTGTTCTATCTGGCGATCCCGCCGAAGTTGTTTGGCACCGTGGCATCCGGACTGGCCAGGGCGGGCATCGCTGAGCGGGCCCGCGTGATCGTAGAAAAGCCATTCGGTCGAGACCTCGCCTCGGCGAAGGCCCTCAACGCGGTGCTTCACAAATCGTTTCCGGAGCCCGCGGTCTACCGCATCGACCATTTCCTAGGTAAGGAGGCGGTGCAGAACGTCCTGTACTTCCGGTTCGCCAATTCGTTCCTGGAGCCGGTTTGGAACGGCGAGCACATCAAGGCGGTGCAGATCACGATGGCCGAAGAGTTCGGCGTGCGCGACCGCGGGGGTTTCTACGAGGAGGTCGGCGCCACTCGGGACGTCTTTCAGAATCATCTGTTGCAGGTCCTTTCGCTGCTTGGGATGGACGCTCCGGTCGCGGACGATGGCGACGCCATCGACGCCGCCAAGGTCGCGCTGCTCAAAGCAGTGCATCCCCTTCGCTCGGCCGATGTCGTGCGCGGCCAGTACCGCGGTTATCGGAGCGAGAAAGGAGTCGCGGCCAATTCGCACGTCGAAACCTACGTCGCCGCCCGGCTTGCGATCGAGAACTCCCGTTGGGCCGGAGTCCCGTTCTTGGTCCGCACCGGGAAATGCCTTGCCGCCACCTTCACGGAGGTGCACGCCACGTTCAGGAAGCCGGCCCACGGTCTGTTCGACTCAAACGTGGCCGGGCACGATACCGAAATCTCATTCCGGTTGAGTCCGGATGTCTCCATAACGTTGGCCGCCCGGATCAAGAAACCAGGAGAAGCGATGGTCGGCGAAGACGCACGCCTGGTTGAGCACGACGACTCTGCCGATGATATGGAACCGTACGAACGCCTCCTCACCGACGCGCTGCACGGGGACAGGACCCTCTTCGGCAGCGAAGCCGGTGTCGAGGCCGCGTGGCGCATCGTGGACCCCGTTTTGAACCCCGACGCGCCGCCGCACGATTACGACCGGGGAAGTTGGGGACCAGACCAGGCCGAGCGGATCGCCGCGAGCGTGGGCGGCTGGATCAACCCACACAGGGACGATTGAATGCTGGCGCACGTCCGAGCGTCTGCTCAGCCGACCGAGTGGCGATCAGGTAGGCGCCCCTGAATCAGGGTTCCGTCATGGGCACGGCAGGTGCCCCACAGCTGGAAGAGTTGGGTGCTTTGCCTGCATCGCGCTTGACATCGCACTTCCATCAGCCGTTGTCTAACAGCGAGCCCCGGAGCGACCACTCCTCCGAATGCCGATGGTAAGAGTTTTTTCCGGCTCACCGCCTGCTCGCAGGTTGCTTGCCTTCGTGCTCGACTACTTCGTAATCGCGGCCTATCTCATCTTCTTGGCCGCCGCCAGCCTGCTGATTCTTGCCACCCCGTTGCGCCCGTCTTTCGAATCGATGTGGGGCAATGCCTGGTCGGCGGAATTGGCTGGATTCTTTCTGTTGACCTCGCCAGTCATCCTCTATTTCGCTCTGTTCGAGTCTTCTGCGGGAGGCGCCACGCTAGGAAAACGTGCTCTGCACCTGAGAGTGGTCCAGCTCGACGGAAGCCGCCTCGGCCTTGGGCGTTCACTGCTCCGCTCGGCCGTCAAGTTCCTGCCTTGGGAAATGGCTCACTTCACCATCTGGCATTACGTCTACGGGTCCGCTCGCCATGCCAACCCACCGTCCTGGACCACGGTCACGTTGACCGCGGTCTATCTCCTTGCGCTGGCATACATCGTCACGCTCGTCATTGGGCGCACCCATCGAACGATCTACGATCGAATCGCCGGATCGAGAGTCATCGTCGTGGAACAAACCGCAGACCTGTCAACGTCCCGACACGACGCGTAGCTCGATCTAGTGTCTGGCCGCCTCGGCGGCCACGATGAGAAGCAGGAGATAGGGCACCAGGACGGCCAGCGCGATGAGCAGTGTCTCCGCTGAGAGCCCCGGATGCTCGCGCATGACCTGGTCGCGGACCGCGCGTTGCGTGTAGAGGCGCCAGATCCCGATCCCCGACTCGCCGCGGCGCAGGGCGCGGACGGCCAACCAGATCACGACGATCGAGTTGGCTGCGATCCCGACACAAGCTAACGCAGGCAGCCCGCCTCCCCTGGCCATGTACAGCACCGCGAGGACCAATGCGACCAGGCCGACCAAGGCGAACTCGCCGATCACGAAACCGAATCCGTTTAGGCGGTTGTGCGTCTCGACTCGCGCGATCATCGCGTACCGAATTGTGATCCGTGATCGGCCGTCTCTACGCGCGAATGCTGTTTCGCGCAGCGCTGGCGCCTCGGGCTGGGGCGGAGCAGCGGTGACGCGACCCTGAAGTGACGAACTTCCCGCCGTGGCGAGCTAGTGGTCATGTCTGTGTTGGAAAGGTGGCCCTCCACGCAACAGCACGAAGATGGCCACTAGAAACACAGACCAGACGATCTCAGCTGCAATCGGTCGCCACAACGCGATGGGGATCGACAAGAGAAACACGAAAGTGCCGCCCAGAGTCCGATAGAAGCGGAGGCGCACGATCTCTGGCGACAGGTCACTCCTGACCAGGCGCCGCCCATGGCTCGCGTGCCACCAGGTGGCAGCGAAGCAAAGGTTGCTCAGAGCCAGCGTCAAGGCGTAGAGGATCGCGGCCACCGAATCCTGTTGGTTGCGCCCGAGGACCGCAGTCGGAAACGGGAGGAACGCGATCAGAAGCAGGGATCCAAAATTCAGCGCAATCAGCCGGCCGTCGTAGCGCCGAATGTATTTGAAGCTCTCGTGATGTCCGTACCAGATCGAAGCGACCGCGACAAAGCTGATGATGTAGCTGAAGTACGTCGGGGCCTGGTCGAGTAATTGCGAAGCCAGCGCGGAGTTGCTGGACGCAGTAGGGACGGAAAGCGAAACCACAAGCAACGTGAGAGAGAACGCGAAGACCCCATCGCTGAGCGCGAGGATGCGTCCGAGACCGTAAGCCTGCTGGCCCGGCTCGCCCTCTGACTTTTCCTCGTCGCCAGATCGTTCCGGTTGCCGAGTTCTACCCACGACGTCGCATCACACGAGTGAACTATGACATCGACGGTTCTGAACTCGATAGGCCGCACTGCACATGCCCGTGGGGCCAGTGCGGAGCGGTTCGGGGACTTCGGTTACGACACGAATTACTGCAGCGTCATTGCGTTTTCGTGTCTAGCGACGTCGGGGTGCAATGGCTCGGCAGGCGGCCCCTCAGATAGTGATGACGACGGTTCCGCGCGAATGTCCTTCACCGACATGAGTCATCGCTTCGCCCGTCCGGCTCAACGGGTAGGTTCCATCGATGATCGGTTTGACCTT
>DATMKM010000030.1:0-5841 GCA_035571315.1 Candidatus Acidiferrum sp.
CGGCCCGGCCCGAACGAAGGGATCGGCTGGCGCTCTCGATCACAGCCCCGGCCCGGACCCGCTGGCCCGGACGGACGCAGACCAGGCCAACCGCCGCCTGAGCACCTTGCTGCTTCAGCGCTTCGTTGACGGCTGCGAGCACCCGGTTGGCTGCGTGTGCGGTTCCGGCCACGTCAGTGTCGGGAAGGATGGCGAGCAGCTGCGGAGGTGTCCGACCGAGGACGCCTGGCGTGTCGACGTCCCGCACGGTCCCCGCGAGGGCGGCCGCCATGAGCTTGAGAGCCTCGTCGGCTGAACCGGTGCCGTTCGCCTCGATCAGGAGCACGCCTAGATTGCGCTGATAGCGGTGTGCCCGTGCCAGCTCATCTTCGAGCACCGGTCGGACGAAGCGATCGTTGAAAAGACCCGTGGTGCGATCGACGATGTGAAGCGGCTCCGCCTGGGGATCGTCGGTCTTGACGCCGCAGGACGGGCAGAACACAGCGCCGTGGGGCAGGGGCGATCCGCACGCCTGGCAGGTCTGCCCCTCCGGCCGGCGGCGGAGGAAGTCGCCAATCGGCATTCGGTAAAGCCTATCAGCCATGTCATTCAGCGCCCCACAGGCCGCCTGCGCGACAGATCGATGTGAATGTGTCTCTTAAGCCGCAAGGCTGACCTCGCTTCCATGGGACGGTGCGTTTGCGACAGGAGTGCCGGTGGGGGAAGGGCCGGAAAACCGAAGGGGAGAGCCCGCAGAACGTGTGCGAGTTTCGGTCAGCCCACCGCGGCGGCCACGGTTGTCAGCCAACCGTCGGCCCAACTGGACACCGCGGCCAGCACCGGCTCGAGCGCTCGGCCACGCGACGTCAACCGATAGCTCACTCGCACAGGAGGACCTGGATCAACCAGCCTCTCGACTATGCCTTCGGTCTCGAGCTCGCGTAGCCGCTCGGTGAGGACGCGGTCGCTGATTCCTGGAATGCCTGCTAGCAGTTGGTTGAACCGGGCCGGCTCCGGGAGCAGGGCTTTCACGACGGCCCCGGTCCAGCGCTTGCCTATCAGCTCGATAGCGCGTTGAAAGGCTGCGCTGTAGTCGAGACCCCCTCCGACCATGGGGAGAGATTCTATGCGCTATCGGAGATCTTCGAAAGCACGCGCATCCGGTTTTCCACAAGAAATTTCTTGATGCAGAAATTTTCGGTCTGGGATAGTGGAGCCCAGTGGAGGTAACAGGCCGAGTCATTGTTGTCACCGGAGGCGCCAAGGGGATTGGTCGCGCTCTGGCAAAACGGTTTGCGCGCGCTGGAGCCGAGGCCGTGGTCGTCGCCGACATCGACCACGACGGGGCTTCGGCTGTCGCCCAAGAGATCCGCGGCAAGGCTGTGCGATGCGACGTGTCCCGCGAGTCCGATGTGAGGGAGCTGGTAGAGAGAGTCGAGGCGGAGCTCGGCCGGATCGACATTTTCTGCTCCAACGCGGGGATCGCGGTCGGCGGCGGACCCGAGGCGCCGGACGATCAGTGGCAGCGCATCTGGGACGTCAATGTGATGAGCCACGTCTTCGTCGCGCGCCACGCGCTGCCGGCGATGCTGAAGCGAGGCGAGGGATATCTCCTCGGCACCGTCTCGGCGGCCGGGCTGCTCAATCATGTCTTCGCCGCGCCCTACGGCGTCACCAAGGCAGCCGCTCTTTCGCTGTTCGAGTGGCTGTCCATCGCGCACGGCGCCCAGGGCATCCGCGTTTCTTGCCTCTGCCCACAGGGCGTCAAGACCGACATGCTCGCCGCGGAAAGGAAGCTGGGCCTCAACTTTCTGACCGAGAGCGCCCTCGAGCCCGACGCGGTCGCCGAAATCGTGCTCCAGGGAATTCGCGACGAGAGGTTCCTCATCCTCCCGCACCCAGAGGTGGCTGACTACTTTCGTCGCAAGGCCGAAGACTATGACCGGTGGTTGAGAGGAATGCGCCGCATGCGGGCCAGCATCACTCCCACCTCCCACTGAGTGCGCTGGCTCTCACTCGTCGCGGGCGCTGCCCTGATCGCCATCGCATTCGGGGCCGCGAACTTCGTGGCGGACACCCGCGAGGGGCTCATCGCGGAGGTGGTCACGCTGATGGCCGGTCTCGTGGGCGTGAGCCTGCTCCTCTATGGTCTGGTGGCCGGCAGGCGTGCCGCAGCACCCAGGCCCGCCGTCTCCCGCCCTCCACCGGCCGCTCGACAACCATCGTCTCGGGAGTTCACGATCGGCGCTGCCGGCCTCGGAGTGGCGGCAATCCTCATTGGCGGACTGGCGGTCAGCGCGGGCTGGCAATGGGCCGCCCTGGGGTCAGTGATGCTGCTGCCGATGATCGCCGGGAGCGCTTTTTTGTGCGCTCGCTTCCTGCGCGCCCGACAGTTCAGCCGCTGAGCGCAAGGATCTCACCGACCAGATAGAGCGAGCCGCATACCAGCACGTTGCCATCTGGTCCAGCCAGCTCGCGGGCACGCTGCAACGCCGCCGCGGCCGGCAGAACCGCATGGTGATCACCTCCGTATAAGTCCGCGAGCTGGGCGGCGGAGACGGCGTGACCCGCCGCGCTCGCGGGCTCAGTGAAGACCGCAGCGTCGGGTTTCAGGGTGCGCAGCGCGGCGAGAAGTTGAACCGGGTCGCGTTCGCTGAGCATCGCAAAGACCGCGACCAATCGCTCGGTGCCGATCAGCCGGCGCAGCGCGGCGCCGGCCTTCGTCATCGCGGCCGGGTTGTGGCCTCCATCGAGGATGACCCGCGGCCGGTTGGCGATCACCTGGAGGCGGCCCGGCCAGCGCGTTGATTGCAGACCTTGCCGCACCGCGTCGTCCGAGACCTCGCCGAGCAGGTGCGCAGACGCGACCGCGAGTCCCGCGTTGACGGGCTGGTAGTCGCCGACGAGTGGGAGGAAGAGGTCTTTGTGTTCGAAGCCAGGTCCGCTCACGTCCATGGTGTGGCCCTGCCATCCAAGCGATTTCGATTCGACGCGCACATCCCGACCCATGACCCACACTTGCGCCTCCGCCGCGAGCGCGTGCTCTTCGACAATCGCAAGCGCTGAGCCTTCACAACCGGTGACCACACGGTTGTGTGGCTTGATGATCGCCGCTTTTTCGTGAGCGATCTGCTCGATCGTGTTGCCTAGATACTTCTGGTGGTCCAGGTCGACGTTGGTGATCACCGCGACGCCGAGGTCGAGTGCGTTGGTGGCATCCAGTCTGCCTCCGAGCCCGACCTCGCAGACCAGCTGGTCGATGCGCGGCGCTAGGTACGCGAGCGCCATCGCGGTCAGCATCTCGAACTCAGTCGCCTGGCCCATTTCTGTTGCAATCGCATCAAGCACGGGCAGCAGCGCATCCAGCGTCTTAACGAATTCTGCTTCGGTGATCGGACGGCCGTTGAGCTCGATGCGTTCGGTGTAGGAGATGAGGTGGGGCTTGGGCATGAAACCGACGTTCCAGCCCGCCGCGCGCAGGATCGCGGCCAGGCAGACTCCGCTGGAACCCTTTCCGTTGGTGCCCGCGATCAAAGCACCCTTGAGGCCGCGATCGGGGAAGCCCATGCGATCGAGGATTGCGCGCGTCCTTTCAGTGCCGAGCTTCATCCCGAAGCGACCCTGTTTCGAGATGTAGGAGAGGGCCTCCTGGTAGGTCATGAGGCGAGGCTCATCCCGCGCTACCGGCTTCATACGCAGCCGAGTCCGATCCAACCCAACTGATGCGCCCGGGACCCGCATCCATCAGCCGCTGGGCGACTGACGAAGGAGCCTTTGACACCGCGCCCATTTTGACGTCCGCGGATCTCGTACCTAAGGTCGCCGGCGTACCTCGGCTTCGAACGTGTTCTTGATCAGCATGGCGCGGGTCATTGGCCCGACCCCGCCGGGGTTCGGCGTCAACCACCCCGCGACCTCGTCGACGCCGGGGCCTAGGTCACCGACCTGCCGCCCGTCTGCCCAGTTGGTGCTCACGTCCACGACGGAGGCACCCGATTTGACCATGTCCTTGGTGATCAGGTTTGCCTTTCCGGCGGCCGCGACAAGAATGTCCGCGTTCCTCGTATGGCTTGCCAGGTCCTTGGTCCTTGTGTGGCAGACCGTGACCGTGGCGTTTCGCTTGAGCAGCAACAACGCGGTCGGCTTGCCAACGAGATTGCTCCGACCGACGACGACCGCCTCCGCGCCGTCGATCTGAATGCCTGAGCGTTCCAGCAGCTCGATGATCCCGGCCGGCGTGCAGGGTTCGATGCCGCCGGGAAACCCGAGCGAGACAAGCCCGGCGTTGATGGGGTGGAATCCATCGACATCTTTGGCGGGATCGAGCGCCAGCACGACGCGTCTCATGTCGATCTGGCGAGGCGCCGGCTGCTGGACGAGGATCGCGCTGACGCTCTCGTCGGCATTCAGGACATTTACAAGGTTCACAAGCTCATCGGTCGTCGTGGTCGCGGGCAGCCGATGATCCTCCGAATCGATGCCGACCTGCCTCGCGTTTTTCTGCTTCAGCGCGACGTACTGAGCCGAAGCCGGGTCACCCCCCACCAACACGGTCGCAAGCTTTGGTCGCGAGCCGCCCGCGGCGATGCGCTCGGAGACAGCGTGAGACACCTCGTCGAAGATCTGCCTGGCGACGGCCCTGCCATCAAGAACGCTAGCGGTCACCGGCTAATTGTCGCGGGTGGATTTCGGGGGCGCGGGCTCAGGCGATGGAGACGCCGCAGGGGAGGGCGATTAGGATCGCCTGATACGGACTTCAGACGAGCCCAAGCTCCTGGCGGGCCGCGTCGCCGACGTGTCGCATGACCTCGCTGAGGTCAAGGCCGGTCTCTCGCGAGATCCGGCGGCAGTCCTCGTACTCGGGCGCCAGGTCGACCGGCTTGCCACCGATTTCCTTTACCTTGACCCGCGCGACACCGAGCTCCGTATGGACTTCGACCGTCCTCCGCTCGGCGATCACACGCTGCGCGCTCGTCATCCGCACGCCCAGTGTGGTGGAGTGCCGCAGAAGGTGATCAGCCAGGTGCGCGGCGAGCTCTGGTGACGACATGACCGTTATGAGGTGGCCGGGCCGGCCCTTCTTCATCAGGGTCGGAGTCACGCTGACATCCAGCGCCCCGGCTTCCATGAGGTCCTCGCACAGCGGCGCGATGAGGTGCGGTGCCATGTCGTCGATGTTGGTTTCGATCAGGGTCACCGCGGTTTCGGTTTCGATTCGCTCGCCGATCCACACCGCGAGGGCGTTGCCTGACGTTTCGCGGGTTCCGATTCCATACCCGATCGAGTGCAGCGCCATCGTGGGACGCTCGAACATCGCGCCGACGGCAAGGATCGCCGCGCCGGTGGGAGTCACAAGCTCGCGGCCCTCATCGGTAGGCGCGAAGACTGCGCCGGTGCCCTCCAACACGCGGATGCTCGCGGGCGCAGGAAGCGGCATGCCGTCCATGCGTCCGCGAGGCGCCGGCAGTGGCGACGAGTACACCCCGTCAACGTCCAGGCTGTGCAGCAACCAGAAGGCTCCCATCAGGTCGACCAGGGTGTCGGCGCCTCCCAACTCGTGCAGGTGCAGCTCGTCCTCGGGCAGCCCGTGAAGACGGGATTCGGCTTGGGCGAGCCGATTGATGGCGTTGAGGACCGGCGTTTTGACTCGCTCGGGCGCGTCGGCGTCCTCCACGACCCCGCGTAAGGACGGCACCTTCCGTACAACTCCGTCCACGGTCTTGACGAGGACGCGTATGCCGCCGACATGGCCGCGGGTTTCGTGACGCACCTCGATGCTGACCTCGTCGCCAAGCCCTAGAGCTTCGACTGTCGCGTCAAGGAGCGCGCGATCGGCGCCCGAATCGATCAAGGCGCCGAGGG
>DATMKM010000031.1:0-2011 GCA_035571315.1 Candidatus Acidiferrum sp.
CTCAAGGCACTCTACCTGCTGCATGGCGATCAGCGTCCGGTACCGACCGGAGACCTGGCCCAACGCCTGGGCATCTCATCGCCTTCGGTGAGCGAGATGGTCACCCGCCTCTCGACCCAGGGCTTGGTCGAGCACGACCGACATCGCGGTCAGCAGCTGACGCGCGAGGGGAGAAAGGTGGCACTCGAGCTGGTGCGACACCACCGATTGCTGGAGATGTTCCTGGTCCAGGTGCTCGGCTACAGCCTGGATGAGGTGCACGACGAGGCTGAGCGACTCGAGCATGTGATCTCGGAGCGCATGGAGGCGCGCATCTTTGAGCTCCTCGGACGCCCCGAGCTCGACCCCCACGGCCACGCCATCCCAACTTTGACCGGCAAGGTGCGGCCGCCGAGCGAGCGCCCGCTCAGCTCCAGCCGCGCCGGCGAGCGCGTGGTCGTCCAGGGGGTCTCAGATGAGGACGCCGGGCGCCTGCGGGAACTGGAGCGACGCGGCCTTTTGCCGGGGACCCGGATCGAGATCATAAAGGTGAGCGAGTACGAGGGCCCGCTCGAGTGCCGGATCAAAGGGCGCCGGGTCAGCGTCCCCCTCGGCCTCGCACGAGCCGTGTTCGTCGAGGGGGATGCCAGCGTTGGCCGTTAAGACGGAGCGTCCGGGGACAGCGTCGACGGTTGGAGCGAGCCCCGAAGGAGTGCTCACTCCCGAAGACCGGACCCGCTCGGGCGACCGCCGCCGCGTGCTCGAAGCGCGCCACCGGGGACGGCGCTTCGGACTGCTCTGGCTGCTGGTGGGACCGGGCATCCTGGTACTTCTGGGCGAGAACGACGGTCCCAGCATGCTGTCGTACGCCGCCAGTGGGGCCACGTATGGTATCGGCTTCTTTCTGCCCTTCATCGCGGTTACCTTCGTCGCCGCCGTCGTCGTTCAGGAGATGGCGATGCGGGTCGGGGCTGTCACCCACCGCGGCTACGGAGAGCTGATCTTCCAGCGCTTTGGCGGCTTTTGGGGCTGGATTTCTGTGATCGACCTGCTCGCGACCAACCTGGTCACTTTGATCACGGAGTTCATCGCGATCCGGGTCGGAATGTCGTTTTTTGGCGTGCCCGCCCCGCTGGCCGTCGGATCAGGGGTCCTGCTCGTCGCCTTCAGTGTGGCCGGCGGTCGCTACTGGCGGTGGGAGAGGATCGCCCTGGGCCTGTCAGTCTTCAACCTGCTGTTCGTGGTGGTGGCGGTCATGAGTCGCCCCAACCCGGCGGCGCTCGCCCATGCCTTCGCCACCTGGTCGCCTCTACCGAGCGGCTCGCTGCAACTGTTCCTTCTCATCCTGGCTTCCAACATCGGCGCCACCGTGACCCCCTGGATGGTGTTCTTTCAGCAGAGCGCGGTGGTCGACAAAGGCATGACGCCGCGGGATATCCCGCAAGCTCGGATCGACACCATCCTGGGCGGGTTGCTGGCCGGAGCCGCCGGCTGCGGCGCCCTGGTCGCCGCCTCCGTCCTTTTCGTCCATCACGTCGACACCAGCAAGCTGCAAGCGGGCACCGGCTTTGCTCAGGCACTCCAACCGTTCATCGGCTACCCAGGCGCTGCGATCTTCTCGCTTGGCCTTATCGAGGCCGGCGCTCTCGCCATCATGACCATCTCCGCGAGCACCGCCTACGCGCTGGGCGAGGCTGTCAAAGGTCCCCACAGTTTCAACCGCAAGCTCGCCGACGCGCCGAGTTTTTATGCCTTCAACCTGGGCGTGGCCATCGTTGCCGCTGCAGTGGTCCTCATTCCCGGCGCGCCTCTGCTGTCGATCACCCTCAACGCAAACCTTCTGGCCGTCGTGTTGATGCCCGCCGCGCTCGTCTTCCTGATCATGCTCGCCAACGATCGCGAGCTGATGGGACCACGCTCCAACCCTGGCTGGCTCAACTGGATCGGCATCGCGGTTGCTGTCCTGGTCGGCCTGGCCGGGACTTCCTACGCCGTGGTCGCCTTCTTCAATGCGGTGGGTTGGCACTTCATA
>DATMKM010000032.1:0-10502 GCA_035571315.1 Candidatus Acidiferrum sp.
GATGAACTTCCCCGGGGTGATCGCCGGCGACCCAGGCGAGGTTGCGAAGCTGCAGACCGGTCTCACCGACCATGTGGACGGCCATGCGCCGGGCGTCCGCGGGCCGGCGCTCAACGCGTACATCGCGGCGGGTATTCGCTCCGACCACGAGGCAACCACCTACGAGGAAGCCCTGGAGAAGCGCCGTCTCGGCATGTGGGTGATGCTCCGCGAGGCGTCGATCGCGCGCAACCTGCGCGACCTGCTTCCGCTGGTCAAGCGGTACGGGCCCGCGCGCTGCATGTTCTGCACCGACGACCGCGAGCCGAGCTTCATCGTCGAGGAGGGTCACATCAACCAGATGGTGCGGGTGGCGGTCGCCGAGGGCATCGCGCCCGAGGACGCTCTGGTCATGGCGACGATCCATCCTGCGATCTATCACCGGCTGAGAAACCTGGGCGCCATCGCCCCCGGCTACCAGGCGGACATCCTGATCCTGGACGACCTGACCACGTTTGTCCCGCGCCAGGTGCTCAAGCGTGGTGCCGCGCCGCGCTTCGTCAAGCTGGAGGTGCCGGAATGGGTCCGGCAGACCGTCCACCTGGCGGACGTGACGTCTTCGACCTTTAATGTGAAGGCCGGCCCACCGCGCATCAGAGTCATCAAGGTCATCCCGTCGCAGCTGCTGACGGGGGTCGAGCTGGTCGAGCCGGCCACGCGCGACGGGTGCATCGTGGCCGACCCGAAGCGCGACCTTGTGAAGATCGCCGTGCTCGAGCGTCACCACGCGAGCGGCCGGGTCGGCCTGGGTTTTGCGACCAACGTCGGGCTTGACCGAGGAGCGTTCGCGTCGACCGTCGCTCACGACGCGCACAACGTCGTCGTGCTGGGCGTCGATGACGCTGACATGGCCGCCTGCGCCCAGCGACTCGCCGCGATCGGAGGCGGCATCGTGGTCGCCGAAGGCGGCCGGGTGGTGGAGGAGCTGGCGCTGCCGGTGGCGGGATTGATGAGCGATCAGCCGCTCGCCTTCGTACATGAGCGCCTGCGTTCGATGGAGCGGCGCCTGGCCGGCATGGGCGTGACGATGGCCGCACCATTCATGACGTTGAGCTTCCTCGCCCTGTCGGTCATCCCGGAGCTGAAGATCACCGACCGCGGCCTGGTCGACGTGGCCCGATTCGAGCTGGTGCCGTTGGGGATTGATTGAATTCAATGGCCTCTCATCGGACGAAGCGCAGCGGCGCCTTCACACGTGCTTCGCTTCGGCCAAGTGGGCGCGGCAGATGGTGGACGGACGGCCTTACGCCGATCTCGCGGGGCTGCTCGGCCGCGCGGACCAAGCGTGGTCGCAGCTCGCACTGTCCGACTGGACTGAAGCGCTGGCCGGGCATCCGCGCATCGGCGAGGGCGGTGGCAGCTCACCTCACGCGTCCGAGCGCGAGCAGAGGGGCGTGCGAGAGGCAAGCGTCGACGTGCAGTCGCAGCTCGCTGACGCGAATCGCCGCTATGAGGCGCGCTTTGGGCATGTCTTTCTCATCGCCGCGGCCGGCAGGAGCGCGGACGAGATCCTGGCCGCGCTGCGGGCGCGCATGGACAACGATCCAGTGACCGAGTCGCAGGTCGCGGCCGCGGAGCACCGCAAGATCGCACGCATGAGGCTCGAGCGGATGCTGGGCGAGTGATCATCTCCACCCACGTCCTCGACACCACGCGCGGCCGTCCGGCGGCCGGCCTGGCCGTGACCCTGCGGCGGCGCGGCGCGGATGGCGACTGGTCGGTCGTCGAACGCGCCATCACGGACGCCGACGGCCGCATCAAAGACCTGTCCCACGGACCGGTGGCGGCAGGCGATTACCGCCTGGAGTTCGCCACCGGCAAATATTTCACGGAGTCCGGCACCGAAGTGTTCTACCCCGAGGTATTCGTCACCGTGGTCGTCGGCGACGGCGGCGCGCACCTTCATGTGCCGCTGCTGCTGAGCCCCTTTGGCTACTCAACCTATAAGGGCGCATGACGATCCGGCTCGGCGACAACCAGTACGGAAAGGCAGAGACGCACGTCGTGCGCGTGACCAAGGGCGCCGCACACGAGCTCAAAGACATGACGGTGAGCATTGCCTTGGCCGGCGACTTCGCCGAGGCCCATCTCACGGGCGATAACAGCCACGTCGTTCCCACCGACACGCAGAAGAACACCGTGTTTGCGTTTGCCAAGGACCCGGTCGGTGAGATCGAGGATTTCGCGTTGCGTCTGGGCCGGCACTTCGTAAGCGACCACCGGGCGGTGCACCGGGCGCGCGTCTCGATTGCGGAGCAGCCGTGGGCGCGGATCAGAGTCGGCGGCAAGCCGCATCCGCACGCCTTCGAGCGAGATGGGTCGGAGCAGCGATTGACGGCGGTGACATGCACGGACGATTTCGAATGGGTGGTGTCCGGAATCACCGGGCTCACGCTCCTCAAGTCGACAGGCTCGGAGTTCTGGGGCTATCGCGAGGACCACTACACGACGCTGCCGGAGACCCGCGACCGGGTTCTTGCCACAGCGGTCGATGCGCGGTGGCGATATGCATCCGGAGACGTCAACTGGGTGGAGGCGCGCCGGGAGGCGCGGCGCTTGCTCATCGAGACCTTCGCGACCAAGCACAGCCTTTCGCTGCAGCAGACGCTTTACGCGATGGGGGAGGCGGTGCTCGAGGCGCGAGCTGACATCGCGGAGATCCGCCTGTCGATGGCGAACAAACATCACTTCGTGGTCGACCTCAAGCCCTTCGGCCTCAACAACGAGAATGAGGTGTTCTACGCCTCGGATCGCCCTTACGGGTTGATCGAAGGCACGGTTACGCGCGACGACGCCGCGCCGGCCGATGGCGCATGGTGATCGCACTTGGATTTTCTGCAGCCCGCGACCTGGACTGAGGCGCTCGCCATTAAGGCGGCGCGCCCCGACGCGCTGCCGATCGCAGGTGGCACCGACGTCATGGTCGAGATCAACTTCGACCGCCACCGGCCGCCCGCTTTTCTCGACCTGACGCGGATCGCGGAGCTCTCTGAGTGGGGACCCGAGGACGGCATGCTGCGAATCGGGGCCGGTGTGACCTACACCCGTCTCATCGACGAGATCGGCGACCGGATTCCGGGCCTTGCCATAGCGTCCCGGACGGTGGGGTCGCCACAGATCCGCAATCGAGGCACCGTCGGGGGAAACCTGGGTTCTGCCTCGCCGGCCGGCGACGCGCACCCGGCGCTGCTCGCGTCGCGAGCGATCGTCGAATTGGCATCTGTCGGGGCAACGCGCCGCCTTCCGGTGCGCGAGTTCTTCGTGGGACCCAAGCGGAACGCGATGCGCGAGGACGAGCTGATCGCCGCGTTCTTGATCGAGCCCGCCCAGGGACCGCAGCAGTTCTCGAAGGTTGGCACGCGCAACGCGATGGTCATCGCCGTGTGCTCGTTTGCGCTCGCGATCGAGCCCGAGCGGCGCCGTGTCGGAACCGGCATCGGCTCGGCGGCGCCGACCCCGGTCGCGGCGCCCGAGGCGGAGAGCTTCATTCAAGGCGTGCTGGACGAGGACGACCTGTGGCAGAAGCGGGCGCCGGTGCCCGAGTCCGCTCTCACGAGGTTCGGCGAGCTCGTCGCCGCGGCGGCCAAACCGATCGATGACGTGCGCGGGACCGCGGCCTACCGCCGGCGTGCGCTCGCGGTGATGGCACGCCGCAGCTTCACGTGGGCGTGGAACGACTACGTGGGAGCCGCGTGAGGATCGCGTGCACCGTAAACGGCCGGCCCCGCGTCGCCGAGGACGTGTGGGAGGGGTCGAGCCTGTTGGCGGTGCTGAGAGAGCACCTCGGCCTTCCCGGCTCCAAGAACGCGTGCGAACAGGGCGAGTGTGGCTCGTGCTCGGTGTACCTGGACCGTAGCCTCGTGTGCGCCTGCCTGGTGCTGGGAGGTCAGGCGCAGGGGCGCGAAGTGGCGACCGTCGAAAGCCTCGCCATCGGCGACCTGCTCCACCCGGTGCAGGAGGCGTTTCTCGCAGCCGGGGCGGTGCAGTGCGGTTTCTGCACGCCGGGTTTCGTGGTCGCGACCCATGACCTCCTGACGCGTACGCCGCACCCGACCGCGGTGGAGATCCGCGAAGCCCTGGCCGGCAACATCTGCCGCTGCACCGGCTACGCAAAGATCATCGACGCCGTGAACCTGGCGGCGGAGCGGATGGCGCCACGGTGAGCGGTCGGGTCGGCGAGTCGCCACGCCGGGCCGATGGAGAGCCGAAAGTCCGCGGCGACTTCGCGTACTCCTCCGACCTGACCGTCGAAAGAATGCTCTGGGGCGCGACCGTACGCAGCCCTCACCCGTACGCGCGCATCGTCGCCATCGACACGGCCGAGGCGCGAGCCATGCCCGGCGTGTACGCCGTGCTGACTCACGACGACGTTCCGGGCGAGAAGCTCTACGGCCTCGAGATCCAGGACCAGCCTGTCCTCGCGATCGACGTCGTGCGCTACTGGGGGGAGGCGGTTGCGCTGGTCGCCGCCGATCATCCGGAACACGCGCGACGCGCTGCTCAAAAAGTCCAGATCACGTACGAATTGCTCGAGCCGCTCACCGACCCGGAGCGCGCGCTCACCGATGGCGCGCCTCGGCTGCATCCCGACGGCAATGTCACGCGGCACGTGAGGATCCGGCATGGGGACCCGGTCGCGCGCGCGGACGTGGTGGTGAGCGGCGCTTACGAGATCGGCATGCAGGACCAGGCGCCGCTGGGACCCGAGTCGGGCCTCGCGATCCCCGGTCCGGACGGCAGCGTCGATCTCCACCTCGCGACGCAGTGGCTGCACATCGACCGCGACCAGCTGTCGGGGATCCTCGCGCTTGCGCCGGAGAAGGTGAGGCTCACGATGGCCGGCGTGGGTGGCGCGTTCGGTGCGCGCGAGGACCTCTCGATGCAAGCGCACGCCTGCCTGCTCGCGCTGCGCACAGGACGACCGGTGAAGATGAGCTACTCGCGACCCGAGTCGTTCGTGGGCCATGTACACCGGCATCCAGGACGGCTGGTCTACGAGCACGGCGCCTCCCGCGACGGTGAGCTCGTGTACGTCAAGGCGCGCGTGATGCTCGACGGCGGGGCGTACGCGTCCAGCTCGACCGCTGTGATCGCCAACGCGTGCTGCTTCGCGTTGGGACCTTACGAATGCCCGAACGCGACCGTCGACGGCTGGGTCATGTACACGAACAACCCTCCGTGCGGCGCGATGCGCGGCTTCGGTTCGGTCCAGAACTGCTACGCGCACGAAGCGCAGATGGACAAACTGGCCGCGGCTCTCCAGATGGACCCGGTCGAACTGCGCAAGCGCAACGCGGTGAAGACGGGCAGCCGCCTGATCACCGGGCAGATAGTCGAGGGTCCGGCTCCTGTCGCAGAGCTGCTGGACCGAATCAAGAGATTCCCCCTTCCGCCGCAGGGGGGAGGTTCGATCAATCTAGATCTGACGCACATGCCAGGCGGCGTCTCCAACACCACTCACGGCGAAGGCGTGGTGCGTGGAGTCGGCTACGCGGTCGGCTTCAAGAACGTGGGCTACTCGGAGGGGTTCGACGATTACTCGACGGCCAGGGTCCGCCTCTCGATCGCGGACGGCCGCCCGCGCGCGGAAGTCCACACGGCCGCCGCCGAAGTTGGGCAGGGCCTCATCTCGGTGCAGGCGCAGATCGCCGCCACCGAGCTGGGCGTGAGCAACGTCGTCGTGCTGCAGGCCGACACGCAGGTCGGCTCGGCGGGCTCGTCTTCGGCCTCGCGGCAGACCTACATCACCGGCGGCGCGGTTAAGGCCGCCTCCGAGGCGGTGCGGGATCGCGTCATTGCGCTCGCCCGCTCAGAGCTCGGGCGCAGCTCGCCGGCCCGGCTCGATCACGACGCGGTCGTCTCGTCGGAGGGTGAGGAGATCGTCACCCTCGCGACGCTGCTGGGCGACGCCGTGATCGAAGAGACGCGCGAGTTCCGCCCTCGGCGCACCCACCGTCTCGATCCCGAGACAGGTCAGGCAAACGCCCACCTTCAGTACGCATTTGCCGCGCACCGGGCGGTGGTCGACGTGGACACCGAGCTCGGCCTCGTGAAGGTCGTCGAGCTCGCGACCGCGCAGGACGTCGGCAGGGCGATCAACCCGCAGGCGGTGGAAGGCCAGCTCGAGGGTGGAGCCGCGCAGGGCCTCGGCCTCGCGGTGATGGAGGAGATCCAGGTCAAGGACGGAGTGATCCGCAACGCCTCGTTCACGGACTACCTGCTCCCGACGATCCTGGACATGCCGCCGGTGCGGATGGACATTCTCGAGCTGGGCGACCCATATTCGCCCTACGGTCTGAAGGGGGTGGGGGAGCCGCCGACCATCTCGTCCGGCCCGGCGATCGTGGCCGCCATCCGAGCCGCCACGGGACGGCCGGTGACACGAGTTCCGGTGCGGCCCCAGGACCTGGTCGACACCTGATGCCGACCCTGCTGCTACGGGCCGGCGTCATGTTCACCGGCGCCGGGCAGGAGCTGGAAAACGGCTGGCTGCTCGCCCGCGATGGGTTCATCGCGGAGGTGGGTTCGGGTCCGCCGCCCGCCGCCGACGAAGAGCTCCGTCTGCCGAACTGCCTGGCGGTTCCCGGCCTGGTCAATGCGCACGACCACATGTACCAGTGGGCCACTCGCGGTTACGTGCCGGACGGAGGCCTGTTCGAGTGGCTCCGTGCGCTGTATCCGGTCTGGGCCCAGATCGACGCCGACACGGTCCGCATCGCGGCGCGCGCGGCTATGGCCCGGCTGCTCTTGAGCGGATGCACGCTTTCCGCCGACCACCACTACGTCTTTCCGCGCGGGCGCGAGGGGATCTTCGAGGCGCTTGTCGAAACCGCGAGCGAGCTCGGACTCCGCTTCCATCCATGTCGCGGCTCGATGTCCCTCGGCGAATCGAAGGGCGGTCTGCCTCCGGACAGCGTGGTCGAGGACGAGGACACGATCCTCGCCGACACGGAGCAAAAGATCCACGACTTCCACGACCCGGCCCGCGGCTCGATGTGCCGCGTGGTGGTCGCGCCGTGCTCGCCTTTCTCCGTGACCCCCGAGCTGATGCGCGACTCGGCCGCGCTCGCGCGCCGACACGGCGTAAGGCTGCACACGCACGTCGCGGAGACGCTGGACGAAGAGCGTTTCTGCCTCGAGAAATTCGGAAAGCGTCCTGTCGAGCTCATGCTGGACCTGGGGTGGACCGGGGACGACGTGTGGTTCGCGCACGGCGTCCATTTCAACGACGCGGACGTCGCGACGGTGGCCGCGACCGGGACGGGGGTGGCGCATTGCCCTTCGAGCAACCTGCGCCTCGGGGCTGGAGTCTTCCGCTTGTCCGACCTCGTGCGTGCCGGCGCGAGAGTTGGACTCGGCGTGGACGGCGCCGCAAGCAACGAGGACTCCAACCTGGCGATGGAGCTGCACCAAGCGCTGCTGCTGGCTCGCGGCCGAGCCGCGGTGCAAGGTGATCCGGACGCGGCCACCGCGCTGAGCGCGCGAGAAGTGTGGCGGCTGGCGACGGTCGGAGGCGCGGCATGCCTCGGTCGCGACGACTGCGGAACGCTGGAGCCGGGCAAGTGCGCGGACGTCGCGTTCTTTCGAATCGACGACCTGTCGCACGCAGGCATCGACGACCCGCTGGCTGCGCTTGCGCTAGCGCCACCCGCGCGCGCCGAGGCGGTCGTGGTCAACGGCCAGGTCGTGGTGCGGGACGGGCAGCTGCGCACTGGCGACGAAACCAAGATTGCGCGCGACATCGCCGCTGAGAGCGGACGCTTGCGAGCGCGTGCGACCCTCTAGGACGTGCGTTTGAAAAGGCGGCCCGTTGGTCGGGTGACTGCCTCACCCTCGTCAAAAACGGTGCGGCCGCGCACGAGGGTCCGCGCAGTGCGGCCGCGGATCCGTTGTCCCTCGTGGGCGCTGAATCTGTTGCGGTACAGCAGGTCATCGCGCTCGATGACGCCTTCGTCACTGAGGTCGACCAGCCACAGATCGGCGTCAAATCCAGGAGCTATGTCACCTTTGTCTTTCAAACCAAATCGCGCGGCAACGTTCGTCGATGTCAGAGCGGCGATGACGTGCAGATCGAGGCGGTCCTGCCCGAGGAGCAGCTGACGGGTCGACTGGCAGCCCGAGATGCCGCCCCAAATCCTGAGGAAATTTTCGCCTTGCTTCAGTTCCAGCGTGCACGGCGAGTGGTCGGACACGACCATCTGAAGCCAGCCGTCAGACAGGCTGGTCCAAAGCGCCTCGAGGGTCCCGGCTGAGCGAAAAGGTGGTGCGCACTTCCCAAGGCCGCCCAGGCGCTCCAGGTCGTCTTCTGAATAAAGGAGGTAGTGCGGACAAGTCTCGCCGCTGACGTCTGCTCCGCCGTTCCGTGCCACATGGATCAGGGCCGCGCTGGGAGCCCAGCTGACGTGCACGATGTGGAGCCGGCATCCAGCTTCGCGCGCCCACGCAATCGCGTTGTGAACCGCCGCGAGCTCCGCCTCCCACGGCCGGGATTCGAGGAAGTCTCGCGCGGTGGTGCCCTTTGGATCGGAGAGCTTTGATGGATCCTCCGCGTGCACCAGCAGGATGGAGTCCAGCTCCGCGATTCTTTTCATGCCTTCGCGCAGGGTCTTCTCGTCGCACGCGGGAAATTCGTCGATTCCGCTCGGGCACATGAAAGCCTTGAACCCGATCACGCCGCGATTCACTAGCTCGGCGAGACGATCCTGGTTGCCGGGCACAAGACCGCCCCAAAACCCGAAGTCGACGATCGACGAGCGCTTCGCCGCTTCGAGCTTGAGGTCGAAGGCTGCGCCATCGATGGTGACCGGCAGGTTGTTCAGCGGCATGTCCACAAAGCTCGTGTAGCCACCCGCGGCGAGCGCCGACGAGCCGTTGGCGATCGTCTCCCACTCCGTGCGCCCGGGTTCGTTGAAGTGGACGTGTGAGTCGATTCCCCCGGGGAAGACGTGCAGCCCGGTCGCGTCGATCTGCTCCTTCCCGTCGTCGGACAGGTTCGATCCGACGGCGGTGATGCGGCCATCGGTCACCGCGACGTCGACAAGACCGACCGACGAGCTCGTGACGACCGTCCCTCCACGGATGACCAGGTCGCTCAATCGTCTGCCGCCAGCAGCGCCAGGAACTTCCCGAGAACGTCGATCGCGACGGCCACATCCTCTTCGGTGACCGACTCCGCGGGGTTGTGGCTGATGCCACCCTTGCAGCGCACGAAGAGCATCGTGATGTCGGTCAGGCCGGCCATTTCGACTGCGTCATGCCCCGCCCCGCTCGCCAGTTGAATGGTTGCGTGGCCGAGATCCTCGGCGGCGCGCGCCATCAAGGAGCTCAAGCGCGGTGAGCATTGGACCGTGCCGTTTTCGCTGACCTGCGTGGTCGTCAGAGCGATGCCCCTTTGGGCCGCAATCTTGCCGGCGACATCGATCAGGTGCTTTGACGCGTGGAGGCGGTCGGCGTCGCGCGCGTGGCGCACGTCAAGGCTCAAGATCACCTCCCCTGGCACGACGTTCGCGGCGCCGGGCTGGACAGTGAGCCGGCCGACCGTGGCGACCAGCCCCGCCTGGCTCTCGGCGTAGTCCGCGACCGCCTGCACGAACACCGAGGCCGCGACGAGCGCGTCTTTGCGGTGGTCCATGGGCGTGGTCCCCGCGTGAGCCGCCTCGCCCGTGAACGTGAGTTGGTGGCGAGACTGGCCCGCGATCCCCGAAACTACGCCAACCGGAAGACCTCTGGCCTCGAGCACCGGGCCCTGCTCGATGTGGACCTCGCAGTAGCCGAGCAGGTCGCCGCCCTTCCATCGATCCGCTGCGATGCGGTCCGGGTCGCCTCCGAAGGCGCGCACCGCATCCGCCATCGTGACTCCGGCGGCGTCAATGCGGTTGAGATCGGCCGCGTCAAAGGTGCCGGCCAGCGCCTTACTGCCGAGGTAGGTCGTGCCGTAGCGCAATCCCTCCTCGTCCGCGAATGCGACCACTTCGATCGCGTAGGGCAGCCGCACGCCTCGGTTGTAGAGATCGCGAACTGCTGCGATCGCGACGAGCACACCGAGCGGTCCGTCGTATTTGCCCGCGTCGCGCACCGAGTCGAGGTGTGACCCGAGGAGCATCGCCTGGTTAGCGTCTTTCGCTCCTTCGTACCAGCCGCGGAGATTGCCGATGTTGTCCCGGCTTACGACCATTCCCGCCTCGCGCATCCACCCGCTGACCTGTTCGTGCGTTCGGCGCATGGCGTCCGACGCGAATGGTCGCGTGAGCCGCTCAGGCTCTTCGCTGATCGAGCCGAGGGCGTCGCACCGCTGCATCACGAGCGAAGCGGCGCGACTCACGATCAGATCGCTTCGAAAGAAATGTCCTGCGCGCCTTCCCACAGGACGAGCTTGCCCAGCGCCGGCAGCTGCTCGGCGCCGTCTTCGATAGTCGCGAAATGATTTCCGGCGAGCTGCCCCATCTTGCTTCCGAACACCGTTC
>DATMKM010000033.1:0-2890 GCA_035571315.1 Candidatus Acidiferrum sp.
ACAGGCCGCACTCTCAAAGAGAACCGGCTGCGGGTGACAGCTGTCCTCGGGTCTTCGACGGCGCGCTTGATCGCGAACCAGGCCAGCCTCAAGACGCGGACCGACGCCGTGCAGGTGGCGGTCGGTCGCCTCAGAGAGGCCGCCGGCTGATGGGCTCAAGGCGCTTTGACGTTGGCTCGTGGCTTGACTCACCGATGTCGCGGCGAAGGCTCGACCTGTCCCAATTCGCCAAGGAGCGAGCCGTGGTGGCCGACATCTGCGCCCGCGTCGCGGCCCAGGGCGACGACGCGCTGCGAGAGCTGGGAGCGAAGTTCGACGGTTGGGCCCCGGACCCAGGCGAAACCTTCGAGGTGCCGCAGCGCGAGCTGGCCGCGGCCGCGGCCAAGCTGGAGGCCGCGGATCGGGCAGCGCTGGAGTTCGCAGCCGAGCGCATCCGCGCCTTTCACGAGCAGCAGCTGCCATCGACAGCGAGCGGTTTGCCGGGCCTCCAGCTCCTCACGCGCCCCGTGCGGCGCGCCGGCCTCTATGCGCCAGGAGGCCGCGCGGCGTACCCATCGACCGTGTTGATGACCGTCCTTCCGGCCCGGATCGCGAAGGTGCCGGAGGTCGTTCTCGCGACGCCGCCTCGAGCTGACGGCACGGTTCCGCCGGCCATCCTCGCGGCCGCGCACATCGCCGGCGTGGACGCCGTCTATCGGGTTGGAGGTGCGCAGGCGATCGCCGCGCTTGCGTACGGGACGGCCACGATCCCTCGTGTGGACGTGGTGGCCGGTCCGGGGAACATCTACGTCACCCTCGCGAAGCGGGAGGTGTTCGGCGCGGTCGGTGTCGACGGGATGGCGGGCCCGACCGAGGTGATGGTGATCGCGGACGAGAAGGCTCGAGCTGATTTCGTGGCGGCGGACCTGGCCGCCCAGCTCGAGCACGATCCGCTTGCGTGGGCGGTTTTGCTCACCGATTCGTCGCGCCTGGCGGATCGGGTTGAGGAGGAGCTCGACAGCCTCGTGGCCGGCCTGGAGCGCAAGGAGATCATCCGCAAGGCCAACTGCTGCCTCGTCGTCGTCGACGACCTCGACCAGGCGATGCAGCTCGCCAACGACTTTGCCCCCGAGCACCTGCTGATCGTCACCGCCGACGCCAGCCGCCGCGCGACCCAGGTGGAAAACGCGGGCGCGGTTTTCGTCGGACCGTACTCGACGGTGCCGCTGGGCGATTACGTCGCGGGCCCAAACCACACTCTCCCGACGGCAGGAGCTGCGAGGTTCGGCTCGCCGCTCGGCGTCCACACTTTTTTGAAGCGGACCAGCGTGCTGAGCCTCGACCGCGGTGACCTCGAGATGCTGCGCGACGCGTGCGTGCGCCTCGCGGACCTCGAGGGGCTGGGAGCGCACGCGCATGCAGTGGAGGTGCGCCTTGAGTAGCAGGAGAGGTGAGATCGCCCGCAGGAGCAAGGAAACCCGCCTCGCGGCGAAGGTCGATCTTCAAGGCCGCGGGCGCGTCAAGGTCGCGACCGGGCTGCCCTTCCTCGACCACATGATCGAGCAGGTCGCCCGCTACGGCGGCTTCGACCTCACGCTGCGCGGCTCGGGCGACCTGGACGTGGATGCTCATCATCTGGTCGAGGACGCCGGCATCGTCGTCGGCCAGGCGCTCTCGGCGGCCCTGGGCGATCGCGCGGGGATCACCCGTTTCGCGTCGGCCTACGCTCCGCTGGACGAGTCGCTCGCCCGCGTGGTCGTCGACCTTGGCAAGCGTCCCTTTCTTTCCTACAACGTGGAGCTCAGAGGCCGTATCGGGACGCTCGAGTCCGAGGTGATCGAGGAGTTCTGGAAAGCGCTGTCGATCCACCTGGGCGCGACCATCCACGTCGATTTGATCCGCGGCCGCAACCGCCACCACATCGCGGAGGCGACGTTCAAAGCCCTGGGCCTTGCTCTGCGCGAGGCGATGTCGCCGGGCGGGGCCGCGGGCGTGCCGTCGTCGAAGGGACTCCTGGGTTGATCGCGATCGTCGACTACGGGGTGGGCAATATCCGTTCGGTCGAGCGAGCGCTCGCGCACGTCGGAGCCGAGACCAAGCTCACCGCGGATCCGCAAGAGCTCGAAGACGCGGAGGGAATCGTCCTTCCAGGGGTCGGGGCTTTCGCACCCGCCCTGGAGAGCCTTTCGGAAAACGGGCTGGGCCGGCGCATCGTGGAGATGGCCAGAGCGGGCAAGCCGCTGCTCGGGGTGTGCCTGGGGTACCAGCTCCTGTTCGAAGAGTCGGAGGAGCACGGCCGCCACCAGGGCCTGGGGCTGCTGCCGGGAAAGGTGGTCCAGGTCGAGAGCAGCGCGCGCCTGCCGGTGATCGGATGGTGCCGCTTGCAGCAGAGCGACGACTCGATGTTGTGGCAGGGGATCAAGGACCGCTCCTACTTCTACTTCGTGCACTCGTACACGCCCTCGGCGTCGGACGCGGCCATCGCGTGGACCGAGCATTCGCCCGCGGCGGCGGGGGCACGAAGCAACGTCATGGGGACCCAGTTCCACCCTGAAAAGAGCGGCACGGACGGCCTGCGCGTCTACCAGAACTTCGTCGCGTACTGCAGCTGATGCCCGCCAAGCGCATCGTCCCGTGCCTCGACGTCACCGACGGTCGTGTCGTGAAGGGAGTGAAGTTCAAAGACCTGCGCGACGCGGGCGATCCGGCCGAGCTCGCTGCCACCTATGACCGAGAGGGCGCCGACGAGATCGTGTTCCTCGATATCACGGCCTCCTCGGACGCACGGAAAATCCTCCTCCAGGTGGTCGAGCGGACCGCCGACCGGGTCTTCATCCCGCTGACGGTGGGGGGTGGGGTGCGCAGCGTCGAGGACATGGCCGAGCTGCTCACGCATGGTGCGGACAAGGTG
>DATMKM010000034.1:0-5984 GCA_035571315.1 Candidatus Acidiferrum sp.
GCGGTGCGGTCGCGCCAGGTCGTGGGCACCTCCGCCACCGTCATGCCGAGGAGATACGCCTTGACGGTCAGCTCGATCCCGAGCTCGAACCCGCCGGTCGACTCGATCGTCACCTGGTTGAGCAGGCGCTTGGAGTACATCCGGAAGTTGCTCGTGGCGTCGTGCACCGGGATTCCGCCGAGCCAGTGCAGGGAGAGCCCGGCCGCTCGCGACATCGAGCGCTTGAGGAGTGGTCCGCCCAGCTGCCGCCCGCCTCGCATGTAGCGCGACCCCGCGACGACATCCGCTCCGGCCCGCGCCCGCCCGTACATGCGGTCGATGTCGTCTGGATCGTCGGAGCCGTCGCCCATCGCGACCAGCACGTACTGCGCTCGGGCCGCGCGCAGGCCTGACTTCATCGCGTTGAGCACGCCGCGCCCCAGGGTGTTGCGGTGCAGGCGGAGCTCGGGCATCTCCGTCTGCAGCCGCTTGACCACGGCAACGGTGGTGTCCTCGTCGAAGTCGTGGACGACGAGCACCTCGAGCGGACGTGTCCGAGTTCGCTCGACCACCCCGCGCAGAGTTGGAACGACGTTCTCGCCCTCGTTGTAGACGGGTATGACGATGCTCAGCGCGGGCGTCGAGTCGTCGATCAGATCCGGCCCGCCTTGATCTCTTCGCGAATCCACGGAATCACCTCGTCGAGCATCTCGTCGAGCGAGGTCGTCGCCTCGTAGCCGAGCACCTCGCGCGCCTTTCGCACGTCGGGCACGCGCATCTGCACGTCGTGCTCGTAGGGAGGATCCGAGACGAGGTTCAGTGGATGGTCGACTCCGTGCACCTTGCGCCAGATCGACTCGGCCAGCTCGCGCACGGTCGTCGACCGGGCGGTCGAGAGATTGAAGTCGTCGTTGAGCGCCTTCTCGGATTCCATCGCGACGCGGATGCCGCGGGCGAGATCCCCTCCATACGTGTAGTGGCGCACCTGGCTGCCGTCGCCAAGGATGTGCAGCGGGTCCTGACCCTTCAACACCTTCTGGACCAGGTCGGGGACGACGTGGCTCATGGCGAGCTTCACGTTCCCGCTCATGACCTGGTGGTCGCGCAAGGCACGGCGCTCGCCGATGCCGACGCAGTTGAACGGCCGCACGATCGTGAACGGCAGTCCGTACTGCTCGTGCGCGCCGTGCGCGAAGAACTCGGTCGCGAGCTTTTGAAACCCGTAGGTCGATTTCGGAGGCGGGCTCGTGATTTGGGCGCCCTCAGGAGTGGGGAAGGTTGTGGCCGATTCAAACACCATGCTGCTCGAGATGACCGTGATCTTCTTCAGCCGCCCCTTTTGATGTGCGCTTATGGCGGCATCGAAGGTGGCGGCGCAGATCCGCTCGTTTTCCGCGAGCAGGTCGTAGGCGAACTCGTGGAAATACGAGATCCCTCCGATCATCGCGGCTCCCGCGACCAGGTGGTCGCAGTCGCTCGCGAGCTCGGTCAGCAGCGGAGCGTCCTTGGCGTCGCCCTGGACGAGGCGGTAGCGCGGGTTGTCGTCGAAGCTGCGCACAAGCGGCCCGTACTTGCTGTAGTTGTCGAGGCCGACGACCTCGTGGCCGGCCTGCAGCAGGTCAGCGACCAGATACCCGGAAATGAACCCTGCGGCGCCTGTGACCAGAACCTTCAGAGCCGGATGGGTCCCGTGATGCCCCAGATGTCAACGACGTCACGTCCGGCGAGGTCGAGCTCCTTGTACGCGCGGTGCGGGGCGGCGATGACTAGTACTTCGGAATCGCTCAACACCTTCTCGAGCGAGTCGAATGACGGGTCTTCGATGAAAGGGTCAGTGCAGAGCACGTGCGCGCCTTTGAACTGCGCGAGCTTGCGGACCTTGTAGCTGAGCGACGCGCGCGGGTCGTCGGACTCGCCTTTGAACGCCATGCCCAGGATTCCCACGGTCCGACCCTGCAGAGGCTTGCGTGAGTTGAGGGTGTCAACAATGTAGTTGGGCAGGCCCTCGTTGATCTGCATCGCGGCCTGTCCCATCGGGAAGTGGTCCGGGGTGAAAGCCGACAGCTGCATCGTGTCCTTCAGCAGGCAAGGGCCGGCGGCAAACCCGGGGCCGGGCAGGTCCTGCGCTCGCGGGTAGTCGTGGCGGATCGCCTCGAGCACGTTGTTGTAGTCGACGCCCGAGCGATGCGCGATCTGGAAGAACTGGTTGGCGATCGCAAACTTCATGTAGCGCCAGGTGTTCGTGAGCAGCTTGGCCAGCTCCGCCTCGAGCGGGGTCGTGCGAACCGTGCTCACCCCAAGCCGCTCGAACAGGCGGCTGGCCTTCTCGAACGCGCCGTCGGTTGACGCTCCGACGAGCTGCGGCAGCGTGCGCAGCTCCTCCAGCGCGTGGCCCTCGGCGATGCGCTCCGGGCAGAAGACGACCTCGGCCCGGATGCCGGCCGCGCGGAGGCGCCGCTCCACCGACTCGGTCGTGCCCGGAAACACCGTCGACCGCAGCACGATCATCGTGGTCTTCTTCAGGTGGGGCATGAGGTCGTCCAGCACCCTGTCGAAGATGCGCACCGACGGGTTCATGAACTCGTCGATCGGCGTTCCGATGACCAGGATGACCGTCTCGGTGCTTTCCACCAGGCTGGGGTCGGATGCGATCTCCAACCGGCCGGTGGGCAGAAGTCTTTTCAGCAGCGCGTCGGCCCCGGTTTCCAGGAACGGGACGTTGCCGGCTTTGACGAAGGCGACCTTGGTGGCATCGATGTCGTCGATGCCGACTCTGTAACCGCAGTCGGCAAGCGATAACGCGAGCGGCAGGCCGACATGGCCGCATCCGCCGACGATGACCATATCCAGGGCTTCCATGGCGGCCAAATTATGATGGCTCGACCTTTGAGCTCATCTCGGATTCTGTTGGATATGCGCCCGCTGCAGGGTCCGAGCGCCGGGCGCGGGGTCGGCTCCTACGCAAGAGGCCTGCTGGGCGGCCTGATCGGGGAAGGGTTCGATTCCAACCTGACCCTCCTCCTCGACGCAGGGCGAGACGAGCCTCCATTGCCACCGGGCCGCTACCGGCTGGCCGGCTCGCGCCGCCGCTACCACGGGCAGCTCGCCGGCTACGAGGAAGCCGTCGCGCTGCGCTCTGACCTCGAGCGGATCCGTCCCGACCTGTACCACGCGATCGACCTCCGCTTGCCGGGTCGCTCGCCCTGCCCGGTCGCCGTCACGGTGCACGACCTGATCCCGTGGGCCTGGGGCGGCCCGAGGATGAGGGGGGAGCGGCTCAGGTTCTGGCTCGGCAAGCGCCTCCTGCGGCGCGCGGACGTCGTGATCGCCGTTTCCCAGGCAACGGCGGCCGACGCGGAGCGCTTTGCGGGTGTCGACCCGCGTCGCGTGCGTGTCGTGCCTGAAGCCGCGGCCGGGGCGTTCCAGCCACGGCAAGGGGCTCACGACCGGGTCAAGCAGCGCTGGGATGTGGAGGGAGGTTACCTGCTGTTCGTGGGAGCGCTCGATGCGCGCAAGGATCCGCGCTCGCTGCTGCGGGCCTGGGCGGCCGCCCGCGCCGTTCGTCCAGAGCTGAAACTCGTGGTGGCCGGCGACCCGGGCCCGCAGGCACCTGGGCGCATGCCCGGCGCGACCTTGCTCGGCCGCGTGAGCGACGAGGAGCTCGCCGACCTCTACACGGCGGCCGGGTGCTTCGTGTTCCCGAGCCGGTATGAGGGCTTTGGCCTTCCCTGCCTCGAAGCCATGGCGTGCGGCTGCCCCGTCGCGGCGTTTCGGAACTCGAGCTTGCTCGAGGTCGTCGGCGAGGCGGGTGTGCTCGTGGAGGATGGGAACGCCGAAGCGCTGGGCCGCGCCGCGGCGGACATGATCGGCGAGCCAGAGCGTTGGCGGCGCGCCGGCCTCGAGCGGGCCAAGGCCTTCAGCTGGCGCAGGGCGGCGAAGCAGACGATCGCTGCCTACAGAAGCCTTGTGGCCACCCTGAGATAATCGCCGCGATTTGAGCAAGGTGGCTGTGATCGGCGCCGGTTACGTCGGCCTCACGACCGCGGCTTGCCTGGCCGACTTAGGAAACGACGTCGCCGTGGTTGACATCAACCGCGAAAAGATCGCTCAGCTCAAAGCCCACCAGGTTCCGTTTTACGAACCCGGGCTCAGCGAGCTCGTCGAGCGCAACTCCAGGGCCGGCCGGCTTCGATTCACCACCGCGTATGAGGATGCCGTGCCCGGCGCCGAGTACGCCATCATCGCCGTCAGCACTCCCGAGGGCGAAGGCGGCGAAGCCGACCTGTCCTACGTCGAGGCGGCCGCGAGCTCGATCGCAAACTGCATGGACGGCCCGCTGGTCGTCGTCAATAAATCCACGGTGCCGCCGCTCACGGGCGACATGGTCTCGAATGTCCTGCGCAAGACGAAGGCCGGCGAGTCTGCCGCGGTGGTGTCGAACCCCGAGTTTCTGCGCGAGGGGTCGGCGATCCAGGACTTCATGCACCCCGACAGGGTTGTGATCGGCAGCCACGATCGAGCGGCGGCGGAGAAGGTCGCGCTTCTGTACGGCACGCTCGATGCTCCGATCCTGATCACCCCGAACATCTACACCGCCGAGATGGTCAAGTACGGCTCCAACGCCTTCCTCGCCGCTCGCATCTCTTTCATCAACGAGATCGCGCGGATCTGTGAGCGCGTCGGCGCCGACGCCAAGCTCGTGGCGGAGGGCATGGGCCTCGACAAGCGGATCGGGCCGAGCTTCCTGGACGCCGGCATCGGCTACGGTGGCTCGTGCTTTCCGAAAGACGTCAAAGCGCTCGCGGCGCTCGCCGAGCGCTTCGATTATCACCCCGAGCTGCTCCATGCTGTCATGGCGATCAACCAGGACCAGCGCATGCTCGTCGTGGACAAGCTGCGGGAATGCCTGGAGGTGCTGGAGGGCCGGCTGATCGGGCTGTTCGGCCTTGCGTTCAAGCCCAACACGGACGACCTTCGAGAGGCGCCGAGCATCGAGATCGCCAAGGTCCTGCTGGCGGCCGGCGCCGCGGTTCGGGCATACGACCCTGCCGCGATGGAGGGATCGCGCCGCATCATGCCCGACATCGAGTACATGAGCGGCGCTTACGAGACGGCTGCCGGCGCCGACGCGGTGGTCGTGGTCACCGAATGGAACGAGTTTCGCTACCTCGATCTGGGCCGCATGAAGCGCTCGATGAGGAAGCCGGTCGTGATCGACGGTCGCAACATCTACGACCCGGCGGTGATGCGCGGCCATGGGTTCACCTATCGAGGAATTGGCCGCGAATAACGCCACAAAGCCTCGAGCCGTGGTCTCGGGCGGGGCCGGCTTCATCGGTTCTCATCTCTGCGAGGCGCTGCTCGGCGCTGGCATGAGGGTCGTGGCACTGGACAACTTCATCACCGGCTCGCGGCAGAACTTGCGCGCACTCGAGGGCAACCCGGACTTCGAGTTTCGGCAAGCCGATGTCAACCACGGGATCTTCCTGGGCGGAGACGTCCGCTACGTCCTGCATTTCGCCTCACCCGCCTCACCGCCCCAGTACGACGCGAACCCGATTCACACGTTGAAGGTCGGCACCCTGGGCACGATGAACATGCTGGGGCTGGCGCGCGCCAAGGGCGCGACCTTCCTGCTCGCTTCGACCTCAGAGGTCTACGGCGATCCCCTCGTCCATCCGCAGCCGGAGTCGTACTGGGGGAACGTGAACCCGATCGGTCCGCGTGGCTGTTACGACGAGGCCAAGCGAGCCGCGGAAGCTTTCGCCATGGCCTATCGACGTGCTCACCAGGTCGACACCAGGATCATCCGCATCTTCAACACACACGGCCCGCGCATGCAGGTGTCGGATGGCCGCGCGGTTCCCAACTTCATGGCGCAGGCGATCAGGGGAGAACCGCTCACGGTGTACGGCGACGGTTCTCAAACGCGCAGTCTGCAATACGTGTCCGACCTGGTGCGAGGCATTCTCGCGGTGCTCCAGCGCGGCGATGAGATGCCCGTC
>DATMKM010000035.1:0-13403 GCA_035571315.1 Candidatus Acidiferrum sp.
GGGCTGATCGCTTATAGACTTTCGCGCTGATGACGCTGCTCGACGTGCGCGAGCTGAGCGTCCGCTTCGGGGGGGTCGTCGCGCTGGATCGCGTCACCTTCACCGTCGATGCGGGCGAGGTCGTCGCGTTGATCGGGCCGAACGGCGCCGGCAAGACGACCTTGTTCAACGTCATCACGCGGGTCTACCGGCCCAGCGCGGGCAGCGTCCTGATCGACGGCGAGCCAATTTCGCGCATGTCTGCTCACAACGTGATCCGGCACGGCCTCGCGAGGACTTTTCAAAACGTGGCCCTCTTCCGCTCGATGAGCGTGCTCGACAACGTCATCGTCGGGGACCACATCAGGACTCCAAGCGGGTGGCTCGAGTCGACGATCCCGATGCCGCGCGCCGTGCGGGCCGAGAGCGCGGCCAGGAAGCGGGCGATGGAGATGATCGACTTCGTGGGCCTGGGTTCGGTCGCGACCCGGCCGGTCGCAGTCCTACCGTTCGGCACTCAAAAGCGCGTCGAGCTGGCGCGAGCGCTCGTCTCCAAGCCGCGGCTGCTGCTGCTCGACGAGCCCGCCGGCGGGATCAGCCATGAGGAGGTCGACGTGATGGCGGACCTGCTCCGCCGCATCCACAAGGAGCTGAACGCAACGCTGCTGCTGGTCGAGCATCACATGGCCTTTGTGATGGGCATCTCGGACCGCGTCGTCGTGCTCGACTTCGGGAAGAAGATCGCAGAAGGCAGCCCAGCGGCGGTGCAGCAGAACCCGAAGGTAATCGAAGCGTATCTGGGGGCCGCGTCCTAGTGGCCGCCCTGCTCGAGCTCGAAGACGTCCGCGCCGGCTACGGCCCGACGTCGGTGCTTCACGGCATCTCGCTCGAGGTGAAAGACGGCGAGATCGTCTCGCTGCTGGGCGCCAACGGAGCCGGCAAGACGACGACGCTCCGGGCGATCACCGGCGGCGTGCGCTGGACCGGTGACATCCGGTTCAACGGAAAGTCGCTGAAAAGGATGCACACGGAGGACGTGGTCCGCCACGGAATCGCCCACGTGCCGGAGGGCAGAGGCATCCTCACCGAGCTCACCGTCGAGGAGAACTTGAAGCTCGGCTCGCACCTGCGCCGCGACGGCGCGCAGGTAGGCAAGGACTATGACCGCGTATTCGAATACTTCCCCGTTCTGAAGGATCGCCGGCGGCTGTCGGCCAGCACCCTGTCGGGCGGCGAGCAGCAGATGCTCGCGCTTGCGCGCGCGTTCCTGATGAAGCCCAGGCTGATGTTGCTCGACGAGCCTTCGCTCGGCCTTGCCCCGCTTGTCGTACGAGCGATCTTCGAAATCATCAAGACCATCAACGAGTCAGACCAAGTCGCGGTTCTGCTCGTGGAGCAGAACGCCCGCCTCGCCCTCGACATGTCGAGCAAGGCTTACGTCCTGGAGGTGGGACGCCTCGCCATCACGGGCAGCAGCGCGGAGCTCAAAGGCAACGATGCGGTGCGGCGCTCGTACCTGGGTTATTGATGCAGGAGTTCCTCCAGCTTGTCGTCAGCGGCCTCGCCACCGGTGGCATCTTCGCCAGCCTTGCGCTGGCGCTGGTGCTCATCTACAACGCGATGGGTCTCGTCAACTTCGCCCAGGGTGAGATGGCGATGCTGGCGACGTTCATCGCCTTCACCTTGATCAACCGCGGCGTCAATTACTGGATCGCACTACCTCTCACGCTGGTCATCGCGTTCGGCGGCGGCATCGCGATCCAGCGCATCGTCATCCGGCCGGTGGAGCGCGCTCCGCTGCTGACCCTGGTCATCATCACGCTGGGCCTCGCAACACTGCTCAACGGACTCGCCGGCGCCATCTTCGGGTACGTGCCGCGCTCTTTTCCGAGTCCCTTTTCGGTGCAGACGGTTGACATCTTCGGCGCGTACGCCAGCTACCGCGACCTAGGGGTCATCGCAGTGTCGGGCGTCGTTTTGCTTGCGATCTACCTCCTGCTTCAGCGGACCACGGTCGGGCTCACGATGCGGGCCGCCGCGCATCACGCGGAGGCAAGCCGCCTGCTTGGGGTGCGCGTGAGCTGGATGCTCGCGCTCGGCTGGGGTCTCGCCTCAGCAGTCGGTGCAGTGTCGGGGATCATGGTCGCGCCGATCATCCTGCTCGAGCCGAACATGATGCAGACGATCATCATCTACGCCTTCGCGGCGGCCGTCCTGGGGGGAATCGAGAGCCCGCTCGGCGCTGTGATCGGGGGCTTCATCGTCGGTGTCACCGTGAATCTCGCCGGCACATATCTCCCGTTTGTCGGAGGCGACCTGCAGCTCGCTGTCGCGCTGGCGATCATCATCGGCGTTCTGATCCTGAAGCCCAACGGCCTCCTGGGCCGGCCCAGCGTGCGGCGGGTCTAGGTCGAGTTGATGGCTCATCGCCTGCGGACCCTGCCCCCGCGCTACTGGCTGGTGCTCGTGGTGGTGCTTTTCTTGATCGGCCTGCCGACCGTCATCGACAGCTTCCAGTCAGGTGAATGGGCCCAGGCCCTGGTGCTCGCCATCGCGATCATGGGCCTCAACATCCTGGTCGGGTACAGCGGGCAGCTATCGCTCGGCCACGGCGCTTTCATGGCGCTTGGGGCCTACATCTCGGCGATCCTGGCCACCCGCTACAAGATGGATTACCTCGTGACGGTCCCGATCGCCGGCCTGCTCACCGGGTTGATCGGCTTTCTGTTCGGCGTGCCGGCACTGCGTCTTTCGGCCCTCTACCTTGCGCTCGCGACCTTTGCCCTCGCGGTCGTGGCGCCGAGCTTGATCAAGCGACCGGCAGGCCTGACCGGCGGCGTGCAGGGAATCGTCCTGCTGCCCCCGGTCCCGCCCCAGCCTTTAAGTGACGCCTACGCATTCCTGACCGGGACGGCGATGACCTCGGACCAGTGGACCTACTACGTGACGCTGGCCTGGGGCCTGGTGCTGTTCTGGCTGGCCTGGAACCTTCTCCGTCACCGAGCGGGTCGCGCGATGCGCGCGATCCGCGACGGCGAGGTCGCGGCCGCGGCGTCTGGAATCAACCTCGCCGGGTACAAGACTCTCGCCTTCGGCATCTCCGCCTTTTACGCGGGCATAGCCGGCTCACTCTTCGGCCTGGCCGCCGGATTCGTGAGCCCGGACAGCTTTCCGGTCGCCCTCTCGATCCAGCTCCTGGTGGGCGCGGTGGTCGGTGGCCTGGCGTCCATCCCCGGACCTCTGATCGGCGGGATCTTCGCCTACTTCCTCCCGATCGAGTCCAACCAGTGGGTGCCCACCCAGACGTGGATCCCGGTCCAGATCGCCACGACGATCGAGAAGGCGGGCCCGGCGGTGACTTACGGGGCGGTCCTGATCCTGATCATGATCTTCGCCCCCAATGGCATCGTGGGCCTGGTCGGGGGAGCCTACGCACGCCTGCGCGGTCGCGTGAGGGGGGCCCCCGATCGAGATACTGGACAGATGCCACAGGACACTCAGACTGTTTAAATAGATCTCCATTAAAGCGGGAGGAAGTTCTATGACTAAGATCGGCGCTCGGATCGCTGCGGTTGCAGCCAGCCTTGTAGCCCTCGCCGCCTGCGGCGGATCCGCGACGCCGGCCGCCCAGACCGACGTCGGCATCACCAGCACCTCGATCTCTCTGGGCAACACGATCGCCCAGTCCGGGCCGGCGGCGGCCTATGGCACGATCGCCAATGCCGAGCTCGCGTACTTCACGTACATCAACAACACCCAGGGCGGGGTGAACGGCCGGAAGATCGACTTCAAGATCCTCGACGACGCCTACAACCCGGCCCAGACGGTCCCGCTGACCAAGCAGCTCGTCGAGCAGGACAAGGTCTTCGCGATGTTCAGCGGCCTCGGCACGCAAGACCAGACGTCAGTCCGCCAATACCTCAACGCCCAGAAGGTGCCGCAGCTGTTCGTCGCCACCGGGGCCACGACCTTCATGCTGGACGAGCCGACGTACCCCTATACGATCGGCTGGCAGCCGCCCTACCAGGGCGAGGCGCGCATCTACGCCAAGGACGTGCTCGCCAATCACCCTAGCGCGAAGATCGGCGTTCTCTACCAGAACGACGACTACGGCCAGGACTACCTCAAGGGCCTCAAGGACGGCCTCGGATCCAACTCATCGATGATCGTGGACTCGGAGAGCTATGACGTCACCGCGGCCAGTGTCGCCTCGCAGCTCGCCACCCTCAAGGCGAAGGGCTCCGACACCGTGTTCCTCTTCACCACTCCCGCTTTCACCATCATGTCGCTCGTCATCATCACCGCGCTGCACTGGGAGCCCACGATCTACCTCAACTCGGTCTCCAACCCAGAGGTCTACATGGGCATCGCGGCCAAGGCGGGCGCCGCTCTCAAGAACGTGACCAGCGTCGGCTACATCAAGGACCCGACCGACCCTCAGTGGGCGAGTGACTCGGGCATGCAGCTCTACAAGACGGTCATCGCCAACTGCTCGACCTGCAACGTCAACGACGGGTTCAACATCTACGGCGTCGCCGTGGCCTGGTCGATGGTGGACGTGCTCAAGCAGGCTGGGTCCGACCTGACGCGGGCCAACGTCGCGAAGATCGCGACCAGCGAACTCAACGAGACGAACAATCCGTTCCTCCTTCCCGGAGTCGTCGTCAAGACGACCTCGACCGACCACTTCCCGATCACCCAGGAGCAGGTGATCACATGGAACGGCACCGGCTGGACGCAGCAGGGCAGCCTGATCGACGAGCGCGGCACGATCAAGTAAACGAGTTCTGGGCGGGGCCGGTGCGCTACCGGCCCCGCTACCATTCCGGTTAGCGGTGCTTTCTCGACTCAAGCCTTACTGGCTGCACGCCTATCTCCTGACCTACACGCCGATCCTGCTCTTCGCGGACAGTCGGATCACCGCGCTGTGGCAGCAGTGGATGCTTGGGCTGCTCACCTTCGCCGTGCTCTACCTCTGCGCGCTCAAGGCCCCGAAAGAGCAGCGCTTGCAGGTGTGGATCTGCGTGATCGTGGCGACCGGGTTCGAGATCTTCGGCTCTCTGATCTGGGGCGTCTACCGCTATCGCCTGCACAACGTCCCCCTCTTCGTGCCGCCCGGACACGGCATGGTCTACCTGTTCGGCCTGCTGGCCGCGCGTACCCCCGTGGTGATTCGATACGGGAAGCGCGTCGCGCATGTGGTGCTCGCGGGCGCCACCACGTGGGCCCTGGCCGGCTTGACCGTGCTGCCTGTGATCACCGGACGCGTGGACATCCAGGGCGCGCTCTGTCTCCCGGTCTTCGCCTACTTCGTCCTGCGCTCGCCGCGCTGGGCGCTCTTCTCGGCCATCTTCATCGCGACCGCCGAGCTCGAGATCTTCGGCACGTCATTTGGTAACTGGGCGTGGCTGCCGATCGCGCCGTGGACGCACATCCCCTCGGGCAACCCGCCCTCGGTGATCGCGGGCGGCTACTGCGTGATCGACGCCTCGGTGCTGCTCGTGCTTCGAGGACTCGCCTGGGTGCGGGCTCAGCCCTTCATGGCGAGGGTCGCTGTGCCGACGGTCGTGCGGTTGCCGGTCGAGTCCTCACCCCAGACCTCAAGCTCGACCTGATCGCCGTCGACTTTGGTCACGCGGCCGCGGCACGTGTACAGCCGGCCGGGTTGGTCGATGCCTCGATAGCTCACCTCGAACGACTTGAGCGTCCCGCGATCGCCCAGCCAATCCGTCACCAGCTGACCCAGAAAACCGGCCTTGAGCAGGCCGTGCAGGATCACGCCGGGCAACCCAACGCTCTGCGCGAACGCCTGGTCGTAGTGGATCTCGTAGAAGTCGCCCTGCGCGCCCGCGTATTGGACAAGCTGGCGCGTGGTCGGATGCTTGACGAGCTCGGGGATCTCGTCGCCCACCTTGATCGTCATCGCCTGATCATGGTCCCGCGCAGCCTTGCGACCGACCGTCCGTCCTGGTTGACGTAGTCGGTCTCGAAGATGATGAACAGCAGGCTGCCGCTGGACCCTGTCTTCTCGTAGACGTCCGCGACGCGGCCGGTCGCAGTGATTCGGTCCCCCACCTTCACCGGCTCGAAATACTCGAATCGGTTGCCTCCGTTCAGCCACCCCTTACCGTATTCCTCGGCTTCCTCGAGATGTGCTGAAGCCGACGCCAGCGCCACGAGGAACGTGGGCGGCGCCTCGCTTGCCCACCGCGCGTTGGGGTCGCCGATCGCTTCCACGAAGCGCTTCAGGTGGCCCGCTTCGACGGTCGCCTCTGTAGACGGACCGTCCTTACCGATGCGGGCGCGCAGGCGATCGACGATCGAGGCGGTGGTCGTCATCGGCCGCGTGGTAGCCCGAGCACGCGCTCCGCGATGATGTTGCGCTGGATCTCTGAAGACCCCGCGTAGATCGTCTCCGCCTGCGCCCACATCCACCCGTACTGCCAGCGCCCGTCCTCGATCGCAAACGGCGAATCGGGCGCGAGCGCGCCGTACGGCCCCTCGACGCCGACAGCCGTCTCCTGGATGCGCTTGTCCATCTCGCTCCAGTAGAGCTTGGTGATGCTGGCGTCCGCCCCCGGCGCCTGGCCGTGTTGCGCCTTCGTGAGATTGCGCAGGCCGATCAGACGGAAGACGTGCGCCTCGATCTGCGCCTGCGCGACCTGCTGGCGCACGCGTGGGTCGCCGCCTGCCCCGCGCTCGCGCGCAAGGGTCGCCAGCTGCTCGACCGCCCGCTCGAAGCGAGCGGCCTGAGCCAGGCCGCCGCGCTCAAAGCCGAACACGGTCATCGCGATCTTCCAGCCCGCTCCCGGATCCCCGACCATGTCTCGTTCCTCGACTTTCGCACCCGAGAGGAAGATCTCGCAGAACTCGCCGCCTCCCGTCATCTGCCTGATGCGTCTGACCTCGACGCCCGGCTGGTGCATGTCGACCAGGAAGAAGCCGATCCCGTGGTGCGCCTCGGCGCCGGCGTCAGTACGCGCCAAAAGAAAACTCTGGTCGGCGTAGTGCGCCCCGCTCGACCACGTCTTCTGGCCGCTGAGCACCCAGGCGCCGTCGCGCTTTTCGGCCCGGGTCCTGAGGCCGGCGAGATCGCTTCCCGCGTCTGGTTCGCTGAACCCCTGGCAGAAGATCAACTCTCCGCTCAGGATCTTTTCGACGTACGTGTCCTTCTGCCACTGCGAGCCGTGGACGAGGAGGGTGGGCGCAAGCAGGCTGACTCCGAGGCGGCCGAGGATGATGGGCGCCCCGGTCTTGGCCATCTCCTCCTGGTAGATGGCCTGCATCACGGGCGTGGCGCCTCGGCCACCGGCCTCGCGCGGCCACGCCAGCTTCAGCCAGCCACCCTCGTGGAGCTTGCGCTGCCACCGCCGCTGCGGCTCGGTGTCGTCGTCCTCACGGTACCCGCCGACTCCGCCGTGCCGCCACTCGGGCGGAAGGTTGAGATCGAGCCAGGTTCGGACCTCCTCCCGGAAGGCTTCCTCTTCCGCCGTGAAACCGAGATCCACGTTTCCGAGGCTAGCAAAAAAGGGCATATTGGAGTAGTGGCAGCTGATGTCTTTTGCGGTCGCTGCGGTTCTGTGCTCGTCAATCCCAACGCGCCCTGCCCGCGCTGCGGGGCGCCCGCCTCAGGCAGTTACCGCGGTCCGATCTCAAGGAGCCACAAGAGCCCGCTGACGGCCGCGGCGCTCGCCGTGATCCCCGGCTGCGGGCATTTTTACCTCGGGCACAACATGAAAGGCCTCGCCTACCTGCTCGGAATCGGAGGGCTCCAGTTCTTCGGCTTTGACCTCGACCTCACGGCGATCGGCGCGGTGGTCGGCGTGCCGATGGAGCTCGGCGGGGGGACGCTCTGGCTGTTCAGCATCGTCGACGCGTACCGGACGGCCAAGCACATGGAAGCCCTAGAGCACGCCGCCGCGACCGGCCGTACCGCCTGAACTAGGTCTTCTTGCGCCGCCCGCGAGTGACGGGCTTCTTGCGAGTCGTCGCAGGCGCGGCTGACTTCCGGCGCCGCTTGGCCGGCGCGGTCAGCGCCTTCTGCACTCGGCGCTGGATCGTGCGCAACGTCCGGTCGACCGTGCTGCTCGCCTTCTCCGCACCTTTTTCGGTGAGCTTCACGACCTGGCGCTTCAGCTTGCGGTTTTCTTTGATCAACTCGGCGACCATGTGATTCAGCTGCTCGGTCAGCTCGGTGCCGCCGAGTCGCTTGCGCCGCGCACGCGTACCGGTTGTGCTTTTCGCGCCTGGCGGACGCCCGCGACGGCGCGGAGCTCCCTCACCCTGCGCAGAGTTTTCTGCAGCCATTTGGACTCCTGGTCTATTTAAAGAATCTGGCCTGAAGACCCTAGTCTATGCGGCCGCGAGCACCTGTTGTTTCGACAAACTCTTGAGTCCTTCGCGTGCAAGTTCGTGCGCAGGATTCGCTTTACGACTCACATAGCGAACCACGCGCCATCCGCGCCTGCAGCGTTCGCGAACCTCGTAAACCGCGATGCGGAAACTGTCGCTCGACGGCATGCGACTGCGCACCACCGGTGCGCAATCCGTACGGACGATCACGCGGTGATGAGGCCAGCGGGCGGCGGCGAGGTCGAGTGCGCCAGCGCACACGTGCGCCTCGAGTTGAGCAGAACCGCCGAGATGCGAAAAACCGAACGATTCCGTATACACCGCGCGGCCCCTAACAAAAACGGCCAGGCCACATCCGGCCCGGCCGTTCTTATCGAGAGCGGCGTCCACGTAGATCACCAGGCACTCCCGCAAACTGCATCCCTCCAAAGGAGAATTTGAGAGAGCCTAGCATGATGTTGCGCCCTTGTCCGGTACCGAGCACAACATCTAGCGTCAGTCAGTCAGACAGCGGACTCAGAGGCTAGCCCCGAGTTCGCGGGGCCGTTACTCTGTGGGCGGAAGCTCAGCGCCCATCGCGTGGTAGCCCCCGTCGACGTGCAAGAGCTCACCCGTCGTCATGTTCAGGTAGTCCGAGAGCAGAGCGCACGCGGCCCGGCCGACGGGCGATTTGTCCTGCAGGCTCCAGCCGAGGGGCGCGCGATTCTCCCACACCTCCTCGAAGTCTTTGAACCCCGGGATGCCACTCGCGGCAAGCGTCGCCAAAGGCCCAGCGCAGATTGCATTGACACGAATCTTGTAGCGTCCGAGGTCTCGCGCCAGGTAGCGAGTCACCGATTCCAGCGCGGCTTTCGAGACGCCCATCCAGTCGTATTTCGGCCACGCTTGCGTCGAATTGTCGAAATCGAGAGTAATTAACGAACCGCCGTGCTCCTTCATTAAAGGGAGAAATCCCGCGGCCAGTTCTTTGAACGAAAAAGCGCTCACCTGCAGCGCTATCGCGACGCTCTCCCATGGCGTGTTGAGGAAATTCCCGCCGAGTGCGTCCGGCGGCGCGTAGGCGACCGAATGGACAAGCCCATCCAACCTGGTCCACCGCTCGCCGATCGCTTTCGCCGCGGCCGCGATGTCGGCCGGTTTCTGCACGTCCATCTCGAAGATCTCGGGGATGGGGTCGAGCTTTTTCGCCGTCATCTGCGTGATGGTCATCATCCGGCCGAAGCTGGTGAGGATCAGCTCCGCACCCTCGCGCTGCGCTTCCACCGCGATCGAGTAGCCGATGCTGCGCCGGTCCGAAAGGCCGGCAATCAAGATCTTCTTGCCCTTGAGAATCACGCCAAGATCCTAATTCCCTAGCCGGGTTCTTTGCCGGTGGCGACCGGGGCGTCGCGAGTCGACCAGTCGCTCCACGAGCCCGCATAGAGGCGGCCATTGGGCACTCCGGCGAGCTCCATGGCCAGGAGGTCGTGGCACGCAGTGATCCCCGAACCGCAGTACACCACGGCGCCCTCCTCTGCCCCGAGGCTGGAGAAGCGCTCGCGCAGCTCGCCTGCGGATTTGAAGCGCCCGTCGGCGCCTAGGTTCTCCATCCAAGGCGCGCTCCGCGCTCCGGGGATGTGGCCGGCCTTCGGGTCGACGAGCTCTTTCTGGCCGCTGTATCGCTCGCCGGCGCGTGCGTCGATCAGCGGGACTTGCTCGAGCAGCTGCACCGCCTCGAAGTCCAGGATTCGCGTCCGGTCCGGCGGCTTGGAGCGAAAGGCGCCGCGGGTGACCGATGGGACGCTGGTCTCGAGCGGCTCGCCCCACGCCAGGAGGCCGCCGTCGAGCACGGCCTGAGCGCCATGCCCGAACCAGCCCAGCAGGAACCACAGCCTCGCCGCGACCGAGCCTCCGACGTCGTCGTAGACGACCACCTTGGTGGCGTCGTCGACTCCAGCTTTCTGCATTTCGTCCTGCACCTGCCAGGCGGCCGGGAGCGGATGCCGGCCACCGCCGCGCGTGCCCGTGACCGCTTCGAGGTCGACGAACACCGCGCCCGGAATGTGGCCGCGCAGGTACTCGTCTTTGCCCTTGCGATCGAGGAGGTACCAGCGAAAATCGATGACCGTCACGTCCGGGTCCCCGATGTGCTCCCGCAGCCATCCGGCGCTCACCAGCGGCCCGAAGCTCACCCGTGCATCACCTGCGTGTCGTGGCAGAAGTGGACCCGGTGCGGATGCATCTCGTGCAGCCGGTGCAGCGAGTCCGTCCAGGCCTCGCGGTCGGAGTACTGCCCATCCCACGTCTTCAGGTCGGCTTGGTCGACATCTCGGTAGACCTCCGCCGTGTACGCCGCGTCGCCGATCATCACCGCACCGCCGTCCGGGGTGTCGACGATGACGCTCTGGTGGCCGATCGTGTGGCCCGGCGTGGCCACGACGCGCACGCCCTCAGCGATCTGCGCGTCGCCGTCGAGCAGCTCGAAGCGCGCCCCCGCGAAATCGAACCACTGCGAAGTCACGGTCTCGGCTTGGCGAGCGCGCGCCAGCTCAGAGCGCTGGACGTAGAACGGCGCGTGCTTGAACACCGCGTTCTGACCGCAGTGGTCGAAGTGAAGGTGGCTGTTGATGACGATGCGAACGTCCGCCGGGCTCAGATCGTGCTCCGCCAGGGCCTCAGCGGCGTGCCGGTTGACGACGTTCCACTCCTGAACGAGCTCCGTCGGCCAGCCCACGCCGGTGTCGACCAGGATCGCGCCTGCCCGGGGATGCTTGATCACAAACCCGTGCACCGGCATGTCGTGGAGGGCGCGGATCCGCGCCAGGTGCAGCCGGACGATTTCCATTCGCGCAGGTTAATTGGTTACGTCGCGGGTCGCATCGCCCGTGACCCGATGAGGACCGCGTGCGCGCCGCGGTGCAGTCCTTTGGCAGCTACAGACGCCTGCCGATCTCGCTACGGCAAGAAGGGCGAGACGGCGAAGAGTGTGAAGAGCAGCGCGACATAGACGATCGAGTAGGCGAACACCCGCCTCGTCCATCGATTCCCGGCGAGGTCCAACACCGTGACACCCACCAGTCCGATGCCGAGCACGAGCGCGCCCGCGAGGTAGATGGCGCCGGCGGAACCGGTCAAGAACGGGACCACGCTCACCGCGACGGTCAGCGCCGCATAAACGATGCTCTGGCGCTTGGCGGAGCGCTCCCCTGCGACCACGGGCAGCATCGGGATCTTCGCGCGCGCGTAGTCCTTCTTGATCACCTGCGCGAGCGCCCAGAAGTGCGGCGGGGTCCAGAAGAAGATCACGCCGAAAAGGGCGATCGCCGTGGCGTCCAGGCTGCCTGTGGCGGCGGCCCAGCCCACGAGCGGGGGAACGGCGCCCGCCGCGCCTCCGATGACGATGTTCTGCGGAGTCGACCGCTTGAGCCAGATCGTGTACACGAACACATAGATCAGCGCTCCGACCAGATCGAGCGCCGCGGCGAGCAGGTTGGCGCCCGCCCAGAGCACCGCAAATGCCACGACGTTCAGCCCGATCCCGAGCGCAAGCGCGTGCCACGGCGGGATGCGACCCGCGGGCAGCGCCCGGCCGCGGGTTCGCGACATCTCGGCGTCGATGTCCCGGTCGAACCACATGTTGATCGCGTGGGCGCCCCCCGCCCCGCACGTGAGACCGATGAGCACAGCGGCCACCGCGACCGGCCGGGGATGACCGTGAGCCGCCGGCAGCATCACCGCGACGGCCGTCACGTCGAGCAACGCGACGATGCGCAGCTTGAGGAGGCTGACGTAGTCGCGGGCCACGCTGAGCGCGCCGCGCGCCGGCGCCAATGTAACGGTGCTCATGCTGGGCCTTTCTCCACGATCATTCGCGCGGGCTCGACATCTCGGTCTGTGCGCGCCAATGTGAGTATGGCAGTGGCCAGCACCCCGGCCCAGACCAGCGTCGCGAATGCCACGTGCAATCCGTTAAAGAACGCGCCGTCCGTGACGGCCGCGCCCGCGCCCACCGCGACCTGCAACGCGAAGATGGCGAGAGTCGCGAATGAAGGGAACCTCAGACCAGGGATCCTGGCCGCCCTCACAAGGACAAACACCAGGAACGCTCCGATGAGCAGCACCGAACCGCGATGCAGCATCGTGAATGCATCGACGCCATTGAAGTCTGGTGTGAAGCCTGAACCGCACAGGGGCCAGGTGCGGCAGGTGGCGTCCGCGCCGCTTGCCACCACGGACGAGCCGGTCAGCAACAGCAGGTAAGTCGCGCCGGCGGCGATGGCGGCAAGGCGCCGGAATCCTGGATCGCTGACTACGTTCGATGGCGGCATCGACATCACGACAGTCGCGACGAGGAAACCGAGGATGATCATCGCAACCGCGAGGTGGATGAGCACGAGCCAGGAAGCGAGCTCGTTGGCCACCACCCCGGCTCCCAGCAGCGCCTCTCCAAGGCCCGCGATGAGCGATGCGGAGGCGAGCCAGGCGACGACGGGACGGCGGCTGCGCCAGACCACCCAGGCGAAGATCGCGGTTAGGGCGATGAGCAGCTCGGTCACGCTGCCCACCGCGCGATGCGAGTACTCGATGATCGAGCCGAGGTTCGCGGGAGGGTAGGGACGGCCGTGGCACAGCGGCCAGTCGGGGCATCCCAGCCCGGAGCCGGTCACGCGAACCACTCCGCCGAGCGCGATCTGCAGGTAAGCGAAGATCGCCGTGACGACCGCGAGTCGGCGGAAAAGCTTTACCCCTGCCATGCGGCGCCCTAGTTTCCCAGAGTTATGAGCTCGGCCGCGAGCACCCCTTCATCGAGCTGGCCGATGTGCCGCGCGGCGATGGTGCCGTCGGCGCGCACGAACACCGTGGTGGGAAGCGCGATCGCCCCATAGGCGCGACCGACTCCGAGGTCGGAGTCGAGGAGCGCGGGCTGGTTGATTCCGACCGAGCCGAGGAAGGCGCGGGCGGCGGGGGCTCCGTCGCCTTCGTCAACCAGCACGAGCTGCATGTCCGAACGCTGCCCGACCAGCCTTTGCAGCAGCGGCATCTCGGCCCGGCAAGGCGGGCAATATGACGCCCAGAAGTTGATCACCGCGGGT
>DATMKM010000036.1:0-21846 GCA_035571315.1 Candidatus Acidiferrum sp.
CCTCTAGCCACCCCTATACCTAACGTATATCCCATTGAGATATACTAATTGCTGTGGACGATCGGCCGGTCGTGTGGGACCGCGCCAATCGGAAGCACATCGAGGAAGATCACCCAGAGCGAGGCATCACCGTTGCCGAAGTCGAAGAGGCCATGACCGAGTCCACGCGCGAAGAAGGTCCAGATCCGAAGCGCGAAGGGTATTGGCTGGTAAGAGGTCGGACTGTGGCCGGTCGGCGCCTATTAGCGGCCTGGGTCGAGTACCGCAATGGTCGCTATCCGGTCCACGCACATGTCATGGGGAGGCGCGGCAGATGAAAACGAGGAAGCGAGTTATCGGAAAGCAGTTTGGGCCGGAGCCTCACCAGTTCGACCCGTACGATGCCATGACGAACAAGGAGTTCGAGGCGGAGGTGATCGCTGCCCTGGCCGCCGCCAAGCAACGCCAGAAGGCGATCTCCATCAAGTTGCCAGAGGCCTTGTTGGAACGCACGCGCGAAGAAGCCAAGCGCCGCGGCGTTCCGTATCAGACACTCATCAAGGTCTTGCTCGAAAGATCGCTTGATCGACTCGGCGCCGCTTGATGATTCCAATGGTTCGGCGCGGCGAGACAACGCACTGTAGGAGTTGTACGATCGGTCCCACAGCTGATCCAACATCCTCCCTAGGAGGGTATGATATTCCCATGGTGGTCAAATGGCGCGTGGACGAGCTGGCTGAGCGAAAGGGCTGGAACGCTCGGCGATTGGCCGAGAAGGCCGGCGTCGATATCAAGACTGCTCGGAACATTCTCACCGGCCGGGCAACTCGAGTCGACCTGGAGACCATCGGCCGTCTGGCCGATGCCCTGGGGGTGCAGCCTGGCGATCTCTGGCGACGGACTCACGACGGCCGAAAAGATCGGTGGGCTGCCACCGCTGGAGCAGCAGGGATTGGTTCAAAAGAAGAAATTGATCGGTTGCTCAGGGGCGTTTGGGATGTGGACACCGATCCTGCGCTCGAGAGGGCGACCCGCCCCGAGTGACCCGCTGCTATATCGGCACGAATTTCCTCTACCTACACCTCCGACAACGAGACGACCCCGCCGTGGCGGCCTGGCGGATCAGGCTGGAAACAGAGCTGGCCGGCGAGGCTGGGGTCGTGAGTGCTCTAGTGCTGGATGAATTGGCTTACCGGTCGGTCTTGGGCTGGCTACGCGATACCGGCGATAACAACCCAGTGTCGACGTTCCGGACCTCGACTTCAGCGGTGATGCGCAAAATGCGTACGCGGCTTGGTCGACTCTGGGCAGCGATTGACGAGCTCGATTTCGAGCTCGCTACGACCGACCGGACCGTGATCAGTCAAGCCGTCAGTTTCATGTCGAACCCGGGGCTTGCACCTCGCGATGCCTTTCACGCTGCGCACGCTCTCGATTCCGGCTGTTCGGTGATGGTGAGCTCAGATCCGGACTACGATCGGCTGACTGCACTTCGCAGGCTCGGGCCGGGCTGATCGGTTTCGAAATCGCGGTTGTCAGCTCGTCCCAAAAGCGGCCCCGTGGGTTTCCCGCCCGGCCCCCTTGACATCCGTCAGGAATCGAGAAGCAAGCGCGGGGCCCTCGGCCTAGCTTGATCGGTATCAACCTTGTGACAGGAGAAAGACGATGAAGATCAAGCTAACGACCATCTACGTGGACGACCAGGAGAAGGCCTTGCGCTACTACACCGAGGTGGCGGGATTCGAGAAGAAGGCTGATGTTTCGCAGGGGCCCTATCGCTGGCTCACAGTGGTGTCGCCCGCAGAGCCAGACGGCAGCGAGCTGCAGCTCGCGCGCAACGACAACCCCGCGGGCAAGACGTACCAGGAGGCGCTGTTCCAGCAGAACCAGCCCGCCACCATGTTCTTCACCGACGACATCCAGCGCGACTACGAGCGAATGAAGGCGGCCGGCGCTGAATTCACGATGCCACCCACCAAGGTGACCGGCTCGACCATTGCCATGGCGAACGACACCTGTGGCAACCTGATTCAGATCACGCAGCTGCACCGCCAATAGCCGGGTTCTCGGTGGATTACGGCAGCTTTTGAACGCCTGGCCCTGAACCTCCGTTCGCGTGCTCCCTTTGAATCTCTTTGAGCCGATCCCACGCCGGAGACGAAGCGCCGGTCGATGTTGCCATCAGCTGGGCGATGCCCGGGTCCGCCGCAGGCTGCTTTCCTCTTGCGGGCCCGTCGCCTCGCCTGGCGAACCATCGCTCTGAGCGCCCGGCCAGCGCCTCGAGTCGTGGGTCGTCCTCGGGCCAGTCGTACGCGACGTCGTAAGCGAGGTAGATGGCGACGAACTCCGGATCCCGGATCGCGTCGAGCTTGTCCGCAAACCAGACGGCGGCGGCTTTCGGCGAGCCCGACCGGAGCAGGATCCAGCCGTCGCGCTCCATCTGCACGGCGCGTCCGCTGACGCCAAGGTCGCGCAGCCGGTCGAGGTAGTCCGCTACGTCAGCCGGCACAAACAATCGGTCGCCGGCGCTTAGCCGTGCGATGCGGTCGCGGGTACGGCGCAGCTCCTTCGCGCGTTCCTGCAGGGTGCGATCGACTTCGGTGATCGCAGCAGCGAACTGGTCGGGGCCGGCGGCGAGCAGCTCCTTGACGCGGGCAAGAGGCACTCCGGCTTCTGCGAGCGTCTTGATCTTCACCAGGTCGATCGCGTGCTGGGCGGTGTAGCGCCGGTAGCCTGACGAGTCGCGCGCCGGCTCCTCGAGCAGTCCGCGCTTGTGGTAGTGGCGGACTGCCTTAATCGTCACGCCGGCGTACGCGGCGAGCTGGCCGATCGTGATCATTTGCTTCCGATCATGTCACCGGGTACCTCGGCGAAACGACGCCTGGGCCCAGAGGTAAGAGACGAGCGCGATCGCCGCGCACCAGGCCAGAGCGACATGGGGGGTGTTGCCGGCCGGCGCGCCGCTGAGCAGCGCACGCAGGCTGTCCACCACCGCGGTGAACGGCTGGTTCGCGGCAAACCAGCGCACACCGGCCGGCATGGAGCCCGCCGGCACGAAAGTGCTGGACAGGAACGGCAGCAGGAACGACAAGGGCAGGGTCGATCCGTTCGCGCCGGCGACACTCTTGGTGACCAGGCCGACGGCCGCGGATAGCCAGGCCAGGGCAAAAGCGAACGCCGCAATGATTCCGAGGACGGCAAACCAGTCCCCGACCGATGCCTTTGGCCGGAATCCGATCAGAAGCGCCACCCCGGTGACCGCGATCGTGGCGACAAGCATGCGCAGGACGCTGACGCCGACATGTCCGGCCAGCAGCGCACCGCGAGTGACGGCCATCGTGCGGATGCGGTCGACAAAGCCACCAGTCATGTCCATGGTCACGTTGATCGCGGTGGGCCCGCAGCCACCGGCCACGGTCATCACAAGTATTCCGGCCACGAGGTAGTCGATATAGGGTGCTCCTCGCGCCGCGGCACCGAGCCCCTGGCCGATCGCCCCACCGAGGACGTAGTCGAACAACAAAAGCATCGCGACCGGCACGACTATCGCGCTAACGATCAGCAAGCGGAGCAGCCGGATGCTGTGCTTGATTTCCCGCCGAAGCATGGTGGCGGAGTCTCGGGCCGCGAATGTCAACGCGCTCATGATTCCTTCTCCTTGGCAGCATTGCCGGTGACGGCAAAGAACACGTCTTCGAGGTCTGGTGTGTGGATGGAAAGGTCCTCCACGGCCACGTCATCGCCGAGACGGGCGAGCAGGTCTCGGAGGGATCCGATGCCGCGTTCGTTGGGAACACGCAGCACGAGCTCCTCATCGTCTCGCGTGCTCTCACTCAGTGCTCGAGCTGCCTTGTCGAGCGAGGCGGCATCAGCGAAGAGCAGCCGGATATGCGCGCCAGGCAGAAGGCGTTTCAGCTCGGCCGGCGTGCCTTCGGCGACGATGCGGCCCTGGTCAAGCATCGCGATGCGGTCGGCGAGTTGGTCGGCCTCCTCGAGGTACTGGGTGGTCAGCAAGATCGTGACGCCCTCTCGTACAAGCTCGCGGATGATCTGCCACATGGTTTGGCGGCTCCGCGGGTCGAGACCGGTCGTGGGCTCATCGAGGAAGATCAGGCGTGGCCGCCCCATCAAGGTCATGGCGAGGTCGAGGCGCCGCTTCATTCCACCCGAGTAGCCCGCCGGCGTCTGGCGCGCCGCGTCGACGAGTTCGAAGCGTTCCAGCAGCTCGGAGGACCGCGCTCGCCGCTCTTTCGAGGGCAGGTGCAGCAGGCGTCCCATCAAGAGCAGGTTCTCTTCACCGGTGAGCAGGTCGTCGACCGCGGAGAACTGGCCAGTGACCCCGATCACCCCGCGCACCGCGCCGGCTTCGCGGCGCAGGTCGTACCCCATGACAGTGGCGATGCCGGCGTCGGCCGGGATCAGGGTCGAGAGGATCCGCACGATCGTGGTCTTCCCGGCTCCGTTCGGCCCGAGCAGCGCGAAGACCTCGCCTTGCGCGATGGAGAGGTCGACGCCGTCGAGGACGACCTTCGTCCCGTACGCCTTGCGCAAGCCTGATACGGAAACCGCGGTCCGTGGCGTGTGGTCGGTCTGTGCGTTCATGGACCAAGGCTCGCACCTTGACCCAGGGTCAATGTCAAGCCCCCTGATGCGGGTAATTTACGGTCGGTCTACGGGGACGCCGACTCGCCTCGCATCCAGGGCGTCACCGTGACGCCGACCAGCAATCTTTCGGGGCTCAGCAATCGCGTCACGACCTGTCCCCAAGGCTCGGTGCGATTGCGCACCAGTAGCCGGTAACCCTGCTCTTCGAGCTCTCGCGTCGCGGCCTCGATGTCGTCGACGTCGAACTCCAGCCACGCATGCGGGACGGCGGTGTCGGCGGGCCACTCGCTCGTGCCGAAGCACGACTCGGCGGCCTGGGCCAGCGGCCACACCGCAAATGTGTTGGCACCTTTGACGTCTTCCGTGTGCAGGTACGCGCCTTCTTCGACCTTGAATCGGATGCCAAGCGCGTCCTGATACAGCCGTCGCGACTCGGCGATGCTGGGGGTAATCGGTCCGAAACCGGCGATGAAGAGCACTTTCATTGCTTCGACCTGACCTGCTTGAGACGGGCGGCTATGAGTTTTTTGACCAGCGCCTTCGGGAGCGGCTTGTCGATGGGGAAGTGCAGAGACCCCTCGGTGCTCGTGTAGCCGGCAAGGTCGTCACGCAGCTCGTTGAACAGTGATCCGCTGTGAGGCAGGTAGGCGAGGTGATTCTTGAAGGCCGCGAATCCCGCGATCACCTTGCCGTTCTGCCGAAACGCCGGCATGCCGTACGAGATGACCTCCTCGGCGTCCGGGAGGATGTCGCGGATGGTCTGACGCAGCTTCTGCAGCGTCGTGCGCTTGGGCTCTGCGATCGACGCCAGGTAGTCGTCGATCTCTTGCTTCGACACGATGTCATTGTCGGATAGACCGGAACACAATGGGTGCGGCTACCGTTCCACTAGATGTGTACGTAGGATTCCTGGCTGCTCTGCTCGTCGGATCTGTATTTGCCTTCAGTTGGCGACCGGTTCAAGACACTGGGCTAGATCATGAGCACTGCTGGTCGTGTGGCCAGCGGAATCAACACAAACTTTGGTGCCCTAACCGCTGATTAAGTTCGCGATCGTCTGGCGGCGAGCGCTCGCTCAGACTCCCGCAACGCCAGGTATTCGTTAGGCACAATAGTTGTGTGAGCGATCACGGCGAGCGCAACCGCGAGGGACTCGAGAGGCTGCGGCGCATTCGTTCGCTGAGCGACGCCGAGCTCGCCATGGACACCGGCGATGGATGGAGCGTGGCCACCGTGCTGGGGCATATGGCGTTCTTCGACCGCATGCTCACCCTGCGTTGGGACACGTATGAGAGGGACGGACGCTTCGCCGAGCTGACCCCGAATCATTTCGATCTGATCAACTATGCCGGCGCCGGTGACTGGTCGGCGCTTCCGTCAGGTGCCGCCGTGGCGCGGTGTATCGCCGCCGCCGAGCTCGCCGTCGCGCGGATCGAGGCCCTCCCGGAGAACGCGGTGGCGGTCGCCAGGGAAACGAACAGGGTGGCGCTGCTCGAGCGCCTGGTTCATTGGTACCCCCACCTGGACCAGATCGAGAGCGCGATCGGCCGCGAGATCTAGGTCACCATCAGAGCAGGCCTAAGTTCGCCCCGACAGGGATCCACCCAGCGGCCGTAACCCGACCAACAGGGCCCTAAAGCCGCGGCCGGTGCCCGGGCACTCGACCATCCGTGCCCGAATGGCGCGCTTACGAAAGGCAGGATGGTTGCTGCAATTGTTCTGGCGATGGGTGGAGGGTGAGGCACCTTCCTGGCATTGCGCCAGGACGTGCTCACATGCCTGAAGGACAGACGCGCGGAGTGAAGATCCCCGATCAGGACCCCGGTCGGCTTGATCCGGGTCACGACGCCCTGGCCAAGGCAGGCGAGCGTGACCTCGAAGGGCGCGACCGCGACCTGGCGGCGGACGCGCGCGACCGCGAGGCCGAGCAGCGCGACCGAGAGGCGGCCGCCCGCGACGACGCTGCGGGCGACTTAGACCGGACCGAGGGCGACCGCGCGGCCACCGATAGTCAACAGGCCGCCGGCGACAGCACCCGACCCCCCTCGGGCCGCGTTGAGGCTGCCGACAACCGCGCTCAGGCTGTCAACGATCGCCGGGTGGCGGCCGAAGATCGAGCCCAGGCCGCCAGGGACCGGGAGGATTCCGGGACCGATGAGCTGACGGGAGTGCGCCGCCGTGAGGCCGGCCTCGCCGCGCAAGACCGGGACGTCGCGGCTGGGTTGCGTGACCGAGAGGCCGAAGCACGGGACGACGCGGCCGGCGACCTCGACCGAACCGCTGGGGATCGCGCCGCGACCGACCGCAAGCATGCGGCAGACGAAGGTGACCAGGCCGCATCGCGGCGCGCCGGCGCTGCCGACAACCGAGCCCAGGCGATCAACGACCGCCGGGTGGCGGCGGAAGATCGCGCCCAGGCAGCCAAAGATCGCGACGATTCCGGAACCGACGAGCTCACCGGCGCGCGCCGCCGGGTGGCAGGGCTGGCCGCTCAGGACCGTGACGTCGCGGCCGGGCTGCGCGACCGGGAGGCCGAAGGGCGAGACGACGCGGCGGGCGACCTCGACCGAACCGAGGGGGACCGCGCGGCGAGCAATCGCCGGCGAGCGGCGGACGAAGGCGCTCAGGCCGCCTCGGGACGCGCCCAGGCCGCCGACTACCGCGCCCAGGCCATCAACGATCGCAGGCTGGCGGCCGAAGATCGCGCCCAGGCCGCGAAGGACCGCGAAACGTCGGGCCTGGCTGCGCGGGCGCGTGACCTCGCCGCCGAGTTGCGTGACCGGGACGCCGAGGCTAGAGACGACGCGGCTGGTGAGTTCGACCGCACCGCGGCGGATCGCGCTGCGAGCAATCGCCGGCGCGCCGCCGATGAAGGCGCGCGGGCCGACTCGGGGCGTGCTGATGCTGCGGACAGCCGCGAACGTGCCATCAACGATCGCAAGGTTGCAGCGGACGATCGCGCCCAGGCGGCGAAGGACCGCGAGGATTCCGGAACCGACGAGCTGACGGCGGTGCGCCGCCGGGAGGCGGGGCTTGCCGCGCGGGACCGAGACGTCGCCGCCGGGTTGCGAGACCGAGAAGCCGAAGCGCGCGACGACGCAGCAGGTGACCGCGACCGAACCGCCGGGGACACCGCCGCGAGCAACCGCCAGCGCGCGGCGGACGAAGGCGCCCGGGCGGACTCAGGGCGCGCGGAGGCGGCCGACAGCCGCGTGCGAGCCGTCTATGACCGCAAGGTTGCGGCCGAGGATCGCGCACAGGCGGCGAAGGACCGTGAGGATTCGGGGACCGACGAGTTGACGGCGGTGCGGCGCAGGGAGGCCGGGCTGGCTGCGCGCGACCGAGACGTCGCAGCAGGTCTGCGCGACCAAGAGGCCGAAGCTCGCGACGACGCGGCTGGCGACCTGGATCGGACCGCACGAGATCGCGCGGCGAGCAATCGCCGGCGCGCGGAGGACGCAGGCGCGCGGGCCGCTCTGGAACGCGCTGACGCGGCCGACAGCCGGGTACGAGCCGTCAACGACCGCAAGGTGGCGGCGGACGATCGCGCACAGGGCAGCCACGATCGCCAGATTGCGGCGGAGGATCGCGCCCAAGCAGCGCGGGATCGTGAAGATTCCGGGACTGATGAGTTGACGGGGGTGAGTCGCCGCGGCGCTGGGTTGGCTGCCATCGGGCGCGAGATCAATCGCGCCCAACGCGACAGCGGAGAGCTCGTGGCTGCATACATAGACGTGGATGGGCTGAAGGCTACGAACGACACGAAGGGCCATGCTGCAGGGGACGCGCTGCTCATCGCTGTGGCGGACTCCCTGCGCGCCTGTTTGCGTTCTTACGACGTGATTACTCGGGTCGGCGGCGACGAGTTCGTGTGCGCGCTCCCCGGCATCGCTGTCGACCACGCGCGGGGTCGCTTTGAGGCGGTTAGCACAATGCTGGCCTCAGGTAGCTCCGGCGCCACGATCACAGTCGGGCTTGCCCGGCTGCAGACCGGCGACTCGGCGGATGAACTGATCGAGCGCGCCGACGACGAGGTTTCCAGCGCTCGTCGGCGCCGGTAGGAAGTCAGCGACTCGCTGAGGTTTGACCCTCAGTGACGCCCCTCAAACCCGGCTGTGCCGCGGCGGCGATCGACCAGAGCGCGAACGTTCCTAATCGAAGCAGCGGCACGGCTGCTCGCATCCAATTTCGACCGATCCAACAAGAGAGCGTTTTCGACCAACATTGCCAAAAGCCCATCGCTGAGAGGCGACGGGCTCCTGGCTCTGGAAGCTGTTACGCGACGGCGAGAACGCGCTCCGACTTTGGCTGCTTGATCCAAACCCCGATCACGAGCAGGTAGAGGACCATCGCGGGTTCTGCGATCGCCGGCAGGATGGTCGCGAAGCCGTGGATTGATCTGGCGACATCGGGAGCGAGGAACGCGGCGAGCAGGTCGACGATGTAGCTGGCGGCGGCCGCGACGAGCACGATGCCCAGCGCCTTGGGGAACCAACCTGACCGGTACGCCAGGTATCCCAACGGCGCGAGCCAAAGACCGAAGAAGATCTGAGCTGCCAGCAACCCATAGTGCTGGAGGTCGACCAGGAGCAGGACCATGGCGCTTGAACCGCTCACGCCGAGCGCGCCCATGTCGACCGCGCCGGTTGCGACGCGCAGGGCTTCGAACTCGAACACCGCGGCGACGCAGGTGATGCCGGCCGCGAGCATGACGAAGACCAGCATCGCCCTGGCCACGCTCTTGTGAACGTGCTTCAGAAGAACGTAGAGGGCTAGGGCCACGAAGACAAAGAACGTTGCGTCCAGCAGGTCGGCGACGACTCCGAGGCGGACGAGCCCAGCGTTCGTGACGATGTTCCCAACTGTGGCTGCGGCGTTGCCGGCGACATACATCTTGGGTTCCACATAGCCTTCGGCAAAGCCCCCGAAGATGCCGACGAGCAGATAGAGGAAGCCGGCGATCCTGGCGAGGCGCTTGGGTGATGACATCGGGATTCTCCTTGAATGGCTTACGGTGTAAGCTTATGGCGTAAGTTTAGACATACGCTGTAAGCTTGTCAAGAGGAATCTAGAAGATGGCGACCCAGACCGACCCGAGCGCCCAAATCCGAGCACCCCTCAGCCGGGAGCGAGTGATGCGCGCCGCCGTCGCCCTCGCAGACTCGAGTGGAATCGACTCACTCTCCATGCGCAAGCTCGGCCACGACCTCGGGGTTGAGGCCATGTCCCTCTACAACCACGTGGCCAACAAGGACGACATCCTCGATGGCATCGTCGACCTGGTTTTCAGTGAGATCGCCCTGCCCTCAGGCGAAGCCGACTGGAAGCCGGCCATGCGCAAGCGAGCGATCTCGGCTCACGAGGCTCTCCTCCGCCACCCCTGGGCGCCAAGCCTGATGCAGTCCCGAACCAGGCCTGGTCCCGCGACCCTGCGACACCACGACTCGGTGCTCGGAAGCCTGCGGAACGCGGGCTTCACGCTCGTCATGGCCGCCCACGCGGTCTCCGCCATCGACGGCTACGTCTATGGCTTCGCGCTCCAGCAGATCAACCTCCCGCTCCAATCCCGCGAGCAGGTCGCCGAGGTGGGGGAGAGCATCCTGCGGCAGCTGGCGGGTGAGTACCCGCACCTCGCCGAGATGATCACCGAGCACGCCATGAAACCCGGCTACGACTACGCCAAGGAGTTCGAGTTTGGACTGGACTTGATCCTCGACGGCCTGGAGAGGCTGCGCACGAGTCCCTAGATCCAGCCTCGGCGCCGGAAGAAGTAGAGCTGAATGGCGATGGAGACGAGCATGGTCCCGACGCCCACCGCGAAGGCCCGATAGGGCGTCTCCAGGACCTGCGTGAGGTAACTGAAGTTCATTCCGTAGAAACCGGTCAGGAAGCTCAGTGGCAAAAAGAGGCTCGCGATCACCGTCAGCGCTTTGGTGGTCTGGTTGAGACGGTTCGAGACGGTCGACAGGTACACGTCCATCGCGCTCGACAGCAGGTCGCGGAGGGAATCGACGGTCTCGTACTGGCGCACGATGTGGTCGTACACGTCGCGGTAGTAGAGCGTCATGTCCTGCTGCTGCAGGTGGATGCCGTGAGTGATCAACCGCTGAAAGACATCGCGCTGCGCTCCTAGGTACTTGCGCAGCTCGGTCACCGAGTGCTTCAAGTGGTAGATGCGATCGAGCGAATCGGGCGCGGCCTTCTGGATGATCTCGTCCTCCATCTTGTCGACCGTCTCGTCGACGCGTTCCAGGACCGGGAACGTGGCGTCGACCAAGGCGTCCACCACCAGGTAGGTCAGAAAGGCGGGCTGGCCTTTGCTCAGGGCCGGACTCTTGTGGATGCGGTCCTGCACTTCCTTGAGGGCCGGGGCGGGTTCATTGTGGACGGTGATCAGGTAGTTGGGTCCGACGAATAGGTGGTGCTCCACGAAGGTGACGTCATCGCCCTGCCAATCGGCCTGAAAGATGACGACGAAGTTGTACTCGGGATACTCATCGATCTTGGGTCTTTGGTTTTGGTGCTTGATGTCTTCGATCGTGAGCGGGTGAGCCTTGAAGGTTTCCTCCAGGAGCCTGTAGTCATCGGCGTCAGGGTTCTCGATGTCCAGCCACAGACCTTCAGTGTGCGCAGCGGCGAAACACCGATTGACCTCGGCGGTGTCGGTCGAATCGATTTTGCCGCTTGTCGTGAGCAAGGTCCTCATCGCCGAAACTATTGTCTATGCCTCGACGATCCGTTTACGAGCTCGCCGGCGGAGATCCTGCCTTCCTTGCGCTGGCGGCGGCCCATCACGAGCGCTGCCTGCAGGAACCGGAGATCAGCCATGCCTTCTCCCATGGCTTCAATCCAGCGCACATAGAGAACCTGGCCTTCTACTGGGCTGAGGTGTTTGGCGGCCCGAATCGCTACTCGGCGGTGCACGGCGGTCACTCGGGAATGCTCGAGATGCACGCTCGCACAGGGGCGGCCGAAGACTGGGGGGAGAGGTTCCTCGGGTGCTTCGTGCAGGCGATGGATGACGCCGATCTGCCCAGGGATCCTGAGCTCAGGGCGGCCCTTCGCGCTTACATGGAATGGGCCACCGACGAGGTGATGTCGTATACGCCCGCCGATTCCCAGGTTCCGCCGGACCTGCCAGTTCCCCGGTGGGGTTGGAGCGGGCCCGAGTAGCCTTTCCGGGCCCCGCTGCGTTATCGATTTCATGGCGCGCATCAGGATGGTCGCCGAGTCAGAGGCCATGGGCCCCCTGGCCGACCTTTATGCGACGGCCAAGGCGCAGAGCCCGATCGGGATGGTGGCGCCGATCCTCCAGACGATGAGCTTGCGGCCGGATTTCCTGGCGGCGATCCAGGCCGCCTCGAGGATGCATTTCACTGATGGCGCCCTTACGCGCGCGCAGCACGAGATGATCGCGTCCTACGTGTCCGCCATCAATCGCTGCAGGTATTGACTCAGCTCCCACACGTGGTTCCTGCAGTTGCAGGGCAAAGAGTTCGAGGGTGCGGCCGAGGCATTGCGCAACGGCGATCTGGAGGCGGCGCGACTGCCCGCGCCTGAGCGACTGCTGCTGGAGTTCGCCGGCACCATCGCGCGGGCGGCGTACGGCGTCACCGACGAACAGGTTGATCGGTTGCGTGACGCGGGCTGGATGGACGAGCAGATTGCGGAGGCGGCTTACGTGGCGGCGCTGTTCAGCCTCTTCGTCCGCCTCGCCGACACGTTCGGCATCGAACCACCCGCCGCTTACGAACCGACTGGGATTCCTGGGGCGATCACCCGCGACCCTTAAGGCGCCAGCCGCAGGTCCGAGTAGTCCTGGTCGATCAGCAGGTGGCCGTCCGGTGCGATCGCGGCGATGCTCCAGCTCTTGGAGTAGGCGGACGTGGTCTGCGAGCGGATGCTCCCGGCCTGATCCCTGGTGGTGAGAGTGGCGGTCCCGGTGAGCGTGATCCCGACGAGCCGGGACGCCTGAGTACCCAGCTTGGGCAGGAACAAGTTCAAGGTGGCGCTGTCGAACTGGTAGACCTTCAGGACGAAGTTTCCTGCTGAAGCGTCGTCGCTGATGACGCCCACGAACTCCGTCAGCCCGTCGCCGACGGCGCCGCTCTCCGCCAGCGTCGGGTCATGCGATCGACGCGCCTCGGACTCGATGATGAGATCGAGCACCGCGTCGTGGCCCATTTTCTGGGCGACCTGGGGCGTGATCGAGGAATTGAAATAGGTGACGTTCGAGGCAATCGCCACCTGCGGCAGCGCTGGCAGGGACCAGACGCGCGCCGACGCCGATCCGCCGACGAGCTGTGCATCCACAGGTGGAGGCAGGGCGTCGCGGGCGGAGCCGGTCACCCATGTGCCGATTCCCGGGCCTACCCCGACGACCAGCGGGATGGTGGGAGCCGTCCCGTCGGAGAGACCGGCCACCGGCTGGGGGCTGTGGGTCGAAAGGTCGGATGCGACGGGCACGCAGCCCACGCAGATGCAGGCGACCGCGATGGCGGCAGGCACGCGCCACCCCGGGATCAAGAATGACGAGGCCCTGTAACTCGCCTCTTGCAGCGAGGCCAGAAACGCGGTCAGGGCAAAGCGCAGCGCGCAGGCGACCACGAGGCTTGCGAGGATCGCCGTCTTGGTCCAGAACTCGAGCGTGGTCGGGCCGAGGAACAGCACCGCGAGCAGCGCCACCATCACCCCGAAAACAATTCGCGCCACCTTTCCGTCGGGGACGGTCCGGGGGTCCGGGATCATGAAGAGGGCGAAGATCAAGACCTCGGGAGAGGTGACGAGGATCTCCCAGAGCGACCTGCCGCACAGCGGCGACAGGTGCCAGCTGGCAATCATGCAGTGGTCGGGCACAGGGGCGAGGGCGAGGGCGACCAAGAGCGCGAAGCTCGCCATGAACGCCACCTCCATGCCGAGCAGGCCGAGGCGCCAGCCGATAAACACGCCGCCGCCGATGAGGATGGCGTAGGTCACGATCATCCAGGGGCCCATGGGTATCCACCACAGGTCCAGGGGCTCGGTGTACGTGGGACCAAGCGCCACGAACGCGACGACCAGGGCGACGTTGGAAGGGTTGAAGATGTGGCGACCGCGCCAGCGGATGAGGTACTTGGTGGCCATGCCGAGCGCCACCACGCCGATGAAGATCTCGATTCCGTGAAGGCTCCACCACTGGCCGTGCAGGGTGCCGGGCGTCCGCAGGATGAAGGCCGTGCTGTTTCCGGTCAGCAGCCCGCTCGCCGGCCATAGGATCAGGTGGTCCTTAAAGAAAGCCACGGCGAACTCGATCAGCGCCCCCACGGCGAGGCAGACCAGGATCTGGGCCACCGAAACGCGGAAGCCGAGGACGGTCTGACCAAGCACCTGGAGGGTCAGCAGCACGGCCGCGACATGCAGCCTCGCGTCGCGGAGGCTGGGCAGGATGACTGGATATTTGCGGCCGCGGATCTGCACGGTGCGGGGCCCCGTCCGGCGAGCCGCGGGCGGCGGCGCGGTCTCGGGCGCGGTCACCTGCTGCGGAGGACCTAGCGCCGTGCTGGGTTGGTCCACGGTGGGGTAACGGGGACGATACTCCTGCCGTTACAGAGGCGAGTGTTGAAAGCGCTTGGTAAGGCTTCGCTGGTTCTTGCCGCGCTCGTCGCGCTGGCGGCGTGCGACCTCCCGTTCGGGCTCGGGCTGCCGACGATCCGGGCGCTCAACAGCGGCGCCGGCGACAGCCTCGACGCGGCGCGCAGCTTCAGGATCGCGGGAACCTACAGCGAGGCGTCCGTACCCTGGAAGATCGACCTCGAGCTTGTCAGGCCCACGACCGAATACATCTTGTTGAGCACCACGAATGTCAGTCTCGAAGCGATCATCACCGCCCACGGCTCTTATTTCCGGGGCCAGCAATTCCTGGCCGCCAACATGGGATCGGATCCCTTTTCGCAGAGCCTCTTGCAGGCGGCGGGCGACGCGTGGTGGACTGGCTTGGCCGCCGTCCCGCCACAGCTTCCGGATTTCACCAAGGGTGTCAGCTTGCAGTCGACCTTCCTCGGCACCGCTGTCACCTCGCGCACCGACCACGTCTCGGTTGGGGGACTGCCGGCGGTCGAGCTTTCAGGCCCGCGTGCGGACATCTTTCTGGACGAGGCGCCTCCGTACCAAGTGCTGCGGGTGCACATGCACCCCGGGGCGATGGTCGACGGGATCTCGGGCGCCGATTTCACATACAGCGACTACGGACGCGATTTCAGGATCGCCCCGCCGAGCGGCGCGCTCGACTTTGCTGATCAATCGACCCTGCCCCCGATTTACACGGTCGTGAGTGTTGACACGTCCGCGTGCGGATCACCCTGCGTCGTCGCAGCTTCGCTCAAGAACCTCGGCGGCAAGACCACTTCTCGAGGGCCTTCCACCGTGACGTTCACGATGACCGATCCGCAAACCAGCGCCGCGGTGGGCACCTGCAAGGTCCCGGTGCAGCCGGACGTGGGCCACAGCGCTACGACCACCGCGTCGTGCACGATCGGCGGGGTGAACGGTGCAGATCACAACGCGGCGGTCGTGACCGCCGTAGCAGACAACTCAGGCGTCGGCTAACGCTTCACCCCTTGGGGCGAAGCGAGGTTGTCGAGGCGGGCCTGCGCGTCGACCAGGTCCAGGGCGCGTCGGACCGTTGTGACGAAGCTTCCCTTTCCATCGTGGCGCACCCACTCGCGCATCGCCTCCATGGCGGCCATGATGATGACCATCACGGTGACGCGGATCTCGAAATCATCCGCGTCGCGACCCGAGCGCTGAGCGATGAGCCCAGTCATGAAGACCTGGCCTCTTTCGAGCTCCTCCCAGAGCCGGGCGCGCAGCGAGGGCTCGTCGAGCCAGAGCCGGGCGCGGGCGAGGATGATCTCGCGGTCGCGCTCGAACATCCCAGCCATGTCCTCCAGCACGTGGCGGATCGCGACGCCGATCGGCTCGTCAGCGGGTCGTTCCAGCAGGAGCTTGCCGATGATCGGGTCGTACACGTCATAGAGGACGACGTCCTCCTTGCTCGGAAAGTAGTTGAAGAATGTGCTCGGGGAGATGTCGACCGCGGCGGCGATCTGCTCGATGGTCGTCTTGTTGTAGCCCTGCTTCTGTATCAGGCGCATCGCTTCGCGTTGAATCGACTCGCGCGTCCTCAACTTCTTGCGCTCGCGCAGGCCTGCCGCGAGTGGAGTGATCGTGTTCGCCATCAGGCGGTGACGCGCTCCGCTCTGATCGCAGCTGCCGGCTGCTCGGCCTGGGACGCCCGGGCGGGCAGGAAGAGCGCCATCAGCACCGCGCCGGCAACGAGCAGGCCGGCGGTCGCCAGCAGGACGTCGCTCATGCCCTGAGAGTAAGCGGTCTCAGCGAGGCGCAGGAGCCGGTCGCCCAAAGCTCCCGGGAGGTGACGGGCGACGGCGGCCGCGACCGCCACGCTGGTCTCGGCGGCGGTTTGTGCGGCCGTCGGGAATGGTCCCAGCTGTCCAACCAAGTGCGCCTGGTAGGCGCTGTTGAGGATGCTGCCCATGACCGCGACCCCAAGCGACGCGCCGACGTTCTGGATGGCTCGGGTGAGTGCGCTGCCGGCGCCGGTCTCGGCCGCCGGCAGGACGGCGAGGATCGCGTCCAGGGCGGGGATCATCGTGAACGCGATGGCGAGGCCGATCACGGCGAGAGCGATCGCGACCAGCCCGAAGCCGGTGTCGACTCCCGCTCGCGACAGAAGGACCATCCCCGCGCTGATGCCGAGCATTCCGCCCGACACCATGACCTTCGCGCCCAGGCGCTTGGACAGCCAGTCGCTGCTGATGGCGCCGACCATCATCGCTCCGATCAGGGGAAGCAAGCGGATGCCTGTCCCCTGTGCGTCATTTCCCTGCACGACCTGTAGGTACGGGGACAGGACGAACAGGACGCCGGTCATGGCAAACCCGACGATGGTGAAAGCCACCGTCGCGAGGGCGAAGCGCCGGCTGCGGAAGAGGTTGAGGTCGACGAGCGGCACCCTGGCGCGGAACTGCCAGATCACAAAGGCGGCGATCAACACCGCGCCACCCAAGAGAGGTCCCACGACCTGGAAGTTGCTCCACCCGCGCACGGGCTCCTCGATGATCGCGTAGACGATCCCGGTGACGCCCAACACCTCGAGGAGCGCTCCCATCCAGTCCAGCCTCTTCGGGTTTGGATCCTTGCTCTCCGGGATGAAGAACCACGCGCCGACGACCGCGATCACGACCACCGGGGCGTTGATGAGGAAGATGGATCCCCACGCGTAGTGCGTGAGCAGCCAGCCGGCGACCAACGGTCCCAGCGGGAGACCGATGAAGGCTCCAGCTCCCGAGAAGCCGATCGCGCGCTGGCGCTCGTCCGCTTGGAACATCGACGGCAAGATCGAGGTGACCAGGGGGAGGACGATGGCGCCGCTGGCGCCCATGACCACGCGCATGAGGATCAGCCCGTTCGCTGAGGTCATCTGGCTCGCGATCACGGACGAGATGCCAAACGTGACCAGGCCGATCAGCAAGAGGCGTTTGCGGCCGAAGCGGTCGCCGAGGACGCCCGCGGGCAGCATGAAGCCGGCCAGCGACAGGGTGTAGGCGGCGGACATCCACTGCAGCTGATCGGTCGTGGCGCTCAGCTTCGCCGACAGGGTCGGTAAAGCAGTTATAAGGATTGTGATGTCGAGCCCCAGGACCAGGCCGCTGGCCGTGAGAGCCGCCAGGCCGAACCACCGGCCGCGCAGCCTCCCCGTCTCAGTCTCAGTTCGCGTTGTCGCCATCCGAATCACCTCCAGCCGCTTTATTCGAGCTTCAGTATAATTGGAGTCGCTTCAATAATCAAGCGAATCCAATTATTGGCAGCGCTGGTCGGCGTGATGATCGGGGCGGTCTCGGCTTGCGGAGTCCCTGGGTCGCCTACGCCGGCCCCGCCTCCGCGTCACGTCTTCGTGATCGTCATGGAGAACAAGTCGCCCCAGGAGGCGCTGTCGGGCTCGTTCACAGCATCGCTGGCAGCGATCTACCGGGAGGCTGCGAACTACCGAGCGGTGGCGCACCCGAGCGTTCCCAACTACCTGGCGCTGACCTCGGGAAGCACGTGGGGCGTGACGGACGACAGCTACCACGCGCTGCCCGCACAGGACATCGGAGACCAGCTGACCGCGGCGCGTGTGAGCTGGCGCGCCTACATGGATGGGCTCGGCAGTGCTGGCTGCCTGGACAGCCCGGTTCCATACGACCCCGGCCACAATCCGTTCGCGTATTACGGGGGCCGCTGCCCGGCCAACGTCGTGCCGTTCACGTCTTTCGCGGCGGATCTCCACGGGAACACGCCGCTGTTCAGCTGGATCACGCCGGATATGTGCCACGACGAGCACAGCTGCGACGTGTCGGTGGGAGACGGCTGGCTGCGCCAGACCGTCGGGATGATCACCGGGTCAACGGCGTGGATGTCGGGCGGCGTGCTGTTCGTGGTCTGGGACGAGGACGACGGGAGCGCCGACAATCGTGTCCTCTCTCTTGTGGTGGCGCCACATCAGAGCCATCGGGTGAGCAACCAGCCCTACACGCACTACTCGCTGCTGGCGACCATCGAAGACCTGCTGGGAGTCGGCCGGCTGGGCCAAGCTAAGGGCGCCATGCCGATGACGGACCTGGTGGCGCCGTAGCCTTGTTCGTGTGTCGGTGGTGGTCTGCGACGTCGGCCCGCGGGACGGCCTTCAGAACGAGGCGCGGGCTCTCGAGCCGGGTGTTCGGGCCGAGCTGTGCGACCGGCTGGCGGCCACCGGACTGAAGCGGATCGAAGCCGCCAGTTTTGTCAACCCGAAGCTCGTGCCTCAGATGGCGGGCGCGGAAGAGGTGATGGCCGCCCTTCACCGCCAGCCGGGCGTCTCGTACGCCGGTCTCGTCCTCAACGACAAGGGTTACGAGCGCGCTGTGGCGGCGGGCGTCGACGAGGTGCACTATGCGCTCGCCGCCACCGACGAGTTCGGGCGCCGCAACCAGAACGCCACCACAGAGGAGGGACTCAAGACAGCGCTGGCGCTGGTGGCGCGCGCGCGAAGCGAGCGGGTGCCCATCACGGTGACGATCAGCGTCGCCTTCGGGTGCCCGTTCGAAGGGCGGGTGCCGCCCGAACGTGTGATGAGCATCGTCGAGCGGCTGATGGCGATACCGCCGGATGAGGTCTGCCTCGCCGACACGATCGGCGCCGGCGTTCCGTCGCAGGTCAAGGAGCTGGTAGGCGGCGCAACGCGCCTCGGCGCGACAGTAGGCGGGCATTTTCACAACACGCGCAACACCGGGTACGCGAACGCCGTGGCCGCTTTGGAAGAAGGTGTCGTCTCGCTCGATGCGTCGGTCGGTGGCGCCGGCGGGTGCCCGTTCGCCCCGAAGGCGACGGGAAACATCGCCACGGAGGACCTTGTGTACCTGATGCGCGGGCTCGGCATCATGACCGGCATCGACCTCGACGCGCTGATCGCGACCTCGCAGTGGCTGGCTGGGCAGCTCGGGAAAGAACTGCCGGGCATGCTCGCGCGCGCGGGAGACTTCCCCTACCAAACCTGATCAGCATCGCGCAACATGTGGGCCATGCCCACAAGGCCCGCGAAGAAGGCCGCAACCCCTCACCGCGTTGCTGTCGTGCAGCATCCGCCGGTCACCCTGCACCGCGCGAAAACGCTCGCCCGTGGCGTGGAGCTGCTCGAGGAGGCGGCCTCTTCGGGCGCGCGGCTCGTGTCGTTTCCCGAGACGTGGGTCCCGGGCTACCCGGAGTGGGTGTGGCGCCTGCGGCCGGGCACGGACTTCGAGCTGGCGGGAGAGATCCACGGCCGGTTGATCGAGAACGCGGTCGATTTGAGTGGGGGAGACCTGAAGCCGATCCAGGCGGCCGCCCGCAGGCTCAAGGTCACCGTGTCGATCGGCATCCACGAGCGCGACGGCGAGTTCAGCCGCGGCACGCTCTACAACACGGTGGTCTTGATCGGACCTGACGGCGAGGTGCTCAACCGGCACCGCAAGCTCATGCCCACGAACCCCGAGCGGATGGTGTGGGGGACCGGGGACGCCAGCGGGCTGCGGGTGAGCGACACGCCGATGGGAAGGGTGGGCGGTCTGATCTGCTGGGAGAACTACATGCCGCTCGCGCGCTTTGCGATCTTCGCGCAGGGGTGCGAGATCTATGTTGCGCCGACTTGGGATGAAGGCAGCACATGGATCTCCACCATGCGACACATTGCCGCTGAAGGGCGGTGCTGGGTGCTGGGCAATGGAACGGCGATGCGGGGCAGGGACATCCCTAAGGACTTTCCTCAGCGCGCGCAGCTGTTTCCCGACCTCGAGGCCTGGTACAACCCTGGAGACTCGGTCATCGTGAGCCCGGGCGGGAGGATCGTCGCGGGGCCGCTGCACGAGGGCCACGGCATCCTGTATGCCGAGTGCGACCCGGTCGTTGCCTCAGCCGCCAAACGCACCCTGGACGTGGCGGGGCACTATGGACGGCCGGACATCTTCAAGCTCGAGGTCAACCGCGAAGTCCTGGCGCCAATCGATTTCGGCTAGGCAGTCCGGGGTCCGCGCGAGGGTCATGCACGACCAACCGTGCCCGGACGGCCGAACTTAGACCCGGGCCGGTTTGATCCCGTACAAGGACCCGAACTTTTCTCGCACGTAACCGATCCACGGCCCAGCTTCGAGGGGCTTACCCGTCGCCCGCTCGAGCAGCTCGTTGGGCGTGAATTTGCGGCCGTGCCGGTGCACGTTCAGGCGCAGCCAGCCCAGCAGCGATGTGAACTGGCCCGCCTCGATCTGACTATCGAGGTCTTTGATCTCGGTGCGGATCTTCTCCATCAGCTGCGCGCCGATCAGGTTGCCGAGCGTGTAGCCCGGGAAGACGCCGAAGCCCACGTACGACCAGTGGATGTCTTGCAGCGCGCCCTCCCGGTCGTTGGGCACGTTGATGCCGAGGTACGAGTTGATCCGCGAGTTCCACGCCTCGGGCAGGTCTTTGACCTTGAGCTTTCCCTCGAGCATCTCGTTTTCGAGCTCGAACCGGAGCAGGACGTGAAGGTTGTACGTCACCTCGTCCGCCTCGACGCGGATCAGCGACGGGTACGACTTGTTGACCGCCTTGAAGAACGCCTCGTCGTCCACGCCGCGCAATTGCTCGGGGAACGCTTTCTGCAGGCTCGGGAAGAAATGCTTCCAGAACGGATGGCTGCGCCCGACGAGGTTCTCCCAGAGCCGCGACTGCGACTCGTGCACACCCGGCGACGCTCCGCCCCACAAGGGAGTGCGGTCGATGTCGTCGCCAATGCCCTGGTTGTACATCGCGTGGCCCGATTCGTGGATCGAGCCGAACAGGCACTCGTTAAAGAAGTCGCGCGAGACGCGCGTCGTGATGCGGACGTCGCCGGGTCCAAACGACGTGGAGAACGGATGGGTCGAGATGTCCTGGCGTCCACGCTCGAGGTCGTAGCCGAGCGTCGCGACGAGGTCGAGCGCGTATCTGAGCTGGGCGGCGGGGTCAAACCCGCGATAGATCACGCGGTCGTCCACCGCGTCGGCGTGCCGCGCGATGTCCGCTACGAGCGGAACGATCGCCCGCTTGAGCTCGGCGAAGATCGTCTCGAGCTGATCGGTTGTGAGGCCGGGCTCATTGCGATCCAGCAGCGCGTCGTACGGCCGCTGCGCATACCCGAGCGCGTCGGCGATCTGCCGGTTCAGCTCGACGTTCTTCTCGAGGGCCGGCGCAAAGATCTTGAAGTCGCCCTCGCGCCGCGCCTTCTCCCACAAAGGCCGCGCCGCCGAGCTCGCCCGAGCCGCCTCTGCCACGAGATCGGGCGGTAGCTTTCGCTCCTGCTCGTAGTCGCGCCGGGTGACTCTGATCAGGCTGGCCTCATAGGAGTCGAATGGTTGGCCAGAGGTCTCGTCCTCCAACTCGCTCAGCAGGTGGCCGACCTCGTCGGCGGTGAAACGCACGTGAGACAGGCGGAGCAGTGTCGACAGCTGGTCGGAGCGAGCCGCCACGCCGCCCGACGGCATGTACGTCTCCTGGTCCCACTCGAGCAGTGCGGCGGCCCGGCTCAGGTCCGTGACCTCAGCCAGGATCGCCTTCAACCGCACGAGTGAGTCGCTCATACTTCCCCAGCCCCTTGGGTATTCTCCCGAATGACGGCGTTGCCCCGCTAGCTCAGTGGATAGAGCATCTGCCTTCTAAGCAGAGGGTCGGGGGTTCGAATCCCTCGCGGGGCACCAT
>DATMKM010000037.1:0-4718 GCA_035571315.1 Candidatus Acidiferrum sp.
CGCCCTTCGACGCGCCGGAACTGGTGCGCATAGACGCCTCCCAGCAGGACCCTCTCGCGATCGGTTGATCCCGGTGGCGAGGAGGCCGGCCGCTGGTCCAGGATGGCCAGCAGGTAGCAAACTCCGGTCGCCGAAACCCCATCCTCCGCGAGCTCGATTCGCGGCGCGAGGAGATAGTGCAGGGTCATGGGTCCCAGGTCGTGGGAGGCTCCGGCGAAGAATGCCCGGATCGCCTCGCGGCCCTCGTAGCGCCCGAAATCGACCGACCCGTCGCGCGTGCGAGACGACCACGTTGCGTCCTCGGTGAACAGGGCGGCCAGGCCGTCCGGATCGTATGACGCGTCACACAGCTCCGCGTAGCGATGGACGAGAGCCTGGATCTCGCGCTCGGACTCGAGCCGGTCGAGCCGACTTTGAACAGTGCGCCCGTCGCGCGCCCGGCCGAGGGTCCTGGGGTTGGCTGCGCTCATCTCGCGGTCCTCCAGTTGGGAGCCTCAAAAAATGGAGTTGACAACGATTCCTGATCAAATATACTGGCCGGGTTTTCGGAAAGGAGATTCGAGGGGGAGCACATGTCTAGCGCACCCGCGGGCGCCCAAGGCGCACGCCTAGAGAAGAACGTCCTCAGCGTCTGGAACTGCATTGCGCTCTCCGTCGCCGTCATGGGCCCGGTGCTCGCCGTCGTCCTCAATGCCCCCGCCGCGGGTCCGTCGACGGGCGGAGCCATGCCGCTCGCCTTCCTCGTCGCGCTGATCGTCATCATCTTCGTGGGCAACACCGTCGTCCAGTTCTCAAGGGTGCTGCCGTCGGCAGGCTCCTTCTACACGTACACGGCGCGAGGCCTCGGTGGCGAAGCCGGCTTCTTCACGGGCTGGATGTTCTTCGGCGCGTACGCGCTGTTGATGCCAGGGCTCTTTACAGCCGTGGCAGCCTTCGCCCACGATTACGTCAAGACCACCTTCAACGCCGAGATCCCGTGGTGGATCTACGCCTTCGTATTCATGGCGATCGTTCTGGTCCTGTCGGTTCGCAGCATCAAAACCTCGGTCCAGGTCGACCTCACGCTGCTCACCATCGAGGTGATCGTCTTCTTCATCCTGGCGACCATCGCTATCGCGAAGGCCGGCAATGGAAACACGTTCGCCGCCTTCTCACCAAGCTCAGCGCCCACCGGTTTCTCAGGCGTCGGCCTGGGAGTGGTCTTCGGCATCCTTTCCTTCATCGGTTTCGACGCCGCGGCGGTGCTGGGAGAGGAATCGAGGGACCCGCACCGAGTCATTCCCCTCGCGGTGGGAGGCTCAGTGATCGGGGTCGGCGTCTTCTACGTCTACGTGATGTACGGCCTGACCGCGGGCTACCACCTCAACGACCCGACTCACATGTCCGCTTTCCTCAAGGACAGCACGCCGTTTGTCACGCTTGCCCACCAGTACGCGCCATGGCTCGAGCAGATCGTCGACCTGTGTGCGATCGCTGGCCTGTTCTCGGCCTTTCTCGCCTTGCAGAACACCACGGTCCGCGTCATCTTTTCAATGGGCCGCGAGGGCGCGCTGCCAAAGGCCCTGGGCCGCGTGCACGCGCGCTTCCACTCGCCGCACATCGCGATCTACACCCTGACGGTGTTCACCATCATCGTTGGCCTGGCGGGTGCTGCGTGGCTCGGCCCAGGCGCGACCGGGCTCTATGGCTTTACGGGCACGGTCGGCACGGTTGGAGTCGTGCTCGTGTACATCCTTTGCAACATCGCCCTCATCCGATACTTCTCGAAGCGAGAGGATCGAAATGTCCTTCTGCATGTGGTCGCGCCGATCCTCGGATGCCTTGGCCTCCTCTACCCGCTCTGGGTCGTTGTGGCGCCAGGCCAGGCGTACCCCTACAGCCTGGTGCCCTACGTCGTCGGCGTATACATAATCGCCGGGGTGGTGGCGTACCTCTACCTGCGGAGCCGCTCTCCAGAAAAGCTGGCCGCATTCGGCTCCATCGTTGCGGACGAACCCATCACGCACGCCGAGGAGGGAGGTCGCTTCGACGACAGGTCTACCCACGCTCCACTGAAGTAGCCAATGGTCGAAGTCGACGGCAAGCAGGTCTTCTCGACGCTCGAGGAGCTGGTGGATCCGAGCTACACAGCGCTCGTGATCGTGGATATGCAGAACGATTTCTGCAGGACCGGCTACAACTTCGCGCAGCAGGGGATCGATATCTCGATGTACCCGCCGATGGTGCCCAAGCTGGCGCGCCTGGTCGAGGGCGCGCGGGCGGCGTCGGTCTCGGTGATATACATCATGATGACGCGGCTTCCCGACTCGAAGATCGAGTCACCGGCGCAGCTGCGGTTCACGATGCGGCTTCACTTCGCAACACGTGGGCCGCTCAAGCCGCTCAAATACACGGTTGAGGGCACCGAGGGCCAACAGATCATCCCCGAGCTCGCGCCCAAGCCCGGCGACGTGGTCGTGCGCAAATACCGCTCAAGCGGTTTCTGGGGCACCAACCTCGACATGCTTCTTCGTAGCAACGGCATCAAGAGCATCGTCGTCACCGGCGCCACCACCGAAGGGTGCGTGGAGTCGACCGCGCGCGACGGATTGTTCAACGACTACTACGTGATCATTCCGGAGGACTGCGTCGCGAGCGACGATCCAGCGCAGCACGATGCGTCGCTGCTTCTGATGCGACATCGCTTCGACGTGGTGCCCTCGTCGGAAATCCTGGAAATGTGGTCTGGCGCGGCAAGCGCCTGAGGAGGATCGTGGGGAAGCTCGAGAACAAGACGGCGATCATCACCGGGGGCGCCCGCGGCATCGGCCGGGCGATCGCCGAAGCATTCGTGGCGGAGGGCGCCGACGTCGCGATCGCGGACATGGCTCCGGAAAGCGGCACCGGCGAGCTGCTGTCCGCTCTGCGCAAGGGTGGCCGCCGCGCGATCTACGTGCAGACCGACGTCACAAAGGAAGCCGAGGTCAAGGCCATGGTCGAGCGAGTCGAGAAAGAGCTCGGTCCTGTCGAGATCCTCGTCAACGACGCGGGCATCGGCGAGCAGGTGCTCCTGCATGAAATGTCGTCCGCGCAGTGGGACAGGATGCTCAACACGAACCTGCGCAGCGTGTTCCTGTGCACCCGCTACGTGCTCCCGCAGATGCTCGAGCGCGGCAGCGGGAAGATCATCAGTGTCGGCTCGCAGCTCGGGCAGATCGGCGGCCACGAGATGGTGCATTACAGCGCCAGCAAGGGCGGGGTGCTCGCCTTCACAAAGGCCCTGGCCCGCGAGGTGTCGACCAAGGGCGTGCGCGTCAACGCGATCGCGCCCGGCCCGATCCTCACCGACATGATGAAAGACGAGACGGACGAGTGGAGGGACAAGAAGCTCGCTGAGATGCCGATCGGCCGGTTCGGCCAGGCCCACGAGGTGGCGCCCACCGCGGTCTTCCTCGCCTCAGACGACTCCACGTACTACGTTGGGCAAACGCTCGGGCCCAACGGCGGCGACGTGATGCTCTGAGCGTGTGTGACCTCAAGGGACGCGCAGCCCTGGTCACCGGCGCCGCGTCGGGGATCGGTGCAGCGACCGCGATCGCGTTCGCGCGAGCCGGGGCCGACGTCGCCATCGGCTGGCTGCCGGGCGATCCCCACGATGTCGGCCCGGTTCGGGCGGCCATCGAGGCGGCCGGGTCCAGAGCGGTGGTCAATGAGCTCGACGTGACCACGACCGAGTCTGTCAACTCCTTCGTCGCGGCGGCTTTCAAGGCTTTTGGCCGCATCGACGTGTGCGTCGCCAACGCCGGCATCGCCCGGACCATCCCGGCTCTGGAGCTGACCGACGAGCGGTGGAACAAGATCATGAACGTGAACCTGCTCGGCGTCTGGCGCTGCTTCCGGGCCGTGCTGCCCCACATGCTGGAGGCGGGATACGGCCGCCTGCTCGCCACGTCCTCGGTGGCAGGCACCGTGCAATCGTGGACCGAGCACGTGGACTACACCGCGTCGAAGGCGGGCATCGTGGGATTGATCAAGAGCCTGGCGATCGAGGTGGGCGGCCGGGGCGTGACGGTGAACGCCGTGGCGCCGGGCGTCATCGAGAGCCCGCAGTCTCTCGACCCGGTGAACTCGCTCGGGGTAGAGGGGGTTGCGCTCGCCGGCCGCAGGAACCCGGTCGGCCGGGTCGGAAGACCTCAGGACGTCGCCGCGCTCTATCGCTTCCTGGCCTCCGAGGACGCGGGGTTCATCAACGGCCAGCTGATCACGATCGACGGCGGCCGCTCGCTGCTGGTCAACGACTAGGTGCGCTCCCAGCTCTCGCAGAGGGCGCGCTTGCTGAAGCCCTCGGCGACGATCGCCGTCGACGCTCGTGCCAAAGCTCTGGTCGCCCAGGGCGTGGACCTCGTGAACCTGACTGCGGGCGAGCCCGATTTCGACACCCTGCCCGCGGCGCGCGCCGGCGGCATGGCCGCCATCGAACAGGGTTTCACGCGCTACACGCCGACCCCTGGGATTGCCGAGCTTCGCGAGGCGATCGCGAAGAAGCTCAAGGACGACAACGGCCTCGAGTACAAAGCGGGACAGGTCGTGGTGTCCAACGGGGCCAAACAGGCGATCTACAACGCGCTGATGGTGCTGCTGGATCCGGGCGACGAGGTCGTGATCCCGACTCCCGCGTGGGTCAGCTACCCGGAGATGGTCCGGCTCGCGGGCGGCGAGCCGGTGACGGTCGACACTCA
>DATMKM010000038.1:0-15444 GCA_035571315.1 Candidatus Acidiferrum sp.
GGCAAGGTGGCGGAAGCCGACGTAGATTTCACCGAGGAGCGCAAGCGCAGCGGCCTGGCCACGATCGTCTGCCGGATCAATATTCACATCGACGGCCGCCGCGCACCGGTGCTCTCAGCCCACGAGAGGGCAGCCGACGCCCTCTCAGCCCTCGACCTGGCCCTCGACAAGATCGACCGGCAGGTCGTCAAGTACAAAGAGAAGGTCACCCGCCGCAAGAAGCCGCTTTCTGCGGCCGGCGTGCCCGCCCAGGATGGCGGGGATGGGGAGGAGGCCCGCTCCCCCGAGCCGGAGCGGATCCGCCTCAGGCTGCGCTCCATGACCATCGCCGAGGCCGTGGACGAGCTCGAAGCCGACGGCCAGGTGTTCTACGTCTTCCTGGACGAGGACAGCGGCACGATCCAGATCGTGGCCCGCCGGGCGGACGGCTCCGTGGCCGTGATCGAGCCGATCGTCCCTTAGATTCGGATCCAGCCTGTACGGGTACCCTAGATTCGTGCTCTCCCCTCTCACCAAGCTGCTCGACCCGAACGAGCGCGAGGTCAAACGCCACCTCGTGGTGGCCACCGCGATCAACGCCCTGGAGCCCGAGCTCATGGCCCTGGACGACGCCGCCCTGCGCCTTCGTTCGGCCGAGCTTCGGGAGCAGGCTGACCAGGGCCACGACCTCGACGACCTGCTGATCGAGGCCTTCGCGCTGTGTCGCGAAGCGAGCCGGCGCGCGATCGGGCTGCGCCATTTCGACGTCCAGCTGGTGGGAGGCCTCGTCCTGCACCAGGGCAAGATCGCCGAGATGAAGACCGGAGAGGGCAAGACCCTCGTGGCGAGCCTGGCCTTGTATCTCAACGCCCTGGCCGGCAAGGGCGTCCATCTCGTCACCGTCAACGACTACCTGGCACGCCGTGACGCGGGGTGGATGGGCCCGATCTTCACCCTTCTCGGCTTGAGCGTGGGCATCAACGTCGGCACGGCGGGCACGTACATCTACGACCCGGAGTTCGTCGACGAGACCCACGGAGATCCACGCCTCCAGCATCTGCGGCCCGTGACCAAGCGCGAGGCCTACATGGCGGACATCACGTATGCCACCAACTCGGAGCTTGCCTTCGACTACTTGCGCGACAACATGGCGCGCGACCTGGCGCAGTGCAGCCAGCGCCCCTTGAATTACGCGATCGTCGACGAGGTGGACTCCATCCTGATCGACGAGGCGCGGACGCCGCACATCATCTCCGGCCAGTCGGACGAAACCACCGAGAAGTACTACGAGTACGCGCGCTGGGCGGCCCGCCTCGCCGAAGGCGAGGACTATGAGGTCGACCTCAAGCACAAGTCCGCGTCGCTCACCGAAGCGGGCATCGCCAAGATGGAGCGCTGGACCGGAATCCGCAACATCTACGACCTCGAGAACGTGATCGAGGCTCATCAGATCAACCAAGCGCTGAAGGCAAAGGCCCTGTTTCGCCGCGACCAGGAGTACCTGGTCAAGGACGGCGAGGTGATCATCGTCGACGAGTTCACCGGCCGCACCATGCCAGGCCGCCGGTGGTCCGACGGTCTGCACCAGGCCGTCGAAGCCAAAGAGGGCGTCAAGGTCCAACAGGAGCAGAAGACGATCGCGACGATCACCGTGCAGAACTATTTCCGGCAGTACGAGAAGCTCGCCGGCATGACCGGAACGGCCCTGACAGAGTCGGAAGAGTTTCACAAGATCTACGGGCTGGACGTGGTCGTGATCCCGACCAACAAGAACATGGTTCGCTCGGACAGCCCCGATGTCATCTACAAGACCGAGCAGTCGAAGTTTGAAGCCGTGATCGATGAGATCGTTGAGATGAACAAGGCCAAGCGGCCGGTGCTCGTGGGCACGGTTTCGGTCGAGAAATCCGAGCGACTCGCGCGCATGCTCGAGAAGCGAGGCGTGAAGCACAACGTGCTCAATGCGAAGCAGCACGAACGTGAGGCCGCCATCGTCGCCGAGGCCGGTCAACCAAGCGCCGTGACCATCGCCACCAACATGGCCGGCCGAGGCACGGACATCGTGCTCGGTCCGGGCGTGACCGATGTGGGCGGCCTGCACATCATCGGCACCGAGCGCCACGAGAGCCGGCGCATCGACAACCAGCTGCGCGGCCGAGCCGGCCGGCAGGGCGACCCGGGCTCGAGCCGCTTTTTCATCTCGCTGGAAGACGACCTCATGAAGATCTTCGGTCCTGCGGCGGACCGCATCGGAAGGCTGATGGACAGCCTCGAGGTGGAGCCCATCGAGCATCCGTGGGTGGCGCGATCGATAGCAGGGGCCCAAAAGAAGGTGGAGGGCATGCACTTCGATGCCCGCAAGCACGTGGTCGAGTACGACGACGTGATGAACAAGCAGCGCCAGATCGTCTACGAGGAGCGCCGCAAGGTGCTCGAGGGAGCGGATGCGCGCGGCAACATCCTCGGTTACGCGAAGGAGATCATCACCAAGGGCGTAGAGCAGCATTGCCAGAGCCGGCACCCGGAGAACTGGGACCTGGAAGGGCTCGTCAAATACCTCAACGCCTACCTGCCCATCGCACCGGACTCTCAGGTCCCAGAAGAGGCGCTGGGCAGCGGACCTGACGGCCTGGTCGAGCATCTCTACTCGGCCGCGTCGGACACTTATGACCAGAAGGTCGAAGAGGTCGGCGCCGACCTGATGCCGCTTGTGGAGCGCGACGTGATGCTGCAGACCATCGACTGGCAGTGGATGGAGTACCTGACCCAGATGGAGCATTTCCGCGAAGGAATCGGTCTCCGCGCATACGGCCAGCGCGACCCGCTTGTCGAGTACAAGAACGAAGCCTTCGACATGTTCAATGAGCTTCGCGAGCGGATTCAGGCATCGATCGTCGCGAGGATTTTCAGGGTCCAGGTACAGCGCAACGTGCCGCCACCCCCGCCGTCGCCTCTGGTGAGGCAGGTGATGGAGAGCGGGCCGGCTGAGCCCGACGGCACGGATGGAGCCGGACGGAACGGAGCGCCCAAGAAACGGGCGGCGCCGGCCTTGGCCGGCCAGGCGCTGGCCGGCGCCGCAGCGCAAGGTAAGATCGGCCGCAACGATCCGTGCTGGTGCGGATCGGGCAAGAAATACAAGCGGTGTCACGGACGCTAAAGCTGAGGACGAACTGATGGACGCGGAACTGAACCCGAAAGAGCTCTTGGAACGGATCGTGCAGCTGAAGGAGCACCTTTGACCTTCCAGCCAAGCGCAAGCGCGCCGACGAGCTGGACCTCCAGCTCGTGCAGCCGGGCGTGTGGGACGACCCTGCCCGCGCCGGCCAGATGGCGCGTGAGGCCGCCGAGCTCCGCCAGCAAGTCGGTTCCTGGGACCGGCTGGAGAAGCGCGCCCGCGACCTGATCGAGCTCGACGAGCTCGCGCGCGGCGATTCGGACCTGGAGCGCCAGCTGGACGAGGAACGGGCCGCGATCTCCAAAGAGCTGCGCTCGCGCGAGCTCGACCTGCTGTTCACTGACCCGTTTGCCAACCACAACGCCGTGGCCACGCTGTCGGTCGGACAAGGCGGGGTGGAGGCGCAGGACTGGGTGGAGATGCTAATGCGCATGTACCTCAAGTGGGCCGAGCGCAAGGGCTTTGAGACGGAGATCATCGACACCTCCCCGGGCGAGGAGGCCGGGCTGAAGAGCGTCACGTTCATCGTGCGAGGACCGCGTGCGTATGGTCTGCTCCGCTCCGAGCACGGAGTACACCGACTGGTGCGCATCTCGCCGTTCGACCAGAACCATCGGCGGCACACCTCCTTCGCGCTGGTCGAGATCATGCCGGAGCTGGAGAGCTCCGATGAGAGCGCGGTCGTGATCAACCCGCAGGACCTCCGCATCGACACCTACCGTTCGACCGGCGCGGGCGGCCAGCACGTCAACAAGACGGACTCGGCGATTCGCATCACCCATCTCCCCACTGGCCTGGTGGTCACCTGCCAGAACGAGCGTTCGCAGATGAAAAATCGCGAAATGGCGATGAAGGTCCTGAAGGCTCGCCTGTTTCAGCGCCAGCAGCAGGAGGCCGCCGCCCAGCTCGACCAGATCCGGGGCCAGGTCCTGCCGGCCGAGTTCGGGTCGCAGATCCGCAATTACGTGCTGCAGCCCTACACGCTGGTCAAGGACGTCCGGACGGGGCTCGAGGTGGGCAACGCCCAGGCCGTCCTGGACGGGGACGTCGACCCGTTCATCGAGAGCTGGCTGCGGTGGCGGCTGAGCCAGAACGGGAGCGACGCAAGCAACTCCAGGTAGCCCCGTTTATACCTGTGTTTGGAGCTCTGGAAAGGGGTTGGACTATCTGGGGGCATCGGGTATACTGCCCGCGACCTAGCCAATCGCGCCCATTGGCGCGGAACGTCACAGCAAGAGTCGCACCTTATGGTTCTAACACCAGATTTCGATACACGGCCGGTAATCAGCTTCCAGCACGTCTTCAAGACGTATCCAACTGGAACTGAGGCTCTCCGCGACATCAATCTCGTCGTCCCCGAAGGCGACTTCGTATTCCTGGTCGGCCCTTCGGGAGCGGGCAAGTCCACGCTCGTCCGGCTCCTGATCCGGGAGGAGAAGCCCAGCAAGGGCAAGATCTTCGTCGACGGGGTTGAGCTCGGCCGCATGAAACGACGGCAGCTGCCGCGCTACAGGCGCAAGGTCGGCCTGGTCTTCCAGGACTTCAAGCTGCTGCCGAACCTCACGATCTACGAGAACGTGGCGTTCGCGCTGCGGGTCCACGGGGAAGCCGAGCACACGATCCATACGCGCGTGGCCGAGGCCCTTGACACGGTAGGCCTCAACGGCAAGGACCTCACCTACCCCGCCAACCTTTCGGGTGGCGAGCAGCAGCGCGTCGCGATCGCCCGAGCGCTCGTGCACGCGCCGCGCTTCATCATCGCCGACGAACCCACCGGCAACCTCGATCCCGCCACGGCGTGGGAGATCATGCAGCTATTTCTGCGCATCAATGCGCGGGGGGCGACTGTCGTGATGGCGACCCATAACCGAGAGATCGTCGACCTGCTGCGCCGGCGCGTCATCGCCATCGACGCCGGGCAGATCGCCAGGGACGATCGTTCAGGCAGATACCACGATGATTTATCGAAACCTCAGATTCGCGCTCAATAGCGCCTGGCAGAGCTTCTGGCGCAACCTCGCGGTCAGCACGGCCGCGGTGTTGTCGATCACGCTCATCCTGATCCTGGCCGGGGTGAACCTGCTGGTCGGACACGCCTTCTCGCAGGTGCTCGACGGCTTCAGGGCCAAAGTCAGCGAGATCTCAGTCAACGTCGCGGACGGCACGCCATTGCAGACGGTCTATGACTTCCAGCACCAGCTGGCGGCGGATCCGCGGGTGACCGGTGTGACGTTCGTCACCAAGGACGAGGCGCTGGCCCAGTTCAAGGCCGACCCCAACAACGTCGTCCTGGCTCAGCAGATCGAGGGCAACCCGCTCGATGCGAAGCTCGAGGTGCGGGTCGCCAATCTCGATGACGTGGCCGCCATCGACACGCTGGCGAGGCGCTGGCCGGGGGTTGACCCGACCAACCCCACCAACTACCAGGGTGATTTCGTCAACCGCATGCTCCAGCTGTCGGCCTGGTTGGGACTGGCCGGCATCGGACTCCTCGCGATCCTGGTCGTGGTTTCGATCGTCATCGTCATGAACACGATTCGCACCGCCGTGTACCACCGCCGCAAGGAGATTGAGGTCATGAAGCTGGTTGGTGCGACCGAGTGGTTCGTGCGCGGGCCGTTCGTCATCGAAGGTGTCATGACCGGCCTCATCGCCGCCTCATTGGCGCTGGCCCTGCTCGTGATCGCCTATCAACCCGCGGTCGATCGATTCCGCGCGGACGTTGCCTTCATTCCCCTCTCGTACGACCCCGGTTTCGTGGTGAGTCTGGCGCAGGACCTGCTCATCGGCGGCGCGCTGCTGGGAGCCCTTGGCAGCTACATCGGCGTTCGCCGGTACGTGAAGATCTGAGATGAGGGTCCGATTCCTGGCAGCGCTGGCGATCGCGACCCTGTCGTGGATTCCGCTCTCGGTGCACCCGGTGGCGGCGATCTACTGTTACTCGGGCGATCCGCCGGCTGTGTATCAGGCCTGCCTTGCCTATAACGGTGGGATCGGACAGCAGGTCAATAACCAGAACCAGCTGCAGAACATCCAGTCAAACATCAACAACGCGTTGACGCAGATCAATGCGATCGACACCCTGATCGCCAACTTGAAAAGCCAGATCGCGGCCCAGGAGGCGCTGATCGCTCAGACGCAGGCCGCGATCGACGACCTCAACAGGCAGATACGGTTTGGCGAGGCCAACCTGACGCGGCTGGTGGCGAGCACCAGCGTGCGCGACCAGCTGTTGAACGAGAGACTGCGCTACATCGACTCGTACGGCGCTCTGAACTACGTCCAGCTCATCCTCACCGCGAGCAGCTTCAATCAGATGATGGATCGCATGATCGCGGCCCAACAGATCGCTGCTTCGGACCGACAGCTGTTGACCGACCTGGCGCAGCAGCACTCGGAGGTTGCTCTCGCGAATACGGCCCTCGACGACCAGAAGACCCAGGTGACTGCATTGCTGGAGCAGCAGAAAGCCACTGAGGTGGACCTTCAGAACAACGTAAAGGCGCAGGCGGCGGCGCTCGCTGCCGAGCAGCTGCTGGAAGTGAAGCTATCAGCTCAATATGCGGCGGTCGAGGCGGAGCGCGCCGCGATCGACGCTCAGGTGGCCCAGCTCGCGGTGCAGTACCAGGCCGCCGCGGCGAAGGCCGGCGGCGGATCAGGTGTCTTCGAATGGCCCTTGCCTGCGTGCGGGCCGAGCTGCATCAGCCAGCGTTTCGGCTGCTCCACCTTCTACCTGGAAGTCTATGACCCGAACTGTCCATGGCCGAACAAGATCCACACCGGCATCGACATCGCAGGACCGTATGGGACCAACATCGTCGCGGCGGACACCGGCGTGGTGTACCTCTACCCGGGAAGCATTGGTTACGGGAACCTTCTGGTGATGTTCCACGGCAATGGATATTCGACGTACTACGGCCATACCGCTAGCTACGCGCCAGGGCTGTACAGCGGCGAAGTGGTCGGGCGCGGGACCACGATTGCGTTCGAGGGCTCGACGGGCTGGTCCACCGGCCCCCATTTACATTTCGAAATCCGCGTCAACGGCGTCTACAAGGACCCTTGCATCTGGCTCGGGTGTTGAGGCTCGGGATTACGTAGTCTGCTGATATGAATCGCCGCGCCGCCCTGCGGGTTGGCGCCATCGTGGCCGTCCTCGTCCTCACCTTCGTCGCGGGTGTCTATGTCGACCAGGCATTCCCGGACTACGTGCCGTACTTCGGGCACCGCTCGGTCGGCAGCGTTGATTTGACAGAGGTGCAGCAGGCGGCCCGTTTGATCCAGGCCGACTATGTCGACGCCAGTAAGGTCAACTCGGCCACGTTGTCGAACAGCACGGTGCAGGGGCTGATCAACGGACTCGGTGACCCGTTCTCCGCGTACTTCGACCCGGCCCAGTACAAGAAGCTGCAGCAGAGCTACCAGGGCCTCTACTCGGGCATCGGCATCTACCTGAGCTTCACGACGGGCTACCCGGTCATCACCGGCACCGTGCCCGGATCGCCGGCCGCGGCGGCCGGCTTGCAGGCCGGCGACCAGATCGTGACGGTGGGGGGGAAGGACATGAAAGGGCTCACCTCCGACCAGGCCACGACGCTCATCCAGGGCCCGGACGGGACCAAGGTGACGATGGAGATAGGGCGAGCCGGCGCCATGTTTTCGGTGAGCGTCACGCGTGCTGAGATCCACGTGCCGACCGTGCGATCCGCCGAGATCGGGAACCAGGTGCTTTACGTGCGGATCTATCAGTTCGGGACCCCGACGGAAACTTCCGCCGCATTCGCGTCGGCGCTGTCCACCGGGCTGTCGGGCAAGACGGGCGTCGTGCTCGACCTCCGCGGAGACCCAGGTGGTTTCATCGCGACCGCGACCGACGTGATCAGCGAGTTCGTGGCTAGCGGGGAGACGTACGAGCTTCGCGATCGCAGCGGGACGGTGGAGCGGGACCAGGTGAACGGGCACCCGTTGGCGCCGACGATTCCGCTCGTGGTGCTGGTCGACGCCAACAGCGCGTCGGCGTCCGAGATCGTGGCTGGCTCCCTGCAGGTCCACCACCGGGCCAAGCTGGTGGGGACTGTGACCTACGGCAAGGGCTCGGTCCAGCAGGACTTTGAGCTGGCTGACGGGGCGGACATCCACCTGACGATCAAGCGGTGGTACCTGCCGAACGGACAGACGATCGACCACAAGGGCCTGACCCCGGACGTCACCGTCACCCTTGCGAATCCCGCCGACGCGTTCGATGTGGCCTCGCCAGCGCTGGGCTACGCGAAGGACACGCAGCTCAACGCCGCGCTCGCACTGCTCGCTGGGTAGACTGGCACTTCGCCGAGGGCGGTTAGCTCAGTTGGCTAGAGCGCCTCGCTTACACCGAGGAGGTCGGGAGTTCGAGGCTCTCACCGCCCACCACAGGGTCGCCGATAGAATTACCCGCCGTGCCGAGGTAGCTCAGCTTGGTAGAGCACTTGACTGAAAATCAAGGTGTCGGCGGTTCAAGTCCGCCCCTCGGCACCAGTCCGGTTTGATTGTTTCAGCGGATGTAGTCTGCGGCCAGCGATGCGGCGAATAGGGCAAGGCCGACCCACCCGAGGGCAAATGCTTTGGACGCCAGCGAGTCTTGACGCAGCTGCGACCAATTGTTGATCGCGGCCGCTAGGACGAGGTAAAGGTACGCGACCTCAGCTGCCATGACGAAGAAGTGAAATTGCCCGATGTCACTCCAATGAAACGCAATGGGCATCGACCAGTTGACCAGGTCCAACCTGGCCTGCACGAGGAATGCACCGGTGGCTGTCGCGAAACCGAGCAAGACATAGATCGGCAGACGGTTCCAAGGGATTCCCGGCGCCAGCTGCCGCAGCAGTAGGAATCCCGATACGTTGACCGCGGGGATCAGGATTCCGTCGCCCAGCACGCCTGAGTAGTACGCGAAGACGGTGGGCAGGTGTCCTCGATAGCCGATGAAGAAGGCCCATTGATACCCAAACAGGAAGATCCAGCTGACCATTGCCGGCAAAGCAGGCACCCAGGCCCCATCGCGGGCCAACCGAACGACAGCTACCACCACGGGCGGATGCTAGTCGCTCACGTAACCCCCGCGCGAGAGACCGGGCATACTAACGCGCCGTGAGCAAGCCCCGGCGGTTCCGGTTCGGGGTACAGGAGCATCGCGCGTCCAATGCCAAGGCGTGGCGGGAGAAGGCGCGGTTGGTCGAAGGGCTCGGCTACTCCACGGTGTACCTGCCCGACCATTTCGGCGACCAGCTGGGACCGCTCGCTGCTCTCATGTCCGCGGCCGACGCGACGACCACGCTGCGAGTCGGCTCGCTCGTCTTCGACAACGACTACCGGCATCCGATCGTGCTCGCCAAAGAGGCTGCGACCCTCGATCTGCTGTCCGAGGGTCGACTCGACTTCGGCCTCGGGGCAGGCTGGTTGACTTCCGACTACGAGCAGACGGGCATTCCCCTGGATCCGCCAGGGATCCGAATCGAGCGGATGGACGAAGCCCTGCAGATCATCAAGAGCTTTTTCGCGGGTGGAAGCGTGTCTTTCACCGGAAAGCACTACAAGCTCGACGCAGTGGAGGCGGCGCCGGTCCCGGTGCAGAAACCGCATCCTCCGATCCTGCTCGGCGGGGGCGGGAAGCGAATGCTTCACCTGGCCGGGCGCGAGGCCGACATCGTGAACATCAACTTCAACCTGAGCGAGGGGCGGATCAACCGGAAGCTCGTCAGTACCGGAATGGCCGGTGCGACTGACGAAAAGGTGGCCTGGATCAAAGAGGCGGCGGGCGAGCGATTCTCGGATATCGAGCTGAGCGTCACCGTGTTCGTGGCGAATTTGACCGATGACCGCGTGAGTGTTGCGGAAGCGATGGCCGCGGGTTTGCAGTCGGAGCCCGGCGAGGTCCTGCAGACGCCTCACTTCCTGATCGGAACCGTCGAGCAGATCGTCGAAGACCTCCAGGCGCGGCGCGAGCGCTTCGGAATCTCGTACGTCGTCGTACCCGACGAAGCGGCGCAGTCGCTGGCGCCGGTCGTGGAGCGGCTGACGGGCACCTGAAGCCCTCCTGTAGATTTGGGGGCGATGGCCACCACCGCCCAGGTCGTACTGAAGGGTCCTAGCGAGGGGCGCTTCACCGAGGTGCTGACGCCCGACGCCCTGGCCTTCGTGGCCCGTCTTCAGCGCCAGTTCGGCAAGCGGCGCTTGGATTTGCTGCGACAGCGCGACGAGCGGCAGGCCCGCCTGGATGCCGGCGAGGAGCCCCAGTTTCTGCCGGACACTCACACGATCCGCACCTCGGAATGGAGGGTCGCTCGGGCTCCCAGGGACCTCGAGGACAGGCGGGTTGAGATCACAGGCCCAACCGACCGCAAGATGCTGATCAACGCGCTCAACTCGGGCGCGCGCGTGTTCATGGCGGACTTCGAAGACGCGAACTCTCCAACCTGGGCGAACCTCGTGGAGGGCCAGGTCAACCTGATCGACGCGATCGAGAGGCGGATCGATTTCACGAGCCCTGAGGGAAAGCAATACCGCCTCAACGAGAAGGTCGCGACTCTACTCGTACGGCCGCGCGGCTGGCATCTGGACGAGAGGCACGTCGAAGTCGACGGCAAACCGATCTCGGGCAGCCTTTTCGACTTTGGGATGTATTTCTTTCACAACGCCAAGCGACTTCTCGGAAAGGGAAGCGGCCCTTACTTCTACCTGCCCAAGCTCGAGAGCCACGTCGAGGCGAGGCTGTGGAACGACGTTTTCAACTTCGCCCAGGACGATCTTGAGATCCCGCGCGGAACCATCCGCGCCACGGTGCTGATCGAAACGATCCTCGCGGCATTCGAGATGGAGGAGATCCTCTACGAGCTTCGCGATCATTCCAGCGGGCTGAACGCCGGGCGTTGGGACTACATCTTCAGCGTCATCAAGAAGTTTCGAAACCGCCCGGAGTTCGTGCTCCCCGACCGCGCGCAGGTGACCATGACGGTGCCGTTCATGCGCGCGTACACCGAGCTGCTCGTCAAGACTTGCCACCGGCGCGGAGCGCATGCGATGGGTGGCATGGCCGCGTTCATCCCGTCCCGCCGTGACCCGGAGGTCAATCGCGTGGCGCTGGCCAAAGTCAAAGAGGACAAGGATCGCGAAGCGAGCGATGGTTTCGACGGGACGTGGGTTGCCCATCCGGACCTGGTACCGACCGCGACCGAATCGTTTGACAAGGTGCTGGGCGATCGCCCCAATCAGCTCGAGCGGCAGCGGCCGGAGGTGGCCGTCACCGCGGGTCAATTGCTAGAGGTCCACGTTCCCGACGGGACGATCACCGAGAACGGCCTGCGGCTGAACGTCAGCGTGGGCATCCAGTACATCGAGTCTTGGTTGAGGGGCGTTGGGGCGGCGGCGATCAACAACCTCATGGAGGACGTGGCGACCGCCGAGATCTCGCGGTCTCAGGTGTGGCAGTGGATCAGGCACTCGTCGCGGTTGACCGACGGGTCGATCGTGAATGCGGACCTGGTTCGGGAGATCGCGGACGACGAGCTCGCCAAGATCCACGAGAGGTTGGGTGATGATCACTGGGCCAAGAGCCAGTTTGCGGATGCCCGGGTGGTGTTCGAGGAGGTCGCGCTCTCGAGCACGTTCCCGGCCTTCCTGACGCTGGCTGCCCTGCGCCACCTGGACTGAGCTCAGCAGGCCTCACAAGGTTTTTCCCGCGCTAGAGTCGCTCGACGAGCGCCGGGGGAGGGCCGGTCTCGGTGCGGGCCGGCCAGGGGAGTGCCTGGGCGGCTAGGGGCCGACCCTGGGCGTCGCGGGGGGCTTGCCGGGCAGCCGGCGCCACTGGCGCGGGCCGACCCCGTTGTTAGGGTTGCCGGGCACGAACTCCACGGCCGACGGCTTCACCATGCAGTTGTCCTTCCGGACGACGCTGCGCTCGCCGCCTTCCTGGTGCTCGATCACGACCGTCCGCTCGAGCACAGCCCGGACCCGGACCTGCTTGCCGTCGACCATCGCATTGAAGCCGCCGCTGACCTCGTGGTTGAGGGGTGGAACGATGCTGGCCAGAGACACGAGATCAACGATCTTGCTCATAAGTTGTCTTCCCTCGGGCTGGTGGGCGGTTTCATGCCGCTGAAAATAGGAAATGCCGAACCGAGTTCGGGCAAGGGCGGATTTTACCAGACCTTAAGGTTTCCTCCGAGCGAAGAGCCGACGGTAGCCGGAAGCCCGAAGGCTTAAGCCGCCGAGCTGTGCTCTTGCATGCGCAGCTGCCGCGCTGCCTCGCGCCCGCGGCGCGCCGCTTCCTTGCTCGCCAGGTGCCGTACGCGCAGATGTCCAGGGTTGACCATCAGGCGCCGGCGGTTGACGAGCACCTTGGGCTCGCCCGGGGCCGGCTCGACGACGGCGGTCCGCTCCAGCACCGCTGTCACCCAGACCCGGCGGCCATCGACCTCGGCTTCGAAGTCGGGGAGGATTTCGTCGTCTTCATCCATCGCGACGCTGTCCAGCCGCACCAGCTCACTGGGGCCGCTCGAGGGGGTCGCGGTTTGCTTTCGGTTTGTTGCCATGCCTATATCCCTGATACCCGATCGTGAGCTAGATCAAACCCAACGCCAGCCGCGGCATCGGTGGTCCCGCGGAGGCTGAAAAGAGGTTGCCCACCGCAGGCCGAGGCGAACGCCCGATGTCTACAAAGCTGGCCGCACAGATTGACGCCGAGATCAGAACGCACGGTATGGATACCCTGCAGGGGACGCCGGGTATTCCAGACGGCCAAAAAGGGCGATGTGCATCAGCGGGGATCTGCCGGCTGCATTGTCGGCTCAGTGCGCCAGCGTCGGTAAAACCCTCGTGGCCGGGGCCCATTCCAGCGCGGTGTTGAAAACGCGTGAAAAATGCTCTGCGTACGCGCGCCCCGCGGCCGCCGTATCGATGCGTGTGCCGGTGATCGCCTCCACCGACGTCGGACGCAGGTCGACATGCCCACACGGGACGATGCCGTCAAAGTAGCCGAGGTCGGTCGTCAGGTTGAGCGCGAATCCATGGCTCACAATCGACCTGTTCAGCTTGATCCCGATGGCGGCCACCTTCTCACCGCCCGACCACACGCCGGTCAGCCCAGGCTCGCCCGGCTGAGAGTCGACGCCCAGCTCGTGCAGGTAATCGATCAAGGACTGCTCGAGCTTCTGCAGGTATTGCGGGATCGAAAGCCCAAAATGAGCCAGGTCGAGGATCGGGTAGCCGACCAGCTGGCCGGGCCCGTGATACGTCGCCTCGCCTCCGCGATCAGACCAGACGACGTCGACCTCTTTGCGCGCCCGCTCCGATTCGTCCCACAGCAGGTGATCGGGGAGCGCTGCCTTGCCCATGGTGAAAACGTGCGAGTGCTCGAGCAGCAGCAAGCTGTCCGGCGCGTCACCAGCGCGGAGCGCAGACACCAGCTCCGCCTGCAGGTCCCAGGACTCCCGATAGGGAGTCCTACCCAGCCAGGAGGCTCTTACGGACCGGGACCTGTTCATCGGCATGGTATGAGGAGCGCACGAGCGGACCGGCCTCGACGTGTCCGAAGCCCATGGCGAGAGCTTGCTCCTTGAAGCGCGCGAACTCTTCCGGCCGGTAGTAGCGCACGACTTCCGCGTGCTGCTTCGACGGTCGCAAGTACTGGCCCACAGTCAGCACGTCGATGTTGTGCGCGCGCATGTTGCGGAAGACGTCGAGGAGCTCGTCCTCGGTTTCCCCGAGCCCAACCATCAGGCCTGACTTCGTCACCATGTGCGGCGCAAGGGCCTTCGCATGGCGCAGCAGGGCCAGGCTGTTGGCGTAGACGGCCTTGGGGCGGATACGCGCATAGAGCCGCGGCACCGTCTCGGTGTTGTGATTGAAGATGTCCGGCCCCGCCTCGACCACCGTCTCCACCGATTCGGGGTTGCCCTGGAAGTCCGGGGTCAGAACCTCGATCGTCGTACCGGGGCTGCGCCGCCGGATCGCGCGAATCGTGCGGGCGAAAATCCCGGCGCCTCCATCTTTCAAGTCGTCGCGGTCTACCGAGGTGATCACCGCGTGCTTCAGCCCGAGCTCAGCCACCGACTCCGCGACGCGCAGCGGTTCGCCAAGATCCAGCTCGGTGGGCCGGCCCGAGGTCACCGCGCAGAACCGGCAGGCCCGGGTGCACACGTCGCCGAGGATCATGAACGTGGCCGTGCGGCGGTTCCAGCAGTCGAAGATGTTCGGGCACCGCGCTTCTTCGCATACGGTGTGCAGCCGTCCGCTGCGCACCATCTGCTTCAGGTCTTTGAAGTTCTCGCCTTCGGTGACGCGCACCCGAATCCAATCCGGGATCGGCGTGGGCGTCAGGGGCTGAGTCGTGCTCACAATTGGATGCTACCGGGCGTCCACTCCTCGAGTCGCCGCTTGACCGCGCCGAGGAACTGGCCCGCCATCATGCCGTCGACGATGCGATGGTCGAACGTCAGGCACATGTTCATCATGTGGCGGACCGCGATCGCGTCGTTGATGACCACCGGACGCTTCACGATCGCTTCGGTCGTGAGGATCGCGGCCTGAGGCTGGTTGATGATCGGCTGGCTGGCCACCGACCCTGTTGCGCCCGTGTTGTTGAGCGTGAACGTGCCGCCCTGCACGTCATCGACCTTGAGCTGCTTCGTGCGCGCTCGCTCGATCAGGTCGTTGAGCGCGCGGACCAGGTCGGTGAATCCTCGCCGGTCCGCGTCTTTCAGAACCGGCACGATGAGGCCGTCCGGAATCGAGACCGCGATGCCCATGTTGATGTAGCGCTTCAGGACGACGCCCTCGTCGGTCCAGGTCGAGTTGAGCCATGGGTACTGCTTGATCACCTCACACACGACCTGGACCACGAAGGGCAGGTAGGTGAGCGCCGCGCCGTGTCGCGCCTTGAAGCTCTCCTTCTCAGCCTCGCGATAACGCACGAGGTTGGTGACGTCGATCTCCTGCAGCGTCCAGGCATGAGGTGAGGTGGCGAGGCTGCGCACCATGTGCTCGGCGATTGATTTGCGCATCACGCTGAGCTTCACCAGCTCTTCGCGCGTGCCGTCGATCGGGGCCACCTTCGGCGCCGGCGGAGCCGGGGGCCTGATTGCTGCAGCAGGCGGCGCCGCGGCGGCCGCTGGGCCCGATCCCACGGCCGCCAGGACGTCGTCCCGCGTGACCCGCCCACCCATGCCCGACCCGCGCAAGGAGGCGGCGTCGATGCCGTGCTCGGCCGCGAGCTTGCGCACCGCCGGCGAGAGCTTGGCGCGCTCCCCGTTGCCATC
>DATMKM010000039.1:0-8023 GCA_035571315.1 Candidatus Acidiferrum sp.
GCGTCATCGAGCTCGCGCAGGTAGAGCCCGTCCTCGAATCCCGATAAGCGCCGCGCGGACGATCCCGTCGCGATGCACGCGACGTCCCACGAAATCTCCGCGCCTGATGCGAGCTCGGCGACACGGCGCCCCACGCCCAGGTCTGCGACGCGCTCGCCGAGGTGGAGCTCCACACCGAGCTCGCGATACTGCTCGGCCGGCCGCAGCCCCAGCTTCTCGCGCTGGATCGTGCCCAGCAGGTAGCCCTTGGAGAGGTGCGGGCGCTCGTACGGCAGCGCGGGCTCGGCGCCCACCAGGACGACGTCTCCGGCGAACCCCGCATCCCGAAGTCCTGCGGCGACCGCGTCTGCGGCCGGGCCGCCCCCGGCGATCAGCGCTCGGGTCGTGTCTTTTCCAGCTGGCGGAGCCGGCGAAGCGACCAGACCAGGTACCCGCCGAGGGCGGCTACCGCGAAGGCGTAGGCGCAAACGAGGTAGATCACCGGACCGGCTCCGCTTCTCGCGAGCTGATAGCGCTCACGACTTGAGCCGGCTCGAAAACCGCTCCGTCGGCAAGCGTCTCGATCCGGTAGCGGACCGCGATCATGACCGCGGCCAGGACGAGCGTGCAGGCCATCGTGACGAAGAACGTCGCGAGCATCTGCGGTGGGAGCGCGTCGTTGATGATGATCGGACCCGGATGCACCGTCTGCCACCAGGTCACGCTGAATTGCACGATCGGGACGTCGACGAATCCGAAGATGCCGACCACCGCCGCGAAGCGCGCAGCCTGCCGCCCTGGCTCGGCGAGGCGCCGCACCAGCAGGTACCCGGCGTAGATGATCCAGAGCACCAGCGTCGATGTAAGCCGCGCGTCCCACGTCCAGTAGGTGCCCCAGATGGGCTTGGCCCACAGCATGCCCATCACGAGCGTGACCGTGGTGAAGACCACGCCCACCAGCGCCCCCGCGCGAGCGAAGCGATCCGCCACCAGGCTGCCGTTGCGCAGGTAGATCAGCCCGCCGACCAGCACCACCGCGAAGCTGCCGTACGCGGCGATGGCCGCGCTCACGTGCAGGTAGAAGATCCGCTGGACATTTCCCTGCAGCGCATCGGTCGGCGCGTACAGGAAGATCGTGGCGCCCGCGACGAGCATCAGCGCGACGGCGGTGGCGGCCGCCCTGTCGTAGCTGTTCAGGCGGGCGCGCGTAATCGGCCCTGTCATTCGTCCAGCACGAAGCGCGCCGCGAGCGACGTGAGCACGAGGAACAGTATGTCGAAGTCCACGAGCAGAGCCATCGCCTCGTCGTAGCTCCCGCTCGCACCCATCGCGACCTGCACCGCCTGCCCGCCCGCCACGATGAAAGGAATCCAGAGCGGCAGCGTGAGCAGCGGAAGCAGGAGCTCGCGGGCGCGCACGCGGGCCACCATCGCGGCGAAAAGACATCCGAGCGCGGCCATCCCGATCGTGGCCAGCAGCACCGCCGCGACCACCTGCACGGTGAGCGGCGTGCCGAAGAACAGGGCCAGCGCGGGCAGCAGCACCGCCTCGCATCCGACCAGGAGCAGTGTCGCGGCCAGTGCCTTCCCGGCGAAGATCGCGACCGGCGACGCCGGCGTCATCAGCAGCGCCTCCAGCGAAGCCTGCTCGCGCTCCGCGGCGAACGCGCGGCCGAACGCGACGAGCCCGGCGAAGACGAGCGCGAGCCACAGGATGCCGGGCGCGATCGACGACGCGTTGCGCGCGTCGATTTGAAAACCGAAGTTGGCGATCACCAACGCAAGGATCACGAACTGCGCCAGCGCCGGCACCAGCTCGCGCGTGCGCCATTCCGCCCGAAGATCCTTGCGCGCCACCGCGACCGCGACGACGACGGGGTTCGTCACTTGACCACGTGCAGGCGAGTCGCCGTGCCGACCGATCGGCCGTGGCGCAGGGTGAGCGTCCTCTGGCATAGCCGGTTCGCCAGAGCATGGTCGTGAGTCGCCAGCACGACGGTCCGCTCCCTCATCACCGCGGCCAGCAGGTCGGCTCCGTCGGAACCGAGGCTCGCATCCGGTTCGTCGAGCACGAGCAGCTTCGGGTCGTGCAGGATCGCGCGGCCGATGGCGAGTCGCTGCTGCATGCCTCGCGACAGCAGGCCGGCCGCTCGGCGGGCCACGGCTGCTAGCCCGACCAGGTCCAGCGTCTCCTCCACCCGCGTCCGGCTCACGCCCTGGAGCGTGCTGAAGAATTCGAGGTTCTCTTGCGCGGACAGCGCCGGGTAGAGTCCGGGTGCGTGCGCCACGTAGCCGATGCGCTGCCGGAGGCGCCTGCGTTCGCGAAGCGCGTCGAGGCCCATGATCTCGAGCCGGCCCGAGGTCGGGCGCGCGGCCGTGGCGAGGATGCGGAGCAGCGTCGTCTTGCCCGCTCCGTTCTCACCGAGCACCGCCATGTGCTCGCCAGAGTCGATCGTCAGGTCGACGGATTCGAGCGCGACCTCGTGGCCGAACCAGTGGGTCAGACCGTTCGCCACGAGGATGCTCATCTGTCCGTATCCGGAGGTGTTTTGATGAGCGGCCACAAGACGAACGGGCCGGCGGCAAACAGGAGCAGGGTCGCGACGATGAGCGCCATCTAGACCGGCACCGACGCGGCCACGCGCCGCCTGACCGCTTCGACCGCCGGGGCGCGCTCTCCGAGGTTGCCGAGCACCACGCCGAAGATGATGATCGCCCCGCCCGCCCAGATCCAGCTGACGAGCGGATTGACAAAAACCCTGAAGGCGGCCGAGCCGTCGGCGTTGGTGCCCGCGAGCACGACGTAGATGTCAGCCACGGGCGTGGTGTTGATCGCCACGTGCGTCAATGACTGGCCGCCCAGCCCCGCGTACGTCGCAAGGGCCGGCTCGAGGGTCGAGTCGCCGAATCGCATCGCCGCGACGAGCTCGCTGTGGTCGGCCAGCTGGCGCTGCTCCGTACCCGTGTAGGTGAGCGTGTAGCCCGCGACTGTCACCGACTGGCCGGGCGCGAGGGTCACGTCCTTTTCCTGCTGCCAGAAATGGGAGGCCCCGATCCCGGCCACAAGCACCGCGAGCCCCAGGTGCGCGAGGTACGCGCCGTAGCGCCGCCGCCGCCGCACCAGCGCCGCCGGCAGGCTCTTCCAGCCGGCGCTCAAACGCGCGTACTGCATGAAGCAGGTGGCGACGACCGCCGCGACGAGTGGGAGCGAGAGGAGTGCCGGAATCGAGCGGACGCCGGCGACCAACAGCACGACCAGCGCGACAAGCGCCGTGGCGGCGGGCCACGCCAGCGCCCGGAGCGATGGCAGCCTCGCGGCGCGCCGCCAGGGCAAAAGCGGCCCGGCCGCCATCAACGCGAGGATCACGACGAGCAGCGGGCCGGCCGCCCGCTCGTAGTAGGAGGCGTCGACCACGCGCTCCTGTCCGAAGAGGCCCGAGACGAGGGGCAGGATCGTGCCCCAGAACACCACCGCGACCACTCCGATCAGGAGCAGGTTCTGGAGCACGAACGCGCCCTCGCGAGAGACCGGGGCCACGGGATGCCGGCCGCCGACCGCGACGCCGGACCGAACCGTCAGCAGCACGACCGAGAACGCGACGCAGACAAACAGGAAAACCAGGAACCACGGGCCGATGGCGCTGATCGCGAACGTGTGCACCGACGGCACGACCCCGCTGCGCACGATGAAGGTGCCGAACACGACCAGGAGGAACGCGAGGATGACCAGGCCGAAATTCCAGGTGCGGAGCCTTCCGCGGGTCTCCTGGACCATCGACGAGTGGAGGTACGCGGTCGTCGCGAGCCAGGGCATCAACGCGACGTTCTCGACCGGGTCCCAGCCCCAGTAGCCGCCCCACCCGAGCACGTGGTACGCCCACCACATGCCCAGGACGAGCCCGGTCGTCTGCAGGCTCCAGGCGATGAGCGCAAAGCGGCGGGTGTGCGCGATCCAGGCGGAATCGGGCCGGCCGGCCAGCAGCGCGGCCGAGGCGAAGCAGAACGGGATCGCGAATGCCGCGAAACCGGCGAGTATCACCGGCGGATGGATCAGCATCCCGCCGTCGCGGAGCACCGGGTTGAGCCCGAGCCCGTCCGGCGGGGTGATCGACAGCAGATCGAAGGGGCTCGCCACGAGCGCGAGCACGACGAGGAAAAAGCTGAGGATGGCGGCCATCAACCCGGCTGCGAAGCCGGCGACCTTTAAACCGAGCGACGCGCTCGCCACAAGCGACACGCTGCCGAGCACCCCGAGCACGAGAGCCCAGTACAGAAGCGAGCCCTCCTGGCCTCCATAGAATCCGGCCGCGACCAGCGCCGTGGGCGTCGAGAGGTCCGTGTGCTCGGTGACGTAGGCGAGCGAGAAGTCATGGCTGAGCAGCGCCCACATGAGCACCGCACTCGCGACCGCGGTCATCGCCGCTGCGGCGTAGAAAGCCCGCCTTCCAACCTGGACCATCACCGCGTTCTCCGAGAACCCCGCCCAGAACGAGAGCACGGCGGAAAAGCCGCCCATGACGAGGGCCGCCAGGAGGGCGCCCGAGCCCAGGTATCCGAGTATCACTGGGTGTAAGGGGTCGTCGAGAACCGCGAGGGGCACTTGGCAAGGAGCGTGCGCGCGTGGAAGACGCCGTCCGATCCCAGCCGTCCCTCCACCACCACCGTGATGCCCGGCTGGAAGATGTCGGGCAGCGTTCCGTTGTAGTCGACCGGCATAGAGGCAGTCCCGTCTTTCTCCGTGAACGTCACCTGGAGCCCGCCGTCGCTTTTCTGCACGTCGTTCTGCACGACGCCCGCCACACGCACGTCACCGCTGACCGTGTGCGCCCGCAGCTGGCTGACCGTGAGGTAGTACTCGGCGGATCCGCCGGAGGCGGAGTAGATCAGGTAGCCGACGCACGCCGCGACGACCAGCGCGGGGATTGACCATCGAATCATGTGGAGATCAGCGCCAGGTAATGCTCGAGCGTCGGAGTGTCGAGCGGTCCGGTGAACGAGGCCGTGATGCGACCCTGGGCGTCGATGAAGAAGGTGGCAGGAAGCCCCGCCACGCCGTAAGACTGGTAGCTTCCCACCACGATCGGCCCGGCCGGGTATGGGTGCTGGTGCAGCTGCTCGAAGCTGCTGAACCCGCTGGTCGTGTCCTGGTTGTCGGCGCCGACGAACGCGACTCCGGGATGGCCGGTCGCCCCGTTCGAAAGGACCGGCAGCTCCTGGACGCACGGCTCGCACCACGACGCCCAGAAGTTCACGACCACAGGCTTGCCCTGCAGCTGCCACACCCGGACCTGCTCACCGGTGGCGGTCTGGATGGCCAGCCTGGGCGCGGTCTTCCCCAAAAGCGGAGGGTTTGCGAGCGCCGCGTGCTGGAGTCCCCACGCCAGGGAAAGCATCAAAACCGAACCGAGGGCGAGCGCGACTCCGGAGATCCAGACCTTCCGGTTCACGCGCCTGAGTCTAGGGACTTGAGGAGCCCATTTGCCTTTGCGATCCTGGCGTACAGGCGGCCCGAGGGCTTGATCGTCCGCTCCAGCGTGGCCCGATCGACCGCGATCAAACCGAAGTGGGCCTCATACCCGCGCGCCCATTCGAAGTTGTCCATGTTCGTCCAGTGAAAGTAGCCGCGCACGTCCACGCCGTCCTCGATCGCCAGGCGCACATTCCCCAAAATGTCGGTCAGGTAGCGCTGGCGGCCCACGTCATCTGCGGTGGCCAGCCCGTTCTCCGTGACGTAGACCGGCTTGCCGAGGTCCTTCAGCTCGCCGAGCACGCCGCGCATCCATCCGGGATCGGCGCTCCATCCCATCTCCGTGACCGGGGCGCCCGGGACGTTGTAACGCCTGATGAACTGCTCTCGCGGCCGGGTGGGGTCGAAGGCGACGCACTGGCCGTGGTAGTGCGCGATGCCGACGAAGTCCGATGTCGCCTCGACCACCTTGCGCAACCTTCCGGGGGCGACAGGCCATCGATCGACCACGAGTTGAGCCGTGCGCGCGGCCAACCGGTCGGCGCGCTTTTGGCTCGCGGGCAGGAACAGGAACTTGTGATGAGACAGCCCAACGGGCGAGTCGGGCCAGCGTCGTTTGATGGCGTGATAGGCGAGCTCGTGCGCGCGGTGCATGTTGGCCAGGACCCGGTAAAAGTTGGTGAGGTCTCCGACGCGTGCCGGAGGGAACTCGCCGGTGATCCAGCCGTTCGCCGCGTAGATGTTCGGCTCGTTGATGGTGCACCACGACGTGACGAGGTCCCCGAGCTCATCGACCACGCGATGCACGAACGGAAGGAAAGCTCGGGCAGCTCCTGGAGCAGTCCATCCTCCCTTGCGGATGAACCACAGCGGGTTCGTGAAGTGGTGGAGCGTGAGCATCGGCTGCATGCCCTGCTCGCGCAGCTCGCCGAGCACGTCGCGGTAGTGCCTGATCTGGCGCGAATCGAATTCCCCCTCTGCGGGCTCGATGCGGGACCACTCGACCGAGAGTCGATGCGCGCTTTGGCCCATCTCTCTGAGGAGCGCGAAATCCTCGCGGTAGCGGTTGTAGTGGTCGCACGCGATCTCTGAGGTGCCGCCGCCCGCGATCCGGCCGGACTCTTGCTCGAACTCCCACCAGTCGCAGTTGCGATTGCCGCCCTCGACCTGGTGGGCCGCGCTGGAGGTCCCCCACAGAAAGCCCTCGGGAAAGCCGCTGGTAGGCCCCGCGTCCGCCACGGTCAGGCGGCGGCGGTCGCGGGGTTCGCCACCGCGGGCGGCGGGATGTACTCCCATGTCCTTGGAGTCTCGCCGTCCATCTCCAGGCGCAGCATGCCCGCCTTGTCGACCGACTTGCGGTACATCTCGCGCTCGTTGTGGGCCCTTCCGTCGAGCAGGACCCAGGCGGCGTTCAGCGGGTCGGCGTGGCTCACGATCGCCTGGGTCTCGCCCGGGCGCTCGCGCGCCATGCGGCGCGCCACCGCGAGCACACGCCCGCCCAGCAGGTCGATCGATTCGTCGCCCGGGAGCAGTCCGCGCTTGGCCTTGTGCACGAACCACAGCGGGCGGCGCAAAGGTATCTGCCAGTAAGGCAATCCCTGGAGGTAGCGGCTGAACTCGGCCTCTCGCAGGTCCGGATCGCTCTCCAGGGCCGCCGGCTGCGCCAGCCGCTCATTGATTATCCGGGCCGTTTCCGCCGCGCGTGCCAGCGGGCTGTGGACGATCCGCCTGATCTCCTGTTCGCGCAGCCGATCCCCGACCGCGGCCGCCTGCAGCCGACCCAGCGCGCTCAGATCGAACCCGTCGAGGTGGCCGTACAGCACCTTGTTTGGGTTCTGCACGTCGGCGTGGCGGATCAAGTAGATCCGGGTTGGGGTCACAGATGGAGGTTAGGTGCTACTGGCTTCGCAGTGCGCCGACGGACGTGCGGTTGGTTCCACCGGAGCGCCCGGCCTCCAGAGCCTGGTAGGCCTCGCGGAGCAGGTTGCCGGTGTACTCGCGGCGGTTCATGACGCCTGCCTCTTCGTCGTTTCGACTCATGATGCCGATCGTCGCCGCACCACAGCTGACCGTGATCCGCTGCCAGTTCCCCGCGGTCGAGAAGTCGTGGGTCGCGATCGAACGGCGGATCTTGTCGGCGGCCAGCGTCGCGCCCTCGTCGTTCGTTTCGGGCAGCACGATGGCGAAGTGCGGCGGTCCGTCGGCGTCCAGGAAGGCCACCGTGTCGGTGTCCCGGATCGCCTGGCCCAGACGCTCTGAGATCTCCCGCAGCAGGGCCTCGATCTGGATCGGGGCCAGCTCCTTGTGGATGTGCTCGGCATGGTCCAGCTCTACGACCAGGACTGAGAGCGGGCGGTGGTAGCGGATCGCGCGGTTGGCCTCCTGGCCGATCAGGGCGTTGATGAACTTCGAGTTCCAGATCCCCGTGACCGGGTCGACGACACCGAACAGTGGGCTGGACGAGTGGTCGGCCTGGCTGTGGCCGCAGGCCGGGCAGTACTGCGCAGTCTCCGACAGCTCCGAGTTGCAGTACCAGCAGGTGGCCATGGCGGGCATTCTAGGCATCGCCCCACTCGAG
>DATMKM010000040.1:0-8700 GCA_035571315.1 Candidatus Acidiferrum sp.
GTGAAGTCGATCGACCGCGGCTTCTTGTATCCCGCAAGTCGCTCGGCGCAGAACGCGATCAATTCCTCTTCCGTCGCGGTCGCGCCCGCTCGAAGCTGGACGACGGCCTTCACGGATTCGCCCCACTGTGGGTCCGGCACGCCAACTACGGCTGTGTCCATCACGGCCGGATGGGCATGCAGCACCGCTTCGATCTCGGCCGGGTAGATGTTCACGCCGCCCGAGATGATCATGTCGATGCGCCGGTCGCAGATGTAGTAGTAGCCCTCAGTGTCGCGGTACGCGACATCGCCCACAGAAAAGAATCCGTCGTGAAGGCTTTTACCTGTCGCGTCAGGACGGTTGTAGTACTCGGCCAGCCACGTGTTGCGGACCATGAACTCCCCCGGCTCGCCGTCGGGGACCTCCGACCCGTCGGCCCCGACGAGCCGGATCTCCTGTCCTGGCACCGCGGTGCCGCACGAGCCGGGCTTTCGCATCTGGTCCTCCGGTCGCAGCACGGTGTTGATGCCTGTCTCAGTGGCGCCGTAGAACTCCCACACCACTTTCCCGAACACCGCTTCGGCGCGCACCTTCAGCTCGTACGGGCATGGCGCTGCGCCGAGAATCAGCGCTCGCAGCGACGAAACGTCTCGCGGCCGCTCTAGCTGCGCGTCCACGAGGCGCTGCAAAAGTGTCGGCGCCATGAACGTCGTCGAGACGCGATGGCGTTGGATGAGGTCGAGCGCGTCATCTGCCGCGAACTTCGGTTGGACCACCACGGTCGCACCCAGCAGTTGGTGAAGCGTCGAGAAAAACGCCACCGCGCTGTGGTAGCCCGGTCCGCAGAGCAGGTGCACGTCGGATTGGCTCAGCTCGAAGATCGAGATCACCTGCAGAACGTTGGCGAGGTTCACTCCGTTCGGACGCCACGCTCCCTTGGGATGGCCGGTCGTGCCGGAGGTGTAGATCATCGAAGCGAGTAGTCCATCGCCCGCCGGGTCCGGGGGAGGCGTGTCGGAAGCGCTGTCCATCAACGCCCGATAGGAGAGCCAGCCCTCGGGCTTACGGTCGCCGATCGCGATGAAGCGACGATCGCCTGTCACAACGGTTTGTGCAGCAGCCACCGCGTCGACGTGGTCGGGGCCCGCCACGACCACTTTGGCCCCCGAGTCGTTGAGCAGGTACGCGATCTCGGGTCCGCGCAAGCGGTAGTTGACGGGTACGACCACCGTGCCAGACCGCCGCACTCCGTTCGCGATCTCGAACCCGGCAATGGAATTGAACGACATGAGTGCGACACGGTCACCGGCTTTGCACCCGAGGCTCTCGAAAACGTGGGCTGCTCGGTTGGCGCGTCGATTCAAAGTTGCGAACTCGAGGGTCTGGTCGCCCAGAATGACAGCGGGTTTGTTCGGAAGCGACTCCGCGTGGCTCGCTAGGAAGTCTGTACCCGCCACGCTCCCATGCTAGGGATTCCGCTTAGGGCGAAGCGGTCGCTTTCACACTCGGCGAGGGCGGCGTCTTCGGCGTCGGTGCGTTGCACGGGGCGTTGCTCGCCAGTCCGAATGTCGAGGCTGTCGGTGCCACGCTGCCGGTGATGACCACTCGATAGCGGAAACAACCGCCGATCAGTTGCCAGCTTGTCGAGGCAGCCCAGTGATAGAACACGACGCCGGCCGCGAGCGGTGGATATTGGGACAGCACGGCGGGAGTCGCATCAGCAATCGACGCAATCGGCGAGGCGCTCGTCGAATCGAATTGCCAGAGGTAGATCTTCGTCTCAGGGCGGGCGGCCGGAGTGTCGGCGGCTGCCGGCAGCATCGTCGCGGTGAGCAGTGCATCGACCATCGCCTGCGGCCCAGGACCGGCTTTGAGCATCGCCGCCGTCTTCGTGGGCATCGGTGCCGACCAGTCCACCCCGATGACGTTGCCGCCGGTGAGGTACTTCTTCGTTGGAGGCGTGCCATCGGCGCCCGACGAGGCGTACAGCTCGAGCTCTCCATTCACCGCCAGCGCGATCTGCTTGGCGTCTGGGCTCCAGGCGAGGTCGTCGACGTGAGGCAGGGCCGAGTTGATCCGTCTTGGCGCGGCAATTGATGCGGATGGCGTGGGCGATGGGTGAGGCGAGGCCGTCGCCGGGGCCGACGCCACGGCCGAGGAGCTCTCGCTTGGGGTGGCCAGCGGGATGCCGGAGTTGATGGGTTCGATCACGGCGCCCTTGTCCGGTAGCGAGACCGCCGCCAGCGTGCCGTCCGGCGAGATGGCGATCGGTCCGTCATCCGGACCCAGCGTCAACGGGAACGGGTTGAGCACTCCGGCGTCCGCGTTGAGCCAGTACCAGGTCCCCGTCCCGAACTCGCGAACGGCCAGCAATCCCGACACCCCCGGTGCGGCGCCTTCGGTGAAGAAGGCGGCCTGGGTCGGGGGCTTCGACAGCACTTTGATCGCGCTGAGCGGCTGGGTCACGTCGAGCGCGTCTACCTCGTAGCTGGCGCAGCACCCGACCGACAGGGCGACGTAATGCGAGTTGGCGACCAGCCCGATGGGCCCCTCGCTCTGCGAGTCCTGAGAAGCCGCGATCGGCTGGATCGTCCCGGTGAACGGGTCGACTCGGAAGATCCAGTCGTAGGGCACCACGCCCGGAGTGGTGCGCCGCTCGGCGGGTCGGTCGTCGTGGATCGTGAAGTACAGCACCGGGTAGGCAACACCCGGGGCGGGTCCCCACACTGGCCCGGCGACTCGAAAGGCGGCGCCGGCGGGCATGGGAGCCACGATCGTGGACTTGCCGGTCGCCGGGTCCAGCACGCCAACGCCCTGGTCGGCCAGGTAGGCGATCAATCCCTGGTTCAGGGCCCCGGTAAGCACGGATGGCGAGCCGACCGCAGCCGGTCCCGCCCCGCCGCCGCATGCCGCGACGGCGACGGCGACCACGCAACCGATCACCAGGTTCCGGAGAAGAGCCGTGCGCACGTAAGCTGCCGATGTTATCGATCGGCGCCTGGTGCACGCACGCCGGGCGGATGGAGGTGTGTTGTCGTGCACCTATGTCGTTACGCTCCCCGAGGCCGGTTCGTTACGTCTGTGAGATGAGAAGCGCGATGCTGGTGGTGGCCGCGGCTGTTCTCATTGCCGGCTGTGGCAGAGTCGGTACGGGTGCTGGCCCCAGCCCCACTCCGAGCGCCAGCTCGAACCCCTTGGGTTTCGACGTCACGGTGACCGAGACGACAAGGGCGGCTTCGATTCGCGTGGGCCAGAAGCTCGAGGTCGTGCTCCATGCGGGCAGCGGAATGAACAACTGGACCCAGCCGCGCTCGAGCAACGAGGCGATCCTGAGCCCGATCGTCGACCCCGCGGCAACCGCGGTGCGCGGCGTCACGCTGGCTGCGTTTCAGGCCAGGTCGGTGGGCCAGGTGGACGTGACCGCCTTTGGGAGCCCGACCTGCCCCTCGGGGGTGGCGTGCCCGATGTACGTGATCGTCTACTCGCTGATGGTGACCGTTACGACCTAACGCATCACGCGTGAAGCGCCGAGGCGATCGTCTCCAGCTCAGCCCGGCTTGGCGGATGGCTGTAGGCGTCTGGAAACGTCAAGCCGAAACCATCGTTCGCGTAGCGCGGAATCACGTGCACGTGGAAATGTGGGACGTCCTGGAATGCGGTTTCGCCGTCGGCCACGAAAAGATTCACGCCTGTCGCACCGAGCTTGGCGCGCGCCATGGAAGCCAGCTGACGCGCCACACGGAAGCTACGCATGGCCACCGTCTCGTTCAGGTCAGCCATGAGCACTGCGTGCTCGCGCGGCACGACGAGCATGTGGCCACGGGTGATGGGCTGAACGTCCATGAAGGCGACCACGGTGTCGTCCTGGTAGGTGAAGCTCGCCGGCTCGTTGCCGCGCAGGATCTCGCAGAAAACGCACAGATCGCTCATCCAGGCAGCGCGAAGCTTAAGCGAGCATGAATCTATTCGGACTCGGATGACGATTCGACCGGCGCAGGTACTGAGACAGTCGAGCCGTTGGTGGCCGGCGACGCCTCAGCCTCCAGCGGCTCGAGCACCGGCTCGGATCCGTTTCCGGCCACAGCGCCCTCGCCGTTGACGGCACCTTCGCCGGGGCGCTGTCCGCGGCGGCGCCGGCGGGTCCGGCGATCGCCTCGGTGGGGGCGCGACAGCCGCTGCACCTGGGAGCGAATTCCCACTCGTTGGCAGGCCGTGACCACCGCTCCGACGCCCGCCACCAGGCCCTCCTCCTTGCAGTGCTCGAAGAGCGGCCCGAAGAGCTCGGGTGCGCCTCCGATCACGGTCTTGGAGTCGCCGACGATGACGAGCAGCTTCTTGGCGCGCGAGATGGCCACGTTGACCCGGTTCGGGTCGTTGAGGAAGCCGATCGCCGCCCGGTCGTTCGACCGGACGAGGGACAGGATGACGGCGTCAGACTCGCGGCCTTCGAACGCGTCGACCGACTCGATGTCGTCGGGCGGCACGATGCCCTTGAGCGCGGAGGACAACCGGTTGACCTGCGAGGCGTACATCGCGATCACGGCGAGCTTGGCCTTGCGGACCCGGCGCCGGATGATCGAGGTGATGTCCTTGCACAGGGCCACCTCGAATTCGTTCGCGACCGATCGCTGAGCGTCGCGGTACTCGTCCTGCGCTCCCGTGTCGACCCAGACCAGCTCGCGATCGAACGGCCAGGGCAGCGGCATGCGGGGATGTGGGGCTTCGTGGATGAGCTTGCCTTCATAAAAGAGGTCCGACACCACGCGGCCGATCGGCTCGCGCATCCGGTACTGCCGGGGCAACATGATCTTGGAGCTGGCCGGGACCTTGTCCCAGATCCAGCCGTAGAAACTGTCGTCGCGGACGAGCTCGTCGAGCGGCTGCTCGACCTTGAAGGTGGACGCGGCTTCCTCCATGACCGGCGGCAGCTGCTTGAGGTCGCCGATCATCACCCAGCGCTTGGCCAGGGGCATCAGCGCCAGCGCCTCGTTGGCGCGCACCTTGTTCGCTTCGTCGAGGATCAGCCAGTCGAAAACCTTGAAGCGCAGGCGCGAGTCGATCGCGAGCCTGTTGCACGTGCCGGCGACCAGGTTGTACGGCTCGAGGTCGTCGCTTTCGACGAGCGTCGGGCGAAGCCGGCGGGGCACTTTGCCCGGTTCGGCGATGCGCGCCTGCCGAACGTGCGAAAAGCCGAGGAGCCGCTCCTGCCCGGTGTCGACCGCGTCGTTGGAGTGCGAGGACATGAGGATCGAGGCGTTGGGGTTGCGCCCGAGGATGCGCCGGATCGACTCCACGATGGCCGTCGTCTTGCCGGTTCCCGGAGGGCCCTGGATGAGGTACATCTGGCCCGGCCGCATGCCCATGACGCGGGCGACGGCCTCGGCCTGCTCCTCGTTCGGGTCGGGCAGGTGATGCGCCTTCTTCCCGTCGAGCGGGACGCGGGGCGGGCTGCCGAGCCACCCGGTGTCGCCCAGCTCAGCCGCCATGGCCCCGGTGCGCGGGCTGCCGATCTGGAGCTGGCGGATGACCGAGCGCTGCGCTTCGAACATCTCGACGCTGGCCGTCGGGAGCACGATGCCTTCGTCGGGCAGCGGGTCGTAGCGGCGGAAGCTCACCCAGAGGTTTGAGCCCTGGATGCGGTCGAGCGACATTCCCCGGTACTCGGGGAAGCCGGCCGAGCGCACCGTCAGCGAGTCGATGCCGCGGTAGATCCGGCCCTCCGCGTCGTCGACCAGGTGCAGGACCGCACGCACGTACTCGCCACCGCGCATGTCCTCCCCGCACTCGGGGCAGTGGATGCCGTTCGAGGTCGGGACCTCAGCCTCGCACTTGGGGCACTCCATCCACTGCTCGGTCGCCTCGTAGCGGCGGACGGCCGCTTCGGCGAGCTTCTCGCGGTAGTCGCGGAGGTGCTCGATGAAGCGCATCGTCGAATCGAGGATCGGCAGGGTTTTGGCCTGCTCGCGCAGCTGGATGGCGGTGAACCCCTCGAGGTCTCCGTCCCACTCCTTGACCACGTGCAGCTCCTGGTAGCGCAGGCGCAGGCGGTTTTTCTCCATCTCGTACTCGCCGTCCAGGTCCTGCCAGTCCGTGATCTCGAGGGCGAGGCCCATCGGAGTCCGGCCGAGCTTACCGGTGAGCAACGTCGTGCTCACCTGGCCGGTGAACTCGAGCGGCTTTTCGGGCTTGACGATCGTGTAGATGCCGTCGATGATCCGCTGGTCCTCGAGCACCTGGCGCAGCAGCTCGGCGCCTCCGGCGGCTTCCATGGCGAGCACCTTGGCCGCGGCGGGGGTGCCCGGCCGCACGCGGATCCCAAGCCGGCCCGCCTGGATTTCCTCGCCCGGAATGTCTGGATTCCACAGCGGTAGAACGTCCCCGGGATTGGGCGTGCTCACGTCAGGCAGACCTGAGTGTCGATACGCGGGTTAAGCGTGAAATTGGGATCAAGTGAGTTCAAAAAGGGGTCCCCAGGCGGGACCAAGCACCCCAATGGGCAGGGACTACGTTATCACATGCCTGCTCTGTAGCAAGATTGCTAACGCCGATGTGGAAGAACCGCCTGAAGCCCTATGACCTCCTGAGCAAGGAGGAGGAGCAGGCCATCCACGAGCAGGCCATGACCATCCTCGAGGAGATCGGCGTCGACTTCCTGCACGAGCGGGCACGCGACATCTTCGGCAAGGCCGGGATGAAAGTGGAGGAAAGCAGGGTCCGGTTCGACCGGGCGTTCATCCTCGAGCAGGTCGCCAAGGCGCCCGAGACCTTCCCCCTGCAGGCCCGCAACGCCGCGCGGTCGGTCGTGCTCGGAGGGGACAACGTCGTCACCGCCCCGGTCTATGGTCCGCCTTTCATCACCGATCTGGAGCGTGGGCGGCGCGGAGCGACGATCGAGGACTTCAACAACTTCGACAAGCTGGCCCAGGCCATCGACCAGATCCACTGCGCGGGCGGCACGACCGTTGAGCCCGAGGACCTCCCCCTGGGGACGCGTCACCTGGACATGGTTTATTCCCACATGCGGTGGACCGACAAACCCTTCATGGGGAGCGTCATCTCGTCGGAGAACGCGCGCGACACGATCGAGATGGCCTCGATCGTTTTCGGCGGGCGGGACAGGATCGAGAAGACTCCCGCGATCATCAGCCTGATCAACGTCAACAGCCCGCTGCGTTACGACGATCGGATGCTGGGCGCTCTCCTCGAGTATTCCGACGCTGGTCAGCCGGTGATCGTCACACCATTCTTGATGGCCGGCGCGATGTCGCCGATGGCGCTGGCGGCTTCGGTCGCGCAGCAGACCGCCGAGGCGCTGGCCGGCATCGCGCTCGTCCAGCTCATCCGGCCAGGGACGCCGAGCGTCTACGGATCGTTCCTCACCAACACCGACATGCAGTCCGGCAGCCCGGCTTTCGGCACGCCCGAATCGGCGATGGGAATCCTCGCCAGCGCGCAGATGGCGCGCCGTTACAGGTTGCCCTTCCGCGGTGGTGGCGCGATGACCTCGTCCAAAGCGCCCGATGCCCAGGCCGCCTACGAATCGATGATGTGCATGTGGCCGACCATTCTCGGCCGCGTCAACTTCGTCCTGCATGCGGCGGGCTGGCTGGAGAGCGCCCTGCTCGCCTCGTACGAGAAATTCATCATCGACGTCGAGGCGCTTCGGATGTTCGAGTGGATCCTGACCCATGGCATGCCCGTGGATGAGGAGAACATGGCGATGGACGCGATGCGCGAGGTCGGGCCGGGCGGGCACTTCCTCGGCGCCGAGCACACGCTGCGCAACTACCGCACCGGTTTCTACAGGCCCTGGATCTCGTCGACCGAAAACTTCGATCGCTGGAACCGCTTCGGGGCGCGGACGGCTGACGTGGTGGCCGCGGAGAAGTGGAAGCAGGTCCTCGCTGAATATCCCGACCCAGGCATCGATCCTGGCGTCGATGAAGAGCTGAAGGAGTTCATGGAGAGGCGCAGGCGGGAGATCGGCGCTGACTGATTCCGCCGAACAGAACCTCGCGCGCCTGAACTACCTGCTGGAGAAGATCGCTTCCAGGGACCCCGCTCCAGCTAGCGGATCCGCGTGCGCCGCGGTTGTGGCGGCCGCCGCTGCGCTGGTCGAAAAGTCAGCGCGGCTGTCGCAAAAGCAGTGGGAAGGCGCAGCGGGTGCGCTCGAGCGAGCTCACGCGCTGCGGCTGGAGACCTTCGGGCTCATCGAGGAGGATGCGCAGGCATACCTGGCGTTCGTCGAGGCGGTGCGCTCGCAAGAGGAGCTCGCAGCGGCCCACGCCCACACAGTGGACGTTCCGCTCCGCATGGTCCGGGCTGCGGCGGAGGTTGCCGAGCTGGCCGTCCAGCTTGCCAAACGCGGGAATCCCAACTTGCGCGCGGACGCCGTCGTGGGGGCGACCCTTGCGGCCGCCGCGGCGGAATCCGGGCTGATCCTCATCGAAGTCAATCTGGGGGACGCGGCCGGCGATGCCCGGTTTGCGGTGGCCAAAAAGCTGGCACGAAAGGCGAGCGGGCTGGCGCTGTCGCTTAGGCCTGGGGCTTCATGAGCCGGGACCGCGGGTGCGCGGCCGTCAGCTCCTCGACCACCGCGTCGATCACCTCGTCGGGCGCGCCTAAGCGCTCCTCGACAGGTCCCCTGCGCCAGCCCTCGAGGTAGGCGTCCATCTCGGTCGAGCCGTCCTTCATCGCGTAGGCATCGATCGCGGCCTG
>DATMKM010000041.1:0-50548 GCA_035571315.1 Candidatus Acidiferrum sp.
CGTCGCACATACGGATGAAGCGCGCCGCCTTGTCGGCAGCGTCGGAATCGAGGATGCCGCCTTTCTGCATCGGCTGGTTCGCCACCACTCCGACCGGATGGCCGGCGGCGCGGGCGAGCCCGATCACGATGTTCTTCGCCCACGAAGGCTTGATCTCGAACCAGCTGTCCTGATCGAACACGGCCTTGATCACCTTCCTGACGTCGTAGGCCGCGCGGGGGCTGACAGGCACGATCTTGTCCAGGCCCTCGACCAGGCGATCGGCCGGATCGGTGGACTCGACAAACGGCGCCGCCTCGGTGTTGCTGGACGGAAGGTAGGACAGGAACCTCCGCACCATCTCGATGCACTCGCGGTCGCCGGCGACCTCGTTGTCCCCCACTCCGGACTCGTAGCAGTGGACCTGCGAACCGCCCATGTCATGGTCCGTGACGTCTTCGCCTGTCGCCGCCTTGACAAGGCGCGCGCCACCCAGCGACATGGACGACGTGCCCTTGACCATCGGCACGAAATCGGACAGGCCTGGGATGTAGGCGGTGCCGGCAGCGCAAGGCCCGAGCATCGCCGCGACCTGCGGGATGACACCCGACATGACCACCTGGTCCGCGAAGAGGTAGCCCGTGCCGGCGAAGGTCGAGCCGGCCGCCTCCTGGATCCGCGCGCCGGCCGAATCCAGCAGCCACACGAGCGGCTTGCGGTAGCGGAGCGCGAGCTCGCGCACGCGCGCGGCCTTGAACTGCTCGCCCACCGCGCCCATCGATCCGGCCATCACCGTGAAGTCGTAGGCGATGACCCAAACCTGGCGGCCGTCGACCAGGCCGTGGCCGGTGACGACACCGTCCGCCGGCGTTCCGTCGGGGTCCGACTCGGCCCCGCGCACCGGCTGCTGGTGGGCCAGGAGCCCGAGCTCCAGGAACGTGTCTTTGTCGAACAGCAGGTCGAGCCGCTCCCGGACCGTCAGCTTGCCGCGCTCGTGCTGCTTTTCGATCTTCGCCGCGCCGCCCATGGCGAGATTCTTGGCCCGCCTTGATTTCAAGTCGGAGATCCGGGCCGGGTAGTCGTCACCCACCGCAGCGAATTCTATTGACCGACCAAAAGGTCGGTCCGCTGGCCCCACCGGTCGAGAAACCGGTACATGTTGCGCTTCGACAGGCGCTGGCGCTCCTTCGGATCGGTCGCCTCCCACAACCGGTGCTCGTGCTTCTCGAGCGGCAGGTCGGGCACGACCACCGCGCGACCGCCCCGGTCGCGGAGCCGGAAGCTGAACTCGATGTCGGCGATGCGATAGAACTGGAACCTCGGGTCGAAACCCTCCAGCGCCTGGGCGTCAGCGCGCCGGAAGGCCATGCAGTAGCCCTCGATCGCGTCCACTTCGGGCCCCGTGCTGGCGGCGAACTCCTTCGGGGTCCCCTGGCCGCGCAAGCCGTACGGCCCGGCGACCACCACGGAGGGATCGGCCAGCGCCGCCACAAGCGGCGTCACGGCGTCCCCCGTCAGGTCCACGCCCGAGTCGAACAGGATCACCACCTCGCCCGCCGCCGCGTCGATACCGGCATTGGCGGCCGCCCCGAATCCGAGGGGAGGCTGCAGCCTCACCGAGCGGAGACGCTCGGCCGCGCGGCTCTCCAGCCAGGCGGCGATGCGCTCGTCACCCGAGTTGTCGACGATCAGGGCTTCGAAGTCCGCCTTGCAGTGCGTGAAGACCGAGAGGAGCCAGCGCTCGGCGTCGGGCTTCCAGCCGTGCACGATCGTGAGGAGGGTGACCGCACGGGGCGTCGGGGCCGGCGCGACGCCGGCCGGGGCCTTCAGCGGCTTGAGCTCGCTCCCCTGGGCGCTGTCGACGACGTCCCACCCGCCCGTGCGCAGCCGCTCGCGAATCGCATCGGCGGGTTCGAAGTCCTTGGCCCGCCGCAGGCGCACGCGCTCGACGAGCAGCTTTTGGGCCTCGGGTTGCTCTAGCGCTTCTTGGCCTTGACCGCGGCGGTGAGAGCCGGGACGATCTTGAGGGCGTCGCCGACGACACCAAGGTCGGCCATCTTCATGATCGGCGCCTCGGCGTCCTTGTTGATGGCGATGATCACCTTGGAAGCTTTCATGCCGACGGTGTGCTGCATCGCGCCTGAGATGCCCACTGCGATATAGACGCCCGGCCGCACCGACTTGCCCGTCTGCCCCACCTGCATCGAATAGGGCACCCAACCGGCGTCGACCACGGCGCGGCTGGCGCCGACGGCGCCGCCGAGCGCGCCGGCGAGGTCTTCGAGCAACGGGAAGTTGTCGGGACCGCCCATGCCCCGGCCACCGCTGATGACGACCTTCGCGTCCTCGAGCTTCACCTTCTCGGAGGCCTCGACCACGCGCTCCACGATGTGCGAGCGCTTAGAGCCGGCGTCGATCGTGACGCTGAGATCTTTCACCTCGGCGGTTCCACCGGCTTCTGAAGCTTCGAAGGACTTGGGTCGGACGAGCACGATCGCGGGCTTCTTGTTCGCTTTCATCGATGCGATCTTCGCGCCGCCGAAGTAAGGCACCTTGGCGACGAACCCGCCGTCTGCGGCGACCACGTCCGCCGCGTTGGAGATGAGCCCGACCTCGAGACGGGCGGCGAGGCGACCCGCCACGTCGCGCGAGTCTGGCGTGAAGCCGAAAAGGATGAGCTCAGGTGCGCCCTGCTTGTGAAGCGCCGCCAACGCGTCGGTGGCGGGTTCGGCGAGGTAATCGTCGAACGCCTTGTCCTCGTTGACGTGCACGACCTTCGCTCCGTGCAGGCCGAGTGTCGCGGCGGCCGCCCTGGCGCCGGTTCCGAGGGCGATCGCCTCGACATCACCAAGCTCGCGAGCTTTGGCCAGCAGCTCGAGCGCGGTGGGGTTCACCTTCCCCTGGTTCAGCTCCGCGTAGACCCAGATCTTGCCCACGCTCAGATGACCTTCGCTTCGGCAAGCACCTGGATGATCCGATCGATCGACGTCCCGTCGAACTCGATCACGGCGCCTGCCTTGCGCGTCTCCGCGTCGGTGAGGCCCTCGATCGTCTCGGCCACCTCGCCGCGCTCGATGCCGAGCTCGCCCATGCCCAACTGCTTGATCTCCTTGGAGCGCGCGGCCATGATCCCCTTCAACGAGGCGTAGCGCGGTTCGGCGATGCCCGCGGTCACCGTGATGAGGGCCGGCGTGGAAGCTTCGAGGACCTCGTATCCGTCCGCCGTCTGGCGGTGGATCTTGAGGTTCGACCCGTCGACCTCAACTTTCTTCGCCACGGTCAGCTGGGGAAGGCCAAGGAGCTCGGCCAGCATCGGCGGCACCATGCCGGTGCTGCCGTCATACGACTCCGTCCCGCAGATCACGAGGTCAGGGTTCTCGGCCTTGATCGCCGCCGCGAGCGCGCGGGCCGTGAGGAGCGCGTCGGCCCCAGCCAGCTGAGCATCGGTGACGAGGATGCCGCGGTCGGCGCCCATCGAGAGACCCTTGCGGATGGCGTCCTTGGCGCGCTCGGGACCCATGGAGACCAGGATCACCTCGCCGCCGTGCGCTTCCTTGAGCTGCAGCGCCTCCTCGACTCCGCACTCGTCACCGGGGTCGAGAACAACCTCTTTCTCGCGGGAAATCGTGTTGTCCGCTTCCAGCGAGAGGTTGGAGTTGGGATCGGGGACCTGTTTGACCGTGACGACGATTTTCAAAATGCTCGTCAATTATCGCCGCGACGCGAATTCGGCATGAAAGCGCTCCAGGTCTTGCGGCGTGTTGAGGCTCTTGAATAGGCCCGGGTCGAGGTGCTCCAGCCAGGTGACGTCAAGCTCGGCCGCGAGATCGGCGGCCTTGAACCGGCCCGTGTTCACGGCGCCGGTGATGAAAGGCAGCGCGGTTCTCCGGTAGGCGCCGCAAGTCGGTTCGGCCCGGCCATCCATCCGGGGGAGCGCGGCGTCGCAGCGGCGCGCTGCGCTGACCGCGATCTGCGCGAGCTCCTGCGTCACGTACGGCATATCGCAGGCGACGGCGAAGATGACCTCGTTGCTGGCTGCGGCCAAGCCCGCCTCGAGGCCGGCCAGCGGACCCGCCGAGGGGCGGCGGTCGAAGACGACCCGGTACGGCACAGGGATTTCGAGCTGCTCCGGCTCGGCGAAAGAGACCATCACTTCGGAGAACGCGGGAGCCAGACGCTCCGCCACGTAGCGGAGCAGGTAGGTGTCCCCCACCTCCAACCAGGCCTTGGGGCGGCCCATCCGCCGGCTGTCGCCGCCCGCCAGCACCAGCAATGAGGCTTGCATCAAGCTAATCATCGACCCACCTATGAAAGCGATCGACTTCCACGTTCACCTGCCCACCCCGGAGTGGCTCGACGTCTCGATGAAGGGCTATGTCGAGGCGGCGGAAAGCTACTTCCGCTCCAAGGTGGCGAGGCGGACTCTGGACGAGCTTGCCCATGACTACGAGGAACTCGACATGGTTGCGGTCTTGCTCGCGTGGGATGCGGAGACGGCGACGGGCCGGCCGCGGGTCCCGAACGAGCTGGTCGCGCAAGCGTGCCGCGATCACCCAAAGACCTTCGTGGGATTCGGCAGCGTGGACCCGCTGAAAGGGGGCCGCGCCGTTTCTGAACTCGATGGCATCGCGGAGCTTGGCCTGAAAGGCGTCAAGCTTCACCCCTCGCTCCAGGCTTTTGCCCCAGACGATGAAAGGCACTGGCCCCTCTACGCGCGCTGCGAGGAGCTGGGATTGGTGCTGCTGTTCCATACCGGGACGAGCGGCATCGGAGCCGGGCAGCCGGGTGGGCAGGGCATCCGGCTCGATTACGCGCGGCCGATCCGCCTGGACGCGGCCGCCGCCTCGTTCCCCGACCTCAAGATCATCGCCGCGCATTTCGGCTATCCATGGCACCTCGAGCTGCTGGCCATGGCCCTGCACAAGACCAACCTCTACATCGACATCTCCGGCTGGGCGCCGCGCTACATACCGGTCGAGGTGATGCGCGACATGAAGGGCCGGCTGCAGGACCAGTTTCTGTTCGGCAGCGACTACCCGTTCATCCAGCCCAAGCGCTGCCTGGAGGAACTGAGCGGGCTCGACCTACCAGAAACAGTGCTTCAGAAAGTCCTGCTCGGCAACGGCGAGCGACTCTTGGGATTGTCCTAGCGGGGATAGGGCCTTCCAGCCATCTTTTCAAACACCGTGATCGCCTCCTCGGCAGTTGGGGGACGGACGACATCCGCAGCCCACTCCTCGCGTTGCGGGATGGCGGTTGTGCGCACTGCATCAGCCGCTGCCGCAAAGTCATATGCGGTTCGGCGGAACTGAACCTCGGGGCCGAGCAGCGCCCAATAGGCGCCTGGCTCGTCCGCGTAGGGTTTGCCGACGCTGCCCGCGTTGACCATTCGTCCACCGGCGACGCGTCGGTCGAACTGCATGTGCGTATGACCGGCCACCACCAGGTTTCCATGCGCCGCGGCCACGGCCTCGACGATCACATCGTCCGGCGTGGCGGGCGTGATGATGGGCACCTCGTCGCTGTCGAGACCCGCGTGGCAGCAGACCACCACGCCCAGCCCGTCAACCTCAACCTCCACGGACGGCTCGAAGGTGCTCAGGAAATCGCGGTGGGTGCGGTTGAGCATGCTCGCCAGCCATAAGTCCGACGGGTTGCCGGCCCTGGGTCTGCCGTCGAACGACGCCACCATCTGGCGGTCTGCGTTGCCGCGCACGAAGCGGGCTGGACCGCTGTAGCCGGCGAGCACCTCGATTGTTTCGACCGGCATCGGGCCTGCCGCCACGTCCCCGCCGAAAACGACCAGGTCAACGCCGGCTTTCTCGAGCTCGGCAAGGGCAGCCTGCAGAGCCGGCAGGTTGCCGTGGATGTCGCACAACACCGCGATTCGCATGGCGACGATTCTCCCTTTTGCCGGGACGTAAGGCCTCGCTACTACTGTCCGCAGAGCCTGTGGCGGATCTTGGCTCGAGCTAGCCTCATGCTCGACGCGAGGTATCCGCGATCGCAAGCTGAACCGGGCCGTGCCGCGGCGTCACAGCGGGGCCGCGTCGTCAGTTGTATCTGGAACCAGTTCGGCCAGATCCTTGGTCAATCCAGGATCGGCGCGCCAATGGTCGGCTTCCGACAGAAAGGCATCCCAAGCTATGGACCGCGGTCGACCTGGCAGCGGCCCCAGTTCGGCCACCGGTCTCCCGCTGACTGTCACACGAAGCGTTTCGCCCGCCTCTACCCGACGCAAGACCGCGCTGACCTTATTCCGAAGACCGCGCGCCGGAATGTCTGCCATCGACCGCAGCGTAGCAGTCCTGCTACGCCGCCCTGGCGGCACGGCCTCTAACGGTCAACGGGATTGTCGTAGCCAGCCGCCAAGCGTGCGGTCGCGTGCGCGTGCAGGACGACTGTGTCGCTGAACACGTTGAAAGGCAGCCTCACGCGCTCGCTCGTCGCGACACTGACTGCTGCGCCGGTGATCGTGTACGAGTCGATGCTCGTGCCCGGTTCTTCCTCGACAAGGGTCTGCTCCAGGACGAGCTTGGCCGCCGCCGCGTCGAGTGAGAGCTCCCCGCTCGAGCGAAGCCCAGCGACACTGATCTGCTGAGCCGCCGACTCCGCCGCCTGGGCGGTCGCTGCCTGCAGCGCCGACTCACGGCCGGCAAGGGTAGTAGCGTCCACCGCGTAGGCGGCGACGGGCAGCAGCACCAGCGGCACGGCAACCGCGAAGAATGCGAGAACCTGGCCGCCCTCCGAGGACATTACGAAGGCGCACCGTGACTTCGCCACGCCTCAAGAGGGACGACGGCGCGCGCGCTCAGCGTCAACCGGCCGGGCAAGAACAGCCCTGCCCAGGAGATGTCGACGGCGCCTGATGCCGTTGCAACGACTTCGTCGCTCCGGCTGAACCGACCTGAGGTGATGCTCAGGTGCGGGGAGCGCAGCGGATAGTCCGCGACCATGGCCTGGAATCGGGCACGGCCTGCGCTTTCCGCGCTCGCCGCGTCCGGGGCGCGCGAAGCCGCCGCCGCGGCGGCTTGTGTCGCAGCCTGCAGGCCGGCGCTCGCGTCGATGAGCTGGACCGCGGCTGCGGTCCCAAGCGTGAGCAGCACGACCAGCGGCGCGCATACCGCGAGCTCAACCAGGGACTGTCCTCGACTCATGCCGAGAAGGTTTCTTTCTGCATTTCGGCGTGGGCGTGGACGGGCAATCCATAGCCCAGTCCGACCGGCACGAGCGCCGGCACCGAACCGCCAATCTCAACCTGTACCGCGGAGCCGAGGTCCGTGGCGCAAACCCAAACCGACGGGGCAGCTCCAGACTGTCCCGGACACCAGGCGCCCGCCTGCACGCCGACCAGACTTGGCGAAAGGGCGCGAATCGTGACCAGCGTTGCCATCTGCGCGCTCGCTCCGGCGACCGCCCCCGCGCGGGCTCCGGCCAGGGCAGCCGACCTGACCGCAAAAGATTCGGCGCTCCACACCGCCAGCTCGACGCACCCAAGTGCGAGCAGCAGGGCCACCGGCCATGTCAGGGCAAACTCCAGAATGGCTGCCCCTCGCGATGAGCTGGCGCGGCTCAACGCAAGCTCTTCTGGAGCACGGAGACCGCGGGAAACATCAAGACTCCCAGGAACGGGAGAAGAACCGCAATCGCCGCCGGAAGCAGAACGTTGTTCAGCGCACGCCGGCTCTGCGCAATCAGCTCGCGACGCTGGGCGCGCCTGAGATCGGTCGCGAGCGCGCGCACGCCCTGGCTGGCGGCCGTGCCGTAGTCACGGCTCGCGGCGACAATCGTGGCCAGGCTGCTCAGGGGCGCGATCTCATGCTTTTCGGCATAGTCGACGAGACGCGCCTCGAACGATGTCGAACCTGCGAGTTGTGAGGCGATGAGCATCGCGCGGACATCGCCGGCCAACTCGCTTTCGACCTGCACGCAGACCGACCCCAGGGCAGCGATCGCACTGCCGCCGCCGCTCAATTCGAGTGTGAACAGCTCCAGCAGGGGAACCAACTCTTCCAGATAGCGACGGCGGCGCTTTTCCACGGCGCCCTTGAGCACGACTCCAAAAGCGATGACGCCGGCCGCAGCACCAAACATCGCAACCGCGGGGGACGCCGCTGCCCCGAGGACGCCGAGACAGAGCGATGCCGCCAACGCCATCACCAGCACGCGCTCCGGCGATTCGCGCCAACCGGCCCGCTCGACGTCTCGAGCCAGTCGACGACGAGCAGCTCCAACATGTAGGGCGACGCCGATTCTCATGACGTTTCGACCCACCGACTTTCGAATGTCGGAACTGGGCGTGGCGTGCTCGACCAGCAGAACCGCACCTGCGCAGAGGCCGCCTGCAGCAAGCGCAGCCGCCGGCACCAGGACATCAGGCATCGGCGAGCCGCACCCGCTGCAGGCCAGGCAGTTCCAGCACCTGGCGCATCCACACGTACCCGGCCGACATCACGCCGAGCATCGCGAGTAGAAATGCCTCGCCCGCCGGCTGGTGGAACGCATTGAGGTAAGGCGAACGAAGAGTGGACAGGATCAGAAGAAACGCGATGGGCAGCGAAACGATGATGGTCGAGGCCGAGCGCGCCTGTGCCTGAAGCGCGCGAGCTTCACGCTCGACCTCCTGCGCGGCAGTGACGGACGACTCGAGATCGGAGAACAGTGGTACGAGCTCGCCTCCACCCGGCCGTTGAATGAGGACCGCGGCCGCCAGCATGTCGAACAGGGGCTCGGCGATTCGCTCGCGCGCGTCCTTCCACGCCTGCCGCCGGCCGATTGACCTGGAAGCGATGGTCTGGAAGTCCGCGCGGAGGACGACTGGCCCGCGTTCGGCGAGCAGCGCGATCGCCTGGTTGACGCTGCTCGCGCCAGTCTCGAGAAGTTGCCTGAGCATCCGCGTGGCCTCGAGCACCGCGTCCTGCCTGATGACCTGCAGAGCCCGCGCACGAGCCTTCACCGCGGCGCGCACAGCCGACGCACCGACGGCTGCCGCGGGCACGACCAGCACGACCAATCCGGTCATCGCCGTCGCGCACAAGGCCGCGGTGAGCGCTGCGCAAGCCTCCAGAGCGACCAGCGTCCGCGCATCGAGCCATGTCCAACCCGTACCGGCGGCAAGCGTGGTTTCGTGCGCCCACCACCGGGCCGCAGCGGCAACGACCAGTACCGCAATCCGTGTCTGGGGCGGCGGCGCCCCGACGGCGAGAACTGCCGCCATGACTGCGAACCCCGCGATCAATGCCGCCGCGGTTTCAATCATCGAAGCCGTCGAGCAAACCCGCGGGATCCGAGACCTGCGCAAGCTTGGACCAGACGCGCTGTGGCATCGCCGCCGCGGAACCGACGCGGTGCCAGCGACCGTCGGGCCGCAGAGCAACGAGCTCCTGCAGCAGCGGGCTTCCGTCGTCGAGACCCGCGACGCAGCCCAGCGAAAGCAGCTTTCGCTCCCTCGTGTGATTGCCTGAGCCTCTAACGATCGCCGCGTGCAGGACGAGGTCAACGGTGTGCACCACCTCGGCGAGCACCGCCTCGGCGCGCGGCGCCTGCGGGTTGCGCAGGGCGAGCCGAACAAGCCGCGGCAACGTCTCACGCGGGCTGTCCGCGTGCAGCGTGCAGACGCTTCCCGGATGACCGGTGTTCATGGCATCCAGCAGGTCGAGAGCCTCTGGTCCGCGAACCTCACCGATGATGATCCGGTCGGGAGACATCCTCAGAGCCTCGTGGACCAGCATCTGGATGCTGATGGCCCCGCGCCCTTCTGTGTTGGACGGCCGGCCCTCCAACGCGATGCAGTCGGGGAGCTCGCGCCAGAGGTGCAGCTCGGCCTGGTCTTCGATGGTGACGACGCGTTCGTCGGGCGCGATCAGGCGCGCGAGGACACGCATGAAGGTCGTCTTACCGGCACCTGTTCCGCCTGAGACCAGGACGTTCAATCGGGCGGCGATCGCAGCCTCGAGAAATTCGATCAGCGCGTCGGGCAGGAACCCGGCGGTGGCGAGCGCGTCTAGGTCCGCAAACCGTGCTGTTGGATGTTTGCGAATGGTCACGCTCATCGGCCGGGCAGGCGGGGAGAGCACGGCGTGCAGTCGGCTGCCCTCCGGCAGGGTCATCGTCACCGTGGGACTCGCCCGGTCGAGCCGTGCGGTCGGCGTGCCGTCGGTGTACCAGTGCACCAGCTCGATCAACGCCTCTTCGTCGTCAAACGGAGGGGCAATCGAGTGCCGGCGGCCGGACCTGAAGACGAAGCAAGCCTCGGTGCCGTTGATCCGCACCTCCTCGACCTCAGGGTCGGCCAGGTGCTCCGCCAGCGGACCCAGCGGCGTGACCGACGCAAAGATTCGCCGCCAGGTTTCCTGGGCCTGGGTGCCGTCCAGGGCGGTCTCCTCGCCGACGAGCCGGCCGACCAGCTGGTAGATCCAACTCTGGTCTTCGACTCGAAGTCGCGTGCGATCTCGCCGCGCCAGCTCCGACGCGAGCTCGGCCTCCACTCGCGCACGGAGCCCGTCTTCGATGCTCGGCGGAGCGATGTTGCTCACGGTTGGGCGGCCACCGTCGCGGCTTGCTCGGCGGTCGAGACGGCACCCTCGGCGCCCATCGCGGCGCCCGCGCCAGCGATGACCGCAGTCAGGTGCATCGCGACCGCCGCGTACACGAAAGCGGGCGCTTGCTTCGACGACACCACGACCACCAGGCCGCCGGGGACGGAAGCCTGCACCTCGACGCCTAGAGCGAACGGCGATACCGAGAGATGGTCGGGCTCTCCGTCCACGACCAGGAGGTCGACCATCGATCCAGCGGTTGCCGGCGGCGCGTTATTCACCGGCACGAAGACGAGCCGGCGGTCTGGGATCGCGTCCGATCTTGCCGCGTCGCTGCGCTGAATGAGCTGGCCCGCAGCCAGATCGTGGGTCGCCCGCATGGTGAAGAGGCTCGCTTGATCGCCGCTCTTGAAGAGCACGGGCGGAAGTCCGGTGGAGTTCACGCGCACCGTGACCACCGAGTCAGCAGAAAGTGCGCCGCCGGCAGGAATGTCACGCGCCGCTGCAAACACGTCGACCGTGTCTCGATCCGGACTGGCGAATACCAAAAGTGCCGCGCTCACGCTCATCCCCAAGCCCAGCGCAAGCAGCGCCGTCGCCCAACGTCTCATGGCGCGCTCGACTTTATTGCCGCCATCCTGCGATCACAATTCAGCCTGTTAAGCGGGGACGGCGTGTAAATGTCCACTTGACAAAACCTCAGCAGCGTTTATGTTGCTGCGCATGCCCGCCGCGACCACAGATGCCCAGTCGGATGCCGCGATAGAGACCCGCCGGAGGTCGTTGCTCGCCGAGTCCGACGTCCTGCTGGACGACGTCGAGACGCTCCGCCTTCACGACGCTACGGAGGCACCTCCTCGCTTGCGCGAAGCCATCCATGCGTTGCAGCTACGGCTGGGCCGACGCAACCCGCCGGTGGCTCCGGCGACGCTTCACGCGGCCCACGACCTCGTGTTTGCGGTCCAGCAGCGACTGATGGCCGCCAACCCGAACCTTCCTCATCCCAACCGGCATGTGGGTAGGCCGAGCGGCCAGCCGGTGATGACCCGGGTGGCGGGTAACCGCGTCTGGAAGGTGCTCACGCTGCCATTTCCGACCAACTACGCAACGGACGCGGAGTGGCTCGAGCTGGTCGATTGCACGGTCGAACGCGCCTGGGACCGCTGGTGCTATGCGCAGCAGCAGGCGGCGCGGTCAGCGCGCGAGCACTTCAAGGCACACGGCGCGGTAGCCGTAGCGCATGTCGCGTGGGTCAACTACTGGGAATTGCTGGCGGAGGCGGAGCGCATCAGGGAGCGCCTGCGCGCCCGGCAACGCGTAAGAGGCCATGCAGCTCTTCGTACCTGACCGGTGCGCCCGAGGCGCGGATGCGGGCGGCGAACAGCTCGAGGAAGCGTCGTAGGCTCGCGTCGTCGAGCCGCGCGGCGGCCTCGATCACGCCCGCCGCGGCCTGTTGGTGGCCGGGTTCGAGCACCTGCGCCAGCGTGTCCGCGAAGTCTGCCGGCAGCCCGCCCATCAAATCGAGTTTAAGAGGCAGGGCCCTAGAATCCATACGGCATGCAGCCGGTCGTGATCGGGGACGTGATGTGGGAACCGAGCCCCGAGGTGATCTCGAAGAGCCGGCTCAAGCGGTTCATGGACCAGTACGGCATCGCGAGCTTCGCCGAGCTGTTGAAGCGCGCGGACGACGACATCGAGTGGTTCTGGGACGCCGCGATCAAAGACATCGACATCGCCTTCTACCGGCACTACGAGAAGGTCGTCGACATGTCGAAGGGCAAGCCCTGGGCGACCTGGTGGATCGGCGGCCGGATGAACATCGTGCAGAGCTGTCTCGACCGCTACCGCGAAAACAACACTCACGACAAGCTCGCGATCGTCTGGGAAGGCGAACCCGGCGACGTCCGCAAACTCACCTACGCGGAGCTCGACCACCAGGTGTGCAAGCTCGCGGGTGCGCTGCGCAAGCTGGGCATCCGGCCCGGCGACCGCGTCGGAATCTTCATGCCGATGTGCCCCGAGGTCGCGATCTCGGTGCTCGCGACAGCGAAGGTCGGCGCGGTGATCATCCCGCTGTTCTCCGGCTACGGCCCCGAGGCGATCGCCAGCCGGCTCCGCGACGGCGAGGCGAAGCTCCTCATCTGCGCCGACGGTTTCTACCGGCGCGGCCAGGTCGTGCCCATGAAAGAGACCGCCGACAAGGCGCTCGTCTCCTGCCCGACGGTGACGAGGGTGATCGTGCACCGCCGCGTCGTGCGCGAAATTCCGTGGAACCACGGTCGCGACTACGTGTGGGAGGTGGTGGTCGAGGACGAGCCGGAGCACGCGCCCACGCACGAGCTCGACCCCGAGGATCCGCTGATGATCATCTACACGTCGGGCACGACCGGCAAGCCCAAGGGCACGCTGCACGTGCACGGCGGGTTTCCGGTCAAGACCGCGCAGGACATGGCGCACGGGTTCGATATCGGGGCCGACGACACGGTCTTCTGGTACACGGACATCGGCTGGATGATGGGTCCCTGGCTCATCTTCGGGTCGCTGATCCTCGGCGCCACGATGGTCCTGTACGAGGGCACTCCGGACTTCCCGGCGGCCGACCGGCTCTGGCGCATGGTCGCCGACCACAAGGTGACGGTGCTCGGCGTCTCCCCCACCCTGGTGCGCGGGCTGATGACTCATGGCGACGAGGTCCCCGCGCATCACGACCTCTCGAGCCTGCGCATCCTCGGCGGCACCGGCGAGCCCTGGAACCCCGAGCCGTTCCAGTGGTTTTTCAAGAACATCGGGGGCGGGCGGATCCCCGTCATCAACTACAGCGGCGGGACGGAGATCTCAGGCGGCATCCTCTGTGGCAACGTCATCACCCACCTTCGGCCCACCGCGTTCGCGGGCCCGCTGCCCGGCATCGCGGCGGAGGTGCTCGATGCCGAGGGGCGCTCGGTGCGCGGCGAGGTCGGCGAGCTCGCGATCCGCAACCCGTGGCCAGGGATGACGCGCGGATTCTGGGGCGACCGCCAGCGCTACCTGGACACCTACTGGAGCCGCTTCGAAGGCGTGTGGGTCCACGGCGACTGGGCCTACGTGGATCCCGAGGACGGCCTGTGGTACGTGCTGGGCCGTTCTGACGACACGATCAAGATCGCGGGCAAGCGGCTTGGGCCCGCCGAGGTCGAGTCGGTGCTGGTGGGGCATCCGTGGGTGGCGGAGGCCGCGGCGATCGGTGTGCCCGACGAGCTGAAGGGCGAGGTGCTCGTGTGCTTCGTCATCCTCCGTCCGAACCGGAAGGGCAGCGATGAATTGGCGGTCGAGCTGGAGGATCTCGTGGCCAACGCGCTCGGCAAGCCGCTTCGGCCCAAGGCGATCCATTTCGTCACCGACCTGCCGCGGACTCGGAACGCGAAGATCCTGCGGCGGGTCGTGAAATCCGTTTACACGGGCAAGGATCCCGGCGACCTGTCGTCGCTGGAGAATCCGAGCGCGCTGGCTGTCATCGGCGCGACGCGGGCGTGAGCTCGCACACCAATCCGGCTGTGCGCGCCACCTTCCCCGGCGAGCGGGGAAGTGCCTGGCTGACTAGAAGCTGAGGACCTTTTCCGCTTCCATCGTCAATCGGACCAGGTCTGGCGGCGTTATGTACGAGGCGTTTGGTGTCAGCATCTCGGGTAAGACCCCACGGGCCTCCGCGCAGCCCTTTCAAACGTAGACGTGGACGTCGAGGTCGAGGCATTTGTCGAGGAGGTCGCGCAGCGGAGGCAGGCCGAGGCCGAGCACGTTGGCGATCACGTCGGGCTTGACCAGCTCGGCGGCGTCGCCGGCCAGGGCGATCGCGACCTCGGTTCCGATCGGCTTGGCCCCGTTGGCCGCGATGTGGAACGCGATGCTCGCGCGGGTGGGATCCTCAGGCCCGGCGGCGGTGACGATCAGGAGGCCTGGCACGCGCTCAAGTATGGACACTAAGACCAACTCCATCCCCCGACCCGGCGCTGTGCGCCGAGCTTGGCGACGAGCGGGGAGGTGAGGCTCAGTCGCGTCGACGCGGTCCGTTTGCTCCTGCTCTGGCTCGGCGGCGTCGACCTCCGGCTGACGATGCTTGCGGTGCCACCGCTCGTCCCGCTCATCCACCGCGAGCTGAATCTCGATGAGAAGGCGGTGGGCGCCCTCGTCTCATTGCCGGTCTTGCTGCTCGCCGCGGCCGCGGTGCCGGGAGCGCTCCTCATCGCCAAGCTCGGCGTGCGCGGCGCGCTGGCGGTGGGTCTCGGCTGCGTTGCCGTCTTCGGTGGGCTGCGCGGATTTGGACCCAGCACGACAGTTCTGTTCACAGCGACCTTCCTCATGGGCGTCGGGGTGGCGGTGAGCCAGCCGGCGTTTCCCTCGCTGGTCCGCGAATGGTTCCCGCGCCGGATTGCAATCGCCACCGCGGTCTACAGCAACGGGATCCTCATCGGCGAGACGGTGCCAACCGGCTTGACCACCCCGGTCGGCGTGCTGCCCCTGGCCCACGGAGACTGGCGGTGGGCGATCGCGATGTGGTCGGTGGTCGTCATCGTGAGCGGCGTCGCCATCGTTCTCGCAGCGCCCAGGCGTGGCCCGCGACCGGCCGTGCCCACCCGATGGTGGCCAAACTGGGGCGAGGGCCCGGCCGTGCGCATCGGACTGGTCATGGGCATGGCGTCGGCTGTCTACTTCGGGACGAATGCGTACGTCCCCGACTTTCTGGACCAGACCGGCCGCCACGCCCTCGTCACCCCAACGCTCTTCGTCCTCAATGGCGCCCAGCTGCTCACCGCGCCCGCTGTCGCGCTCCGGGAGCGGCTGCTGACCGGACGCGTCGGCTTCATCGGCTCGGCTGCGCTGATGGCGCTCGGCCAGCTGGGCATCGTCCTCACGCCAGGCGCAGGCGTGATCGCGTGGGCATTCGTCCTCGGTTTCGCCGCGGCGCTCGCGTTCATCGTCACGCTGACCCTCCCACCCAGGCTCGCAGCGGCGGGCGACGTGCACCGCATGAGCGCCGCAATCTTCACGGTGCAGTACGCAACAGCGTTTATCCTGCCGGTCATCGCCGGCTCATTGTGGGACCTCACGGGCGTGGCCGCGCTGGCCTTCGCGCCAGGCGTGGCGGCGACCGCCGCCATGGCCTGGCTCGCGATGTCCTTACAGCTGGGCGGGACTCAGGGAAATATTCCGGCCTTGTAGTCGCTGAGGATCTCGCCGGCCGCGCGCGCGCCTTCCTCCGCCCCACCTTCCATGAAGCCCTGGAAGTTGATCGAGCAATGCTCGCCGGCGAAGTGGCATTTGCCGGTGGCAGGGTCGGGCTGGCGAGCGGCCTCGTAGCCGCTGAACAGCGTGTACTGGCCGACCTTCCAGTAGGAATACGAACCCAGGAGAAACGGGTTCGTGAGCGGCACGTCGAGGGTTGCGTGACCGTTCCACTGCTTGGTGATGCCCGGGAACACCGGCTCGATCTGGCTGAGGAAGGTCTTGGCGAACTGGTCGACGACCTTCGGATCGGTGGGGTCGCCGGTGAAGGACGCCAGCGGAACACCGCCGCCCGTGTAGTCGACGAGGATGCCGGTGGTCCCGTCCTGCGCGCGGGTGACATCCCACGTGTTCTGGTACCCGGTGTCGGAGTACGTGGTGCCAGTGCTGAGCCCCCAGGGGCCCTGCGTGTTCCACAGCCGCGAGTTGAACTGGAGCTGGAGCTTGGCATTCTTGCCGTAGCCGAGCTGGGTGATCGCGGTCTGCTTGAGGCTCGTGAAGCCGGCCGCGGTGTAAGCGGAGTTCGCCGAACCGAGGATGCCTCGCAGCACGGAGAAGGGGATCGCCATGATCACGCGGTCGAAGACCTTCATCGTCGTCGTGCCGCCACTCTTCAGCGTGAGCGTGTACGTGTTATCCGTGTTCAGCACGATGCCGGTGAGGGCCGTGTTCAGCTGCACGGTGCCCGCTGCCAGTGCGGCTGCGATGGCTTGCGGCAGCCGCTCGTTGCCGCCGACGATGTGGTAACGCTCGTCGGACGCGCCAAAGATCCTGAAGTCACCCGGCTGCGGCTGAAAGCCGAGCAGGTAGACGAGGTTCAGCGAGCTCTGCTCGCTGGTGACGTTGCCGTACTCGATGTTGTAGGCGACGTCGAGGAGCTGGCCCATGGTCGAGGTGTGGCCGCCAGGCACCCGGCTCTCGATCCACTGGTAAAGGCTCATGTTGTCGAGCGTCTGGGCGGCTGGCGTGAAACTGTTGTAGAGCGCGGGGAAACGGGCGGCGGTCAGGTCCCCCTTGACGGCATTCCAGACCGGCTTGAAGTCGCTGTTGGCCTGCGCGCTCGTGTAGTAGTGGCCGAAGAAGTAGTCGGTCTCCGTCGACTGATTCGGCTGCGCGGCGAGCAGGTCGACGGTCGCGAGCTTGAACCTGGTCGTGAGCCCGAGGATCGTCTTGTGCTTGGTGTCGATCAGCTCGCCGCAGTGCTCGCTGGTCTGGCCGTTGAGCCAGGAGGTCGTGTCGGAGTGCATACGACCGCCGACGCGGCTCGACGCCTCGTAGACCGTCGAGGCGATCCCTGCGTCCTGCAGGGTGAGTGCAGCGTTGAGCCCCGCGATGCCTCCGCCGATGATCGCGATCCTTCCCTGCTGGCCGCTGCGCTTGCTCACCGCCGCCCATGCCGACATCGGTCCGCTGAGAGCCGCAGCCGCCACCGCCGCGCCGCCTACCTTCAGAATGTCGCGGCGGGTGAACCGCATCTGGCGGCGCTCTTCCTGGACAGACTCGATCGCGCGGCCAGAACGCTCGGCCTCGTCGAAGTCCTCGAAGAGCTCCTGGAAATGTCTCAGCAGCGGGGTCCGCGCCATGTGCGATTCCTCCTCGAGTAACTGGTTGGTCGATAAATGCTAGAGGGGTCCAGGTCGCCCTGAACCCCTCTAATTCAACGGTTTTTGATCAGGGAATCGTCAAGGTCGCGACGACCTGCTGCTGGAAGTGGTTCGGGTTGGAGCCGTCATCGTACGTGCTGACCGAGGTCGTGAGGTCGGTTGTGCCGTTGGTGATGTTGCCGAAGTAGTCGCCGATGAACCCTTCGAAGGCCCCGATGCCCGATGCCTTCAGCGAGTTCAGCTGCGGGTCCCACGTGTGGAGGCTGATTCGGATGTTGTGGCCGATCGGGCTGAGTCTCGAGGTGTATGCCTGGAGACTCGCATTGATGCAGTAGTTCGAAGCGCCGCTCGGGTTGTTGGGGTCGAGGCCAAGACCTGCCGCAGCGGCTTCCGCACCGGTCGGGCAAGCCAGTCGGCGGTCGTAGAACGCGACCAGGACTGTTCCGTCAGCCGCTGTCGTCAGGTTCGGCTGCATCGTGTCGACCGTCGCATTGACGTTGTCGTTGATCTGGATCGGCGCCGACCAACTCAGGCCGCCATCGTAGGACGCGCTCAGGATCTGGTTGCCGAAGCCGGCGCTGTAGTCCTCCCAGGCGATGTAGAGGGGGTAGGACCCGTTGCGCAACCGGCTCGGTCCCACGGCAAAGGTGTCCTCGATGCCGTCACGGAAGTTTGTGTTCGCATACTCCAGCGGAGGCGCCGTGACGTCGTGGACGATCGTGGAAACGGAATGCCAGGAAACGCCGCCGTCGGTCGAGCTGTCGAGCAGGATGCTCGTCAGGGTTGACTTGGACGAGAAGTTCGTCAGCGGAGTGAAGATGGTTCCGTTGCCGTCGACGTGCGGCAGGAGATACGTATCGCCCTGGGGGTTGTTGCCGGCGGTCGGGAGCTCCTGCGGTTTCGACCACGCGGTGTGCGTACCGTCGGCGTTCGCGTCCGCGTAAGACGCAAAGGGCACCGGCGTGAGTGAGTCGAACACAACCCACATCGCGTAGACCCGGTCGAAGTGCGGGCTCTTCGGGTTGGTGTCGATGGTGATCCACTGCTTGTCCGGTTCGCGGCCCTTCGCCGGATACGCGGCGATGACGTCCATCGCGCCGGAGCGGTTGCTCGACCAGTCGTCCGCCGCCGTGGCGCCGTGCTTGCGGATGGCGATCGTGATCGCCTCGGCCGGAATGGCCGGGTTGGGCTCGATGTTCTGATTCGTCTTGGAGTTGTGGCTGCCGTCCGCGTTGTAATAGAACTCGTACGGCAGGATCAGCTCGTAGTAGTTGCCGAAGGAGTCGAACGCGCCGACCGGGTCGGTGGCGTCCGTCCAACCCTCATAGCCCGGAATGTGACCCTGTACGGGCCACGTCTTACCACCGTCCCATGACTCGTAGAAACCGAGCTGGTGGTTGTAGCCTTCGGCGCTCACCGCCCACTTGGCCGTGGCGATGAGGTGCTTGGGGTTGGTCGGGTCGACGCGGATGTCGGACTCCGAGTGGTCCTTCACGAGCATCGGCTGCGTGGCGGGGAAACCCGGGTTGCTGCCCACCTGGCTCGGGTAAGCCGTGAGGCCGGTGTCTTCGCCGGTGGTCGCAGCCCCATTGCAAGGCGACATTCCGCTGTAGCCATTGGCCGGACCGAGGTTGCCGAAGAAAGGAACCTCAGGCCGGTAGCAGCTCGTCTCTTGCGAGGTGGCGAAGACGTTGGTAACTCCGAACGTCGCCGCGCTGGCGGCGTAGGCGCTATCGCTCTGCGTTCCCTGTGGCACGTTGCCGACCCCGGACGCGGCGGCGGGCGTGCTGGCGAACAGCGAGGCGACCAGCAGCAGCGGCACGGCGAGCACCAGCAATCGATGTCGTCTCATCGCAATTTCCCCCTCAAATCGCGGAACGGAACCTTCAGGCGACCTTAAGCCATGCGGTTTGAGAAATCAAATCTGAATTGTTCGAACTTTCGCGACGTGCTCGAGCGCTTCAGGGCTCTCGGGGCCTTCGGCCCTCGGCCCGAGTCCTGCGTGAGTTCTACGGGTGGAGCGAGTCTGAATAACGACGTGGTGGAGGAAGTTGGAGCGGGAGACGAGCCTCGAACTCGCTACCTCAACCTTGGGAAGGTTGCGCTCTACCAGGTGAGCTACTCCCGCGCCAGATGTGAATTTTACGTTTCGACCACGGCCTCGGCCTGCGGCGCCGCTTCCGCCACTACCGAGCGGACCAGGAGCGAGTATTCGCCGACGAGGCGGTCGGACTGGGCTGCGTCCAGCGTCGAGGCGATGATGTGGTACTCGGGGCGGTCGGCGTCGGGCACCACGAGCACCCAGCCTCCGTCGACGAAGACCTTGACTCCGTCGGTGAGGTCGACGCGGTCTTTCATGTGCGTCTCCATCATGGTTCGCATGACGCGGCCTTTGACCTCCCACGGACAGAATTCGACGGCATTGCGATGCGCGACGGGAGGGATCCGGTGCCTGAGCTCGCCCAGCGAGGTGCCGGTCTGCGCCAGGAGTTCCAGGATGCGGACCGTCGTGAAGATGGCATCGAACGACACGGCAAAGTCCGGCCAGCAGTAACCCCCCGCGCCGTCAGATGCCACGACCGTGTCGGCATGCTGGGCCGCGCGCAACACCGCTCCCGGCGTGATCTTGGTCGGGACGAACCTGCTGCGCATCTGCTCGGCGATCATGGAAAAAGCCAGCGACGTGGACGCGGGGCCGAGCACCATGCCGGCCTTGTTGGCGAGCGCGAGCTGTGCGATGACGGCAAAGGCCGCGTCGTGGTCCAGCACGGTACCGGTCTCGTCGAGCAGGAAGCACCGCTCGCCCGGGGTGTCGATGAACACGCCCAGCTTGGCCTTCACCGCTGAGACGATCAGGCCCATCTCCTTGAGGTGTTCGCGAAACGTCCCCTCGTCCTGTTCCAGCACGATCTCCGCAGGCGACGCGTTGAGCGGGATCACCGTGGCGTTCAGCTCCTGCAGGACCCTCGGCAGCACCATCGCCGCGGAGCCGTTGTTGTAGTCGATGAGCACCTTGAACGCAGCGCCGCGCACGGCCTCGAGGTCGAGCTTCGCGATCGTGTCCTGGACGTAGCGCTCGGTCTGGTCGTCCCTCCGCACGATGCGGCCCATCTCGTAATGCGACGCGCGGCGGATGTCCTCGCGGAAGAAAAGGCCCTCGAGACGCCGCTCGCTGCGTTTGTCGGGGTTCAGGCCGTGATCGTCGAACAGGCGGATGTCAGCGGATCGCGGATCCACCGGCGAGGTCTGCACGTGCACCGCGGCGACGTGGTTGGCCCGTGCCCAGTAGCGCGACACCGGCGCGGGAAGCACCGAGAGGTCGATGACGCTCGTGCCGGCGGAGATCATGCCCGACATCAGGGCGCGGCCGATCATGCGGGCGGAACGCGTGTAATCGCGCGAGATGCCGATCTCGGTGCCCTTGGGCGTGAGGGCGCCGATCGCGGCGCCCAGCCTCGAGGCGAATTCCGGAGTGAACTCCACGTTGATCAGCCCGTTCAGCCCGTAGGAGCTGAACAGGCCCCGCTTCCACGAGCCCGCCCAGATGATCGACTCGTGGACCACCGCACCGGGCTCGACCTCTTTGTTGGGCCAGATGCGCACATTCGGGTTGATGGTCGAGCCCGCGCCGATCACCACGTCGTTGCCGATGACGCTGCCCTCCTCGAGGAGGCAGCCGTTCTTGATCGTCACCGACTTGCAGACGACGGAGCCGCGAAGCCGAGAGTTCAACCCGATGTAGGTGTGGTCCCACGTGATCGAGTTGGAGATCTTCACCCCCGAGTCGACTGTCGTGTAGCCGCCGATCACGCAGGGTCCGTTGACCCACGCGCCCGCGCGCACCTTGGCTCCGGCGCAGATCAGGGCCGGGCCGTCGACACGGGCGTCGCGCGACACCTCGGCGTCGGGATGGATGTAGGTCGAATCGCCCACGCGGTCGCCCGGGATCTGGACCTTCACCTTGCCCTCGAGGCAGTCAAAGTTCGCCTTGACGTAGGCCGCATGACTGCCCACATCCTCCCAGTACCCCGACGCTACCCAGCCGAAGACGTTCTCGCCCTGCTTGAGCAATTTCGGGAAGACGTCGCCTGACCAGTCCGTCACCTCCCCCGCGCGGAAGAAGTCGAACACCGCCGGGTCGAGGATGTAGATCCCGGTGTTGGCGAGGTCCGAGATCACCTCGCCCCAGCTGGGCTTTTCGATGAAGCGCTGGACCGCGCCGCCCTCGTCGATGGCGACCACGCCGTACTCGAGCGGGTTGGGCACGGGTTTCAGGACGATCGTGGCGATGGCCCGGCGCTCGCGATGGAATCGCGCCGCCGCCGCGAGGTCGATGTCCGTGAGCGAATCGCCCGAGATGACCACGAACGTCTCGGTCAGGGACTGCCGGGCGAGCATGACGGAGCCGGCGGTGCCCAGAGGTGAGTCTTCCACCGAGTAGCTCAGGGCGACCCCCTGCTCGGAACCGTCGCCGAAATAGTTGCGGATCGAAGCGCCGAGGTACTGCACGGTGGCGACCACGTCGCGCATCTGATGGCGGCGCAGGTGCAGCAGGATGTGCTCCATGATCGGCCGGCCGGCGACCGGGACCAGCGGCTTGGGCTGGCGGCTCGTGAGCGGCCGGAGGCGAGAACCCTCCCCTCCCGCCATGACCACCGCCTTCATCTCGTTACCATCGTAGGTCCGCGGTGCAAGAACTCAAAGAATTCGCTCTCGACCTGCTCTGGACCTGGCAGCCGCGAATCGAAAATCTCTTTGGCACCCTTGACCCCGAGATGTGGGAATCGACACGGCAGAATCCCATCCTCCTGTTGAGCCAGCTCGGCGAGGACGGCGTGGCGCGCGCGTGCGAGCGGCCCGACGTCCAGGCGGCGCTCGCCGACGCCCGCGCCGCGCGGCGCGAGTACTACGACCGCAATCCCCGCTTCATGGACGCGAAGGCCCCGCTGGTGATCGGCTACTTCTCGCTCGAGTTCGGCCTCGCCGAATGCCTTCCGATCTACTCGGGCGGCCTCGGGGTGCTGGCCGGCGACCACCTCAAGGCGACCAGCGACCTGGGGCTTCCCCTGGTCGCGGTCGGACTCCTCTACAGGCAGGGGTTCGGGCGCCAGGACATCGACCCGGGCGGACGCCAGGTCGAGGTGTACGCAGAGAACCGGGGTAGCGACCTGCCGGTGAAGAGGGTCGAGGGTGTCGAGGTGGAGGCGCCGATCGGCTCGCGCAACGTGCGCATCGGCGTCTGGCGCGCGCAGGTCGGCCGCGTGCCGCTGTTCCTGCTCGACACCGACCTGGAGGCCAACCCGCCCGACCTGCGAGCGATCACCGACCGCCTCTACGTCCCCGAGCCCGACCGGCGCCTGCGCCAGGAGATCGTGCTCGGCATCGGCGGAGTGCGGGCGCTGCGGGCGATGAACATGACAGCCGCCGTCTTCCACCTGAACGAGGGCCACAGCTTTCTCTGCGCGATCGAGCGCATCCGCGAGCTGCGGGCTTCGCGCCAGATGACGCTCGAGGAGGCGAGGCTGGTGGCGCGCGCGGGGATCGTCTTCACGACGCACACTCCGGTCGCGGCGGGGAGCGACTTCTTCGACTCGAGCCTGGTGTGGGATTTGCTCGGTCCTTATCTGACGCAGGTCGGCATCTCGTTCGACCGCTTCATGGACCTCGGCCGGCAGAAGCCGGGCGATCCGCGCGAGCGATTTACCACGACCTACGCCGCGCTCCGCCTCGCCGACCAGTCGGTCGGAGTGAGCCGCCTTCACGGCGCGGTCTCGCGGCGGTTGTGGAAGGACGCGTGGCGCGGCCTGCCCGAGACCCAGATCCCGATCGGCTCGGTGACGAACGGCGTGCACATGCCGACATGGATCGCGCCGGAGATCGCGAGCCTCCTGCGCCGCTACGTGGGACCCGACTGGTGGGACCTCGATGGACGCGATGGACGCTGGCAGGCGGTGATGGAGATACCCGCGCCCGTGCTCTGGGGGACGCACCTCGATTTGAAGCGGCGGCTCATCGAGTTCACCAGGATGCGCTCGGAGAGGCCGATCGAGCTGGACCCCGACGCGCTGACGTTCGGGTTCGCGCGGCGGTTCGCGCCTTACAAACGCGCCAATCTGCTGCTTCAGGACGTGACTCGGCTGAGCGCGCTGCTGAACAGCTCGAAACGACCGGTGCAGCTGCTGTTCGCGGGCAAGTCGCACCCCGCCGACCAGCCCGGCAAGGAGATCGTCGCGAAGATCGTCGCGTTCGCGCGGGAGCAGGCGCGGGTCGTTTTCCTCAAGGACTACGACATCGAGCTCGCGCGGCACCTGGTGCAGGGCGCCGACGTGTGGCTCAACAACCCGCGGCGGTTCCTCGAAGCGAGCGGCACGAGCGGGATGAAAGCGGGCGCGAACGGCGCGCTCAACGTGAGCATCCTCGACGGCTGGTGGGACGAGGCCTACCGCCCCGAGCTGGGATGGGCGATCCCGTCGGGGGCGACGCTCGAGCGGCCGGAGGTCGACGATCGGGCCGAGGCAGAGGGGCTTTACCGGCTGCTCGAGCGGGAGGTCGTGCCGGCGTTCTATCAGCGCGACAAGGACGGGATCCCCCAGCACTGGGTGGAGATGATGCGCGCGTCCATCCGCCATACCGCCACGGCTTTCGCCGCGCGACGCATGGTGATCGACTACTTCAACCTGGCGTATGCGCCGGGAGCTCGAAGGGTGGAGCAGCTGCGGCTCTTGCCCGACTGGGGAGGCTGATCAGCGGGTCCAGCAATCGGTTGGTGACCTTTCTTCTCGTCTGCGGTGCGGTGGGCGGCCCGCTTTTCGTGGTCGCCTTCCTCGCGGAGGGCTTCACCAGGGCTGGCTATGACCAACTCCGCCAACCCGTGAGCGCGCTCGCCCTCGGCAAGTCGGGCTGGACGCAGAAGACCAACTTCATCGTTACCGGGCTACTCATGCTTGCCTTCGGCGTGGGCCTCTGGACAGACCTTCGACCATATGGAGTAGCGCCGGCGGTATCGGTGCTGGTCGGCTTGTATGCGTTGGGGCTGATGGGCGCCGGTATTTTTGTCACCGACCCAGTCGGCGACTATCCGCCAGACCGGGAGGTGAGGTCCGGTCCGAACCTCAACGGGTCTCTCCACACCGCGTTCTCCATGGTCGTGTTCATCGCCCTTCCCGCTGCCTGCTTCGTGCTGGCTGGCGGTAGCTTTGCCCGAGGGTCGATCGGGTGGGCGGTGTATTCCGCTGCGACCGGAGTCCTCTTCGTCGCCGGCTTTGTCTTCACTTCGCTCGGTTTCTTCCAGGCCACCCAGCCGCAACCCCACCGGCAGCTCGCGGCAGTAGCCGGCTTGTTGCAGCGGATCACCATCGCTGTAGGCTGGGGCTGGCTGACCCTGGTTGCAGTTCACCTGTTGGGTGGGTTCTGAAAGAGCACTTCAAGCCGCGCGCATGATGCCAACACATCACGAACGCATGTGAGGGATTGGTTAGCGCGTCGGGGTCAGTCCGCCAGCGCTCCCACTCCTCGGCGTTCGCGGCGCGCGGTGATGGCGGCCAGGTAGAGCTGCACGTAGCGGTGGGCTGAGCGCGACCACGAGACGTCCTCGGTCATGTCCCGCCTCACCAACCACGACCACGGCGCTGGGTGCCGGAACGTTTCGGCCGCCCGCACGACCGCGGCGTAGAACTGCCAGGGGTCGTAGTCGTCGAAGGTGAAACCGTTGCCGGTTTCCGCCACCGGGTCGTAATCCCGGATCGTGTCAGCGAGACCGCCGGTCTCACGCACGACGGGCACGGTCCCGTAACGCAACGCGATGAGCTGAGCGAGGCCACACGGCTCAAAGCGCGAGGGCATCCACAGCATGTCGGCCCCGGCGTACGTGCGCTGGGCGAGGGCGGAATCGAATCCGATGGACGCGCTGAGTTGGTGGGGAGCCTCGCCGGCCCACCGCCGGAACATGTCCTCGTATCGCCGGTCGCCCGTGCCGATCACGACGACCTGCAGGCCCAGGTGGAGAAGGTGCGGCATCGCCTGCTCCACCAGGTCGAGGCCCTTCACGTCGTAAAACCTGGACACGATCGCGCAGACGGGTTTGTTGACGTCATCCAGGCCGAGCTCCGCCCGCAGATCGGCGCGGCACAGCGCCTTGCCCTCCCAAGCGTCCGCCGAGTAGTGGTGCTTGAGGTTGGGATCGCGCTCGGGGTCGAAGATCTCGTAGTCGATGCCGTTGACGACGCCGTGCAGCTTGTGCGCATTGCGGCGCAGCAGCTCGTCGAGCCCTTCGCCGGCCGGCGCCGTCTGGATCTCCGACGCGTACCGCTCGCTCACTGTGTTGACGACGTCCGCGAAATGTATGCCGCGGCCCAGCACGTTGACCACGGTGTCGAGCCCGGGGATGCCCACCTGGATCAGTCCCCACTCCTCCAGTCCTGCCAGCACGAGGGCGCCAAAGCCGAACGTGCCCTGCGCCGCGAGGTTGTGGATCGTGAGGTTGGTGGCGATCTTCGCGTACGCCCCTTCCGAGTAGACACGGTCGAGCAAGTTGGGCACGAGCGCCGCGAACCAGTCATGGATGTGGATGACGTCGGGGAAGAACTCCAGGGCCGGCAGCATCTCCAGCAGCGCGCGTGAGAAGAAGACCGACCTTGCATCGTCATCACCGAACCCGACGATTCCATCGCGGTCGAAAAGAGGCGGGCAGTCGACGAAGTAGACGACCATGTCGCCGAGCCGGCCTTCGTAGATCGTCGCTTCGAGCTTCTGGGCGCCGAGGGGCACCAGCAGCCCCGTGACGACCGGGCGCAGGTTGTTCCGCGCGACGTCGATCTGCCGGTAACGCGGGAGCACGACCCTCACGTCGTGTCCCACGTGGCGCAGCTCTTTGGAGAGCGCAGCCGCCACGTCGGCGACCCCGCCGATCTTGGCGAACGGCGCCAGCTCGGCGGTCGCGACCAGGACCTTCAGGTGTTGCGAGTGCGGCACGGCCGCCGCGGGCGCCTCCCCTGGCACGCGGACGCCGAGCGAGCCTGACGGAGGCACGACCTCGATGTCCTTTCCGTCGCGGCTCACCACCAGCGCCACCTCCACGGTGTCACCCGAGCTCTTGCCAAGGCGGTCGAATGGAATCGCCAGGAAGAAGGGATCGGGGACTTCCCAGGCGGACTCGACGACTCCTCTGGTGGGGGGCTCGACGAGCTTGGCGATCGTGACCGACCCGCCCTGGGCGCGCGGCACGATCCGCACCGCGTAGGCGGGTTCGAAGCCGAGGTCCTCCGTCGCTGTCTCCGGCAGGGGAAGCTCGATGTCGCTCGGGCCGTCGCCGGCCGGCTTGCCCGAACAGTACAGCCAGAAGTCGATGCGCTGCGCCTCCAGCTCGGCGGTCGTGCGAGGCGTGTCGATCCGGAAGAACAGCTCCTCGTCGTCGTTGCCGTAATAGACCCGCTCCACGATTCCCGCCGGTCGATGCAATGCCCCAAAGCCGGAGCCGACCTGGAAGTAGCCCGCCTTGCCCCACTCGGCGTCGTCGTGTGACTCGGGGCTGATCGTCGCCGCGGGAATACCCCGCTCCGGCGCCGGCGCGCGCTTGATGATCGGCTGGAACAGACGCGCCGGGGCTCGCGAGCCCATGAGCTTGTAGACATTCCTCAGGTGAAGGCGGAACTGGTTGTCCCAGATCGGGTCCATGCCCGAGTCGTGCTTGCGGCTGAACCACCAGAACCAGTCGCTTCCCTCGGTGATCAGGATCTCGCGCCAGGCGAGCATCGACTGGTCCGAATCCTTCGGACGCAGCTGGGATTGTTCCTCGAGCCAGGCGCGGGTTTCGGCGAGCAGATCCCACGCGACGTTGTGCTCGGGGTCGCCGATCCAGGTGTCCAGGCTTGCGCCGATCCAGCTGCCTGTGTGGAGGTGGTGCAGCTGCTGCTCGGCGGGGTGCTCGGCGATGAAGTCGGCCACCGTGGTGGTCACCACATCCTCCGTCGACTCGAGCTCTGAGTAGAGCGCGTTGAGGAAGTCGTGGCCGTCGCGCGGGTAGAACTCCCACGCGTTCTCGCCGTCCAGCGCCACGACGACGAGCAGGTTGCGATCGCCCTGCTGCTCTCCGATCCGCTTCAGACGCCCGACGAGGTTGCGAGCGGCGTCGGTCGATGACATGCGCTGGTAGTCGAAGCCGATGGCGTTCGAGATCTGCGAGTCGCGAAACACCATGGTCAGGCTCTGGCCCTCGCGTTCGATGCGCTTGGGACTGAAAAGGTGTTCATCGCGCGAGTAGCGGCTCTCCATCGAGCGCGCGAGGACCTCTTCGTCGCTGATCATCCAGCTCACACCCGCGCTCGCGACCAGATCGACGATGCTCTCGCCCACCGCCATCTCGGAGGGCCACATGCCGGTTGGCCTTCGTCCGAGCAGCCGCTCGAAGAGGCCCAGGCCGAGCTCGATCTGGCGCTCGGCATCCTCGCGATGCGAGAAGTGCTGCTCCGGCAGCTGGATCTGCGGGTTGGCGATGCGCGCCGAGTCGACGTGAGTGAGGAGCGGCAGGATCGGGTGGTAGTACGGAGAGAAGGTGAGCTCTGCCTGGCCGCGGTCGGCGAGCTCGCGATACTTTGGGATGACCTGCTTCATCATGTCGAGCTGCGCTGTGAACAGCGGCTGCTTGTCCGCCTCGGCGAAATCGCGGTCCTTGCGCTTCAGCTCCGCCAGCCGCGGATCCGACTCCATCCACACCGGATCGCACCACGCCAGGTTGAACCAGACCTGCAGGTCGCGGATGTCCTGCGTGGTGAACTGCGCGTCGGCGGGCCGCGAGGCGAGCTCGAGATACCGCGGCGACTGCTGCACGCGCAGGGCCCGCGGTGAGTCGCGCATCCAGCGCAGCAGGAAATCGTGCTCTTCGGCCGACAGGTCGGCCGCGGCGCGCCGGCTCAGGTTGAGGAAGAGGTCGACGGACTCCTCTTTGCCGTAGTCCTCGATCTGCGCCAGCAGCGACGGAACCAGGTTGAAGGTGGCGCGGAGCTTGGGATAGCCGTCAAGCAAGGCCGGCATCTTGTAGTAGTCCTTGGCCGAGCGGAGCCTGACCCAGGGCAGCAGATATGTGCTGGTGAGGTCGTCCTTGTAATACGGCTGATGCATGTGCCAGACGAAGGCGACGTGTAGGGGCTTCATCGGCTATCCAACGAATTGATCAAGTGCGCGGATGAAGTTTAGATACACGCGCTGCTGCTCACGGATGATTCCGTTGGGACCGAGCTCCCACCACTCGTCCGGCGTGAAGTACGCGCTGACCTCCGCCGCCGGCCCCGAACGGCCGAACCACTGGATGAGATGCAGGTTGTCCGACTGCAGCAGCCACCTCGCGAGCTCGATCAGCCGCGGGTCTCCGGTGAGGCGCGCCTTCGAATAGGCGTGGTGCATGAGCCGGAAAAGGCCCTGCTGGGCCGAGTTGCCAAGAAAGAACTCCATGCCGCCCTCGCCGGCCCAAGTCGTCCCATACTCGTTCACCGGAATCTCGTACAGCGGATCGTCCAGCTCCGCGATCGCCTCGGACGGCAGCATCATGCGCACCTTTTTTTTCTTGACCTGCGTGTTCAACGCGCGCATGAACTTGAAGATGCCGGTGTCGAGCCGATGATGCTCGCCGAACGTCTCGAAGTCCCAACCGAGCGTGACGACGTCGCCCCAGGCGTCGCGCACCCAGCCGGCATACGTTTCGGGCGCCAGGGGCCACATGCTCCAGCTGCTGTTCGAGAAGCGATAGCCGACGTCGTCGGACAGCTCCCGATGACGGGCCAAGAGCCTCAGGCTCTGCCCGGGGTATCGAAATACGTGCGTCGGCTCCTGCCAGCTCAGCTGCCATGGGCGCCCCTCCATGAGCCCGCCGGAGAAGCCGCACTGCTGGAGGGCGAAATACACGTCGTTGGACATGAACATCTCTGTGGTGTCCGTCATGGTGACCGGCTTCTGGAACACATCCTCGAGACGGCGGCGGGCCCAGAGCATCGATTCCTTGAACTCGACGATGTCCAGGTAGAAGAGCCACGAATGGTAAGGCTCGACGCACAAGACCTCGACGTTCGGGCTCGCGCACAGCCGCCTGAACGAGTCGAGCACCTTGCCGTCCCACGCTTCCGCCTGGACGAGAAAGGAATTGCTGAACCCGATCGACATGCGCCAGCCGCGTTTAGTGAGGTCTCGGAACATCGCTGTCGCCGGCAGGTACGCCGCCCGCGCCACCTGGTCGAAGTAGCGCCGGTCCATCTCCTCGTCGAAAAGGAAGCCGGCGAGGTCGTCGGGCAGCGTGCCGGCCGGGATGACCCGCGCCGGCAACCTCAGGCGCCGCGGTTGATGGACCACGGTGTACACGACGAGGTTCTCAGCCACCCGCGACTCGGGGCTTGTGCGTTGGATTCGACACCGGCTTGATCGACGTCGTTGGTTCGGCGGGCGGCGGGCGCACCGCCTGCTGTGCGGCGGCGAACTCGATGCGCAGCAAAAGCTCGTCGATGACCTTCTCCCACACATAAGTCCGCGCGGTCGCGCGGCCCTGCCGGCGCATCGAGGCCGCGAGCTTCGGGCGCTCCTGCAGCAAGGCGAGGCCCGTGACGAGCTCGACCGGATCGCTGGTCTCGAGCACGATCGCGTTGCGGTACGCGTCGGCATAGTCCTCCCCGGTCGAGCCGGTGACCGCCAGGCCGCCGGCCGCCATCACCTCGAGGCCGACGAGGCCAAACGGCTCGTGGCCGGAGTTGGCCAGCACCGCATCGCACGCGGCGTAGACGAGCAGCATCATCGGCTCGCTGATGAAGGTCGTGAAGTTGATCACGTCCACGTCCGGGTTCTGGCGCAGCAGCGACGCCAACCCCAAGGGGTCGGTCGGGGCGGCGGCATCGAGCAACGCCAGCCCCTGATGCCGGGCGCGGTCGATCACCTCTCCTCCATGCGCCTCGCGACCGCCGCGCATCAAGAGCTTCACGCGCTGCCCGCGGCGTTTGAGGTAGGCCATCGCCGACACGGCCATGAGCCAGCGCTTGTCCGGGTCGAACCGCCCGATCTTGAAACACAGATGGTCCGCGTCCGCGGCGGCCCTCAGGGCGGTGACCGCCGCCGGGTCCGCGTCGGCGATCGCAGAGCGAGGTATGCCGTTCGGGATCACGACGGGATTGTGGCCCGAGCCCCACATCGTGAACTTCATGTAGCGGCTCACCGTCGTGATCGTCGTGGCCTGCTCGAGCGCGGGCCAATCGATCCTGTGGAAGCCGAAGGTGTTGTTCGCGTTCCACAGCATCACGACACGGTCGCGCAGCCCGCGGCGGTACAGGCTGTCCGAGATCAAGCTCATGGACCACGACGTGTGCCACTCCTCGCCGAGCACCACGACGCTCCTGCCGTCTTCGATGGCTGGGACCACGACGTCATCGATCACGCTCGCCGGCAGGCTGGAGTTCCAGTCGCGAAGCTTGCCCTCCTCGCCGTCATACACGCCGCCGCGGTGCTGCGCGGAGATCCACTGGCACCACCGGCGGTAGTGCAGCTTGCCCCGCTCGAGCGTCTCCTCTCCCGGGAGGTCCGGATCGCCGACAAAGTAGAGGTGCGTTTGGTAGCCGAGACCCGCGAGGGAACGCGACAGGCCCTTCATGCGCACACCGAGACCGCCCGCCCGGCTGTAAAGATCGGGACCTTCGAAGCTGAGCAGGACGAAGACGGTCCGGTCGGGCGTGAAGATCACGCCCTGGAGCCGAACATCTGCAGCGCCTGGGCGTGGAGTTCGGCGGTCGGCGCGCACAGCAGCGTGGTCCGGCGATCGAGTGAGGCCGGCAGGGGTCCGACGGGACGGCCGGTCATGTCGGTCGCAACGCCGCCCACCTCGGCGAGCAACAGCAGGCTCGCCGCCGTGTCGAAGACCCGCACGGGCATCGGCGCACAGAAGATGTCGAAACCGCCCGAGGCGGTGAGTGCGATCGAAATCGCCATCGAACCCAGTATGCGGAGCTTGCTCGCGTGCTCCACGAGCGGCCGGGCGACCGCGATCGCGCGCGGGGAGCTCTCCAGCCCCAGGATCTGGATCCTCTTCGGGTCGTCGCGAGGAATCACCGTGAGGCGCGCTCCGTTGCGGAGCGCGCCCTGCTTGCGGATCGCGGTCCACTCCTCCCCCGTGTTCAGGTTCAGCACGTAGCCGGCGAACGTGTCTTCGATGGCGGGGCCGTCGAGCACCGCGAGCATGAGGCCGAACAGCGGCACGCCTTGTTTCGCGTTGAGGCTGCCGTCGACCGGGTCCACCAGGACCAGCGGGTAGGGTGCGCCGAAGCTGCGCAGGCCCGACTCCTCGGAGAGCACGGAGAACTTCTCGCCGCCGTCTGCCAACGTCTCGAGCTGGGCGAAGACGACCTCTTCAGCGGCCCGGTCGACCTCCATCGTCGTGTCACCACCGGCGCCGACCTCGAAGCGCACGCGACCCGCGGCCGTGCCGGCAATCGGAAGCACCGCGGCCCGCACGCCGGCGCCGATGCGGCGGAATGCATTGATCCAGTCCACGGGCTTGAGAGGTGCGCCGTGCGCGCGCTCGGCGGGTTTCAGGCTAGGCCGGAGTCGGGCGAGACCTTTCGCCTTCGGCGGCGGCGGCGCTCGACGACGATCGTGATGAGGTAGGGCTGCTGCATCGCCCACACGCGCTCGATGAGCTGCGGTATCGGCAGGCTGTGGGGCCCGTCGATGCCCAACAAGACGAGGGCCTCCGCCACCGGGTCGGGCAGCTCTGTCTTGTCGTGGAGGTTTAGCTGCTCCAGCGTTTCGAGGATGTCATCCAGCCGGCGCAGACCCTGCCGCCGATTCTGATCGGACCGGTTGAGCACCGCTGACAGCTTAATGAGGTTGCGCGGCGCGTGTCAGAGCGGCGCTCACGTCGTGCGGCCGCTCGAACTGCAGCCAGTGCCCTGCGCCTTCGAGCACCACCAGCTCGTAGGGCCCGTCGACGCGGGCGGCCGTGGCCTCGACTGCGCGACGGCCGAGCGCGGGGTCCTGGTCGCCCCACAGCAAAGTCGTCGGTGCCGTGACCTTCACCTTTTGCGTTAGCGCGGCCCACGCGCCGCCACCGGCTCCGAGGTTTGCGCGGTAGTAGTTGAGCGCAGCGCTCAGGCGTCCCGGGCGACTCAGCGATTTCGTGAAGTGCTCGATCACCGCTTTTGGTACCGCGTCGGGGTTGGGACCGAGGGCGAACATCGCCCGCAGGCGACGGTAATCGTCGTCCGCCAGCACGTGCTCGGCTTTGCCCTCCTGAAGGAACAGCGCCACGTAGCGAGATTTCTCACGCTGCTCCTCGTCGACGCGGCTCGCTTCGGCGAGAGCGGCGGGATGGGCGACTGACAGCGCCGTCAGCGTCTGCGTCATGTCCGGACGGCTCCCCGCGAAGAACCATGCGACCAGGGCGCCCCAGTCATGCCCGGCGACGTGGGCTTGCGAGCGGCCAAAGGACTTGATGATCGCTGCGACATCCTCGACCAGATGATCGATCGCGTAGTTTTCCACACCCTCGGGCGCATCGCTGAGGCCGTAGCCTCGAAGATCCGGCGCGACCGCGAGGTGACCCGCTGTCGCGAGCGCGTCGACCTGCCTGGTCCAAGACTCAGCGCCCTCAGGGAACCCATGAAGGAGGATGAACATCTCTCCGGCGGCCGGCCCATCGACCATGGTTCGGAAACGAAGGCCGTTGGCCTGGACCATGTGCTGCGCAGCGGTCACTTGCAGTTCTTGAGAATGAACTCGGTCGCTGAATCGAGGGCCTGATCGAGCACCTTGAGCAGACCGTGGCCCTGGCCTTCGAATATCTCGAGTTGAGATCGAGGGACGAGCTTGACGTACCGCTTCAAGAGGTCCAGGCGGGCGAATGGATCTCGGTCGCCGCTCAGAAAGAGGGTCGGACAGCGAATCGAGGGCAGGTGCTCGATGCGGAGCTGGTCGGTGAACCCCGGCCGGTGAAGCGGATACGAAAAAAGGACGAGGCCGCCGAAGTCCGCCTCGACCGCGGCCATGCTGGCGACCCTTCCTCCGAACGATTGACCACCACCGATGACCTGGTGACCACGTCCAGAGGTCTTGATGAAGACCGGGACCGCTTTCTCGGCGCCTCCGCGAGGAAGATCCACCGCGACGGCATCGATGCCACGACGCTTGAAGCCGTCGACGTAGGGCTTCATCGACGCCGCGTTGCCTGATGCACCATGGCCGAGGATGACTCGCATCGGTCTATCGTCGCAGTCTTTTGGAAGTGGCGCTGACACGCGCTGCGATGGTCGTGAGACGCGCGATGAAACGTCTGGAGAGGCCTTCATCGACCCGCGTTGTGAAAATTTTCGGGTCGACCCGCGAAAAATATTTTTCTCGAACCATTGACGTGAGAGGGTTCATTCAGGTATCACAACGCAGTGTATGGCGATGCTGCTCGTGGTTGCCACCACAGAGGCGACGGACCCGACGCGAGTCAGCGTGTCATTGCAAACCACCGCCAACGTCGCGGAGTCCTTGTCAGTGAGGCTCTGCGACGCGACCCGTGGGGTCAATGAACCTCGGGTCCGCATCATCGGAGAAGGAGGTAAATAAAATGGCAGCTAAGAAGAAGGCCGCGAAGAAGCCCGCAGCCAAGAAGGCCACCGCGAAGAAGAAGAAGTAACGACTTCTTCATTGGTTTTGTAGTTCGTCTGCGCCGGAGCTCTGTGGAGCCCCGGCGCTTCTCTTTCTCCCCAGCATTCGGGCCGGCGATGACATGTCGAGCTGGAAAAAACTTCGAACGAACCTTGACGAGAGTGGGTTCATTCGGGTATCACAACAACTTGTATGGCGCTGCGGATGTTCGTTGCCACCACAGAGGCAACGGATCAGCAGGCCATTTCGAAAAACCGCCAACGTCTCGGCGTCCTCGTCAGTGAGGCACCGCGGCGCGAGATCTTGAGGTTGAGAAACCTCGGGTGCGGATCATCGGAGAAGGAGGTTTTGCAATATGGCTGCTAAGAAGAAGGCCGCGAAGAAGCCGGCTGCCAAGAAGCCGGCTGCCAAGAAGAAGAAGTAGTCACTTCTTCCATCGTTTAGATCGTCCGCTGCCGGGGTTCTGTGGAGCCCCGGCTCTTTTTATGCGGCGCCGATGATCGAGGCGACCTGCTGCGCTGCGAGCGGGGCGAGAAGAATCCCCTTGCGGTGGTGGCCCGTCGCGACGATGAGGTTGCGAGCGCCGCTCACCGCGACGATGGGAAGCCCATCGCGGGTGACCGGACGCAGACCCGCCCACACGCGCTGCAGGTTTGCGGCGCCGAGGCCGGGCACCAACCGGCACGCAAGGCCGAGCAGGCTCGCGATCCCGGCGACCGTGGGCCGATCATCGAAGCCCGATTCCTCTTCGGTCCCCCCGGCGATGACCGTGCCATCGGCTTTCGGCACCAGGTACCCGGTGGCCCAGAAGATGCTGTGCCTGAGAACCACCTCACCCGGATCGAGCGCTGCGAGCTGGCCGCGCTGCGGCCGGACGTCGACGTCGACGCCTGCTGTCGAGGCCACCTCCCGGCTCCATGGGCCCGCCGCGATCACCGCCCAGTCAGCATCGTGTGAGCCGCCCGGCGTGATGACACGCTCGATCTCCTCGCCGGTGCGCACAAAGCCCATCACAGGCATGCCCTCGTGGATCGCCGCGCCGCGCCTGGCGGCCGCCCTCGCCAGCGCGCGGACAAAGCGCGGCGGCGTGAGGTGGGCGTGCTCCAGCAGAACCGCTCCGAGGACGGCTTGGCTCAGGGAGGGTTCGGCCTCGTGGCAGGCCTGGGCGTCGAGCCAGCGGCCGCCCGCGCCGCGCAGCCTCGCCGCCTCTTCCTGGTCGAACGCCGGCTGGAGGCCGGCTTGAACGCGGTATTCGACGTTCATCGCGCTGTCCTTCTCGATGCGGGCGATGAGCTCGGGGAACAGCTGGAGGCTCTGCTTGGCCGATTCGGTGGCAGCCGAGGTGGTGCTCGACGGACTGAGCTCGCCTGCCGCGGCGCCTGAGGCTCGGCTGCCCAGCTGGTCGCGCTCGAAGAGGGTGACCTGGTGTCCTTCGAAGCTCAAGCGCTCGGCGACGGCGCAGCCGATCACCCCTCCGCCGACCACGACGACCCTTGACATATAAGAAAGATAGCCAGGGCAGGTGAAGAGGCTTGACACTCGAACATCTGTTCGATATGGTTCGGTGCGCCTCCACCTTCTCCCCCTGCGTCTTTCTTCCACGAGGCGGCCAAAGATGCAGGAAATAGCACTCGACGCTGCGATCAACTCGATTCGGGTCCGTTTCGGCAGCCAGGCGTTGACGAGGGCGGCGGAGCTTCCGCCGCCTCAGCCCTGGCCAAGCCGGACCCCGATCGATCGCCTGACCGGGATCGGTGGGCTCCCCCACGGCCGGCTCACGCTTTTGAGCGGTAACGGGACGTGCGGCAAGTTGACGCTCGCCCTCCTCCTGCTGGCAGGCGCGACCCGCGAGTTCGCGCACGCGATGGTGATCGACACCGGTTCGGGTTTCGATCCATGGACGTTGACTCCCTTCTATCCCGAGCTTGGCGCGCTGACCGTGGTCCGCGCGCCGGCTCTTGATCTCGCCGGAGAGGCGGCCATCGCGCTGGCCAAGGCGGGAGCGGGCTTCATCCTATTAATGGGGGAGATCCCGGAGCACGCGCTAGGACCCCTCGAGTCGGGGGCCAACCGTTCTGGAACGGTGATCGTGGGAGTGGTCGACGCGCCAGGGCGGGCGTTCGCCCACGCCTCGAGCTTGAGCGTTGGTTTTTCCCGCACGGACTGGATCTGGGAGCGGGGACAGCTGGTCGGGCTTCGCGCCACCGCCCGCTGCGTGAAGAACCGCGTGGCGCCACCGCTTGGAGAAGCCGCACTTGAGATCCGCTACGCCCTTGGGGCGCGAAAACTGTCCGACCTTCCCGTCCAGGTCGTCGAGGTTCCTCGAGAGTTGACGTGCGAATCTGCTGTGGTCTAACGGGGCACCTCGAGCTGGCCCGGCGCCCGGACCTTTACGGGAGTCCCGTCGTGATCGGACTCTGGGAAGAGCACGTCATCGCTGCTTCGGAGGAAGCGCTGCCGTTCGGCGTGATGCCGGGCATGGCATTGCGCCAGGCCGAGCACCTCTGCCCGCAGGCGAACTTCCTACCCCCCGACCCCGAATCGGCCGCACACCTGCGCGAGCTCATCTCCTCTGCGCTTTACGACCTGGCGCCGACGGTCGAGGTTCGCGTCGAAGGCGTCGCGTGGCTGGATGTGAGCGAAGTCGTCAACCCTGGCGAATCGATCCGTGAGGCTCGCCGCCGCCTGCGCGCCGCCCTCGGCAGGGAGCCGCGACTCGGTCTTGCCCCTGGACTTTTCTCAGCCCGGCTCGCCGCGGCGCGCGCGAGACCCGGCCGCCTCGTGCAGGTCGACGCCGCGAAGACCTTCCTCTCTTCCCTCTCGTCTCATGAGCTTCCCCTCGACGCTGAGCAGCTCGAACGCCTGGATCTGCTGGGTCTTCGCACGCTGGGCGCGGTGGCGGCGATCGGCCCGCGCGAGCTGGAGAGCCAGCTCGGTCACGCAGGGCGGCGTGCGGTCCTGCTGGCTCGAGGTCTCGAGCCGGACCAGCTCACGCCCTGGCGTCCTCCTCTTTTCACAAGCGCGCATCGACAGTTCGAAGAGCCGGTCGAAGATCGCGAGGCGATGTTGTTCGTCGCACGCGCGCTTTGCGGCGACCTGGCCGCCGAGCTTGGGTTGCGCGGCGCCGGCGCGAAGCAGGTGCGCGTGCGGTTGAGGTTCGAATCGGCTGAGCCTGAGCAGCGCGAGGCGGTGGTGCGCCATCCGCTCAGCAGCGCGGCGGAGCTGTTCGGCCTGATCGGTTCGTGGATCAAGGAATGGCAGCCGCGCGCACCGATCACCGAGCTGTGGATCGAGCTGCCGGCGCTGGAGGGCGCGGGCCGGCGGCAGCTGCGCCTGTGGGCGGGCGGGGACAGAGCCAGTGAAGAGGTGACCGCCGCGCTCGAGCGATTGCAAGAGCGATGGGGCGAGCACGTGGTCCACAAGCCGCGACCTGCGCTCCTCTCCTCACCCCTCCCCTCGCAGCGCTTCGCGGGATGACAAGACTCCTCTCGCCTCCCGCCACAGTCGAGGTCACGCTCGCCGATGACGGCACGCCGTCCTTCATCACCGGCGCCTTCAGCGGGTCGATCGACCCGATCGCGCGCTGGAAGGTCGAAACCGAGTGGTGGAAGCAGCCCGTGATCCGGGAGTACTGGAAGGCGGTGCTCAACAACAACCTTCTTTGCGAGCTGTACCACGACCTTGCGCGAGACGAATGGTTCGTGGAGCGGGTCTATGACTGAGCGATCAGAAAGACAGCGGGACCAGGTCAGGGTCTCGCCATGCGGCTCGCGCCTCGGGCGCAAACATCGCCTCGCGGCTCCAGTGCCGCAGCGGAGTGTTCTTGTCGAGCAGCAGTGGGTAGGTGGCAAGGAAGTCATCGAAGTCCGCGATCTCAGGACGATGGGACACGGCGTGTGCGACCAGGCGTACCCAGAACCTGGTCATGGTGTCGTGGTAGGCCGGGCCGTGGCTGTGGTGCTCGGCGAACCTCTGGATGCCCTTGGTCACGAATTCCTCCGCGGCGCCTCCGCCATGGCGCCGGACAGCCAGCCAGGCGAGGCGCACGTGGTCGCGGTGGTGGAACTCGGAGTTGGGCAGTGTCAAGCCGAAAAAGGCGCGCAGAAACTCGTCGTCGGGAGTCATGGCCTGAAGGGCCTCCTCAGAAAAAGAAATGACCCCGCCGGCTCGCCTCTTGGGCTCCGGCCCCTGCCTTGCGGCTGGTGCCAGATCCCTCGAACGTTTCCTTCGGGGCCGTCGACTAACTTATCGCGCAAGACGAAAAGTTGGCAATCCCCAATCTTGGTTGCCAGGCTACGTCGTGTAGCTGCGCACCTGGAAAAGGTTGCGAAACCAGCTCAAACGCGTCCTTCTGCGGGGGCCCTCGCGCGCGACCCATCCGGGCGTGGACGGCCGGTCACCCTCGTCGTGGAGCACCTCGTGGCACAGCTCGATGCACTGGTCACATATGAATACGCCCGGGCCCGCGACGAGCTTTCGAACCTGGTCCCTGTGCTTACCGCAGAAGTTGCATCGCGGATCAACTCTGGCCATACCAAAAGTCTAGGTCTGCAAATCCGGTCGTGAACCCATACGTCGAGCTGCACTGCCACTCCAACTTCTCGTTCCTGGATGGCGGGTCGCATCCCTTCGAGCTGGCCGCCCGCGCGGCCCAGCTGGAGATGCCGGCGCTCGCGATCACCGACCGTGGAGGGGTTTATGGCGCGGTGAAGTTTCTACAGGCCTGCCGCAAGCTCGGCGTGAAGCCGCTCATCGGCACGGCGCTGGAGGTGGACGGCGAGGAGGTCGTCATGATCGCCAGCAACCTCAGCGGCTACTCGAACCTTTGCCGGCTGTTGAGCTTCGCGCACACCGACCAGCCCAAAGGCGAGGCGCGAGCGACGTTGGCCAAAGTCGCGGAGCATCAAGGGAACCTCTTCTATCTCAGCGCCACCGATGACGAGAAGAGGCTGCGCGACATGCAAGAGGCGCTCGGCAAGGAGAACGTCTTCAGCGAGCTGCACCATCACCGGTGCCCCGAGGACCAGTGGGTGCTCGAGGGCCGCGCGGCGATGGCGAAACGATGTGGAGCGGCCTTGGTGGCGACCAACGAGGTGCACTACCACGTGCCGGAGAGGAGGCGACTGCATGACGTGCTGGTGGCGATCCGCCATCGCGCCACCCTCGAGTCTGCGCGCGAGCATCTTTTTCCAAACTCAGAGCATCACCTGAAGGGCGGAGCGGATATGCGGCCGCTCTTCAAGGGGCATGCACAGGCGCTGGCCACACCGTGGGAAATCGCGCAGCAATGCGACGTGGACCTCGACTTCCGCAAGGTTCGCTTCCCCGGATACCCGGTGCCTGGCGGCGAAACGCCTTTCTCATTTCTCTACAAGCTCTGCTTCGAAGGGGTCCGCGAGCGCTACCGCCCCATCACCGTCGAGGTGACACGGCGCCTGCAGCGCGAGCTGGAGGTGATCGAGAAGACTGGGCTTGCCGAGTTCTTCCTCATCAACTGGGACCTGATGAGGTTCGCGCGCGAGCATGGCGTTCCAGGCCAGGGCCGCGGCTCGGCCGCCGATTCGATCGTCGCTTACGTGCTGGGGATCACCCGGGTCGACCCGATCGAGCACAACCTGCTTTTCGAGCGCTTCCTGCACGAGGAGATGACGAGCACGCCGGACATCGACATCGACTTCTCGACCGCGCACCGCGAGCAGGTGATCCAGTACATCTATGACAAGTACGGCTGGGAGCGCACCGGGATGGTGTGCAACGTCGTCACATTCCAGCCACGGATGGCGATCCGCCAGGTGGGCAAGGCGCTCGGATTTTCCGCGGAGCTGCTCGACCGCCTCGCAAAGGGTGTCGACCGATGGTTCACGGAGGACGTGGCCGACTCGATGCTGGACGCGGTGCCACCACCTGAGATGCGGCCGCAGAGCTGGCAGCAGTTCCTGGAGCTGTGCCGGGAGGTGATCGAGTTTCCCCGCCACCTGTCGATACACAACGGCGGGATGCTCGTCACCGGAGAGCCCCTCGTGGAGATCGTGCCGGTCGAGCCGGCGACCATGGAAGGACGCCGCGTCGTCCAGTTCAACAAGGACGACGTCGAGGACCTGGGCCTGATCAAGATGGACATGCTCGGGCTGCGCACGCTCTCGGTGGTGGCGGAGTGCCTCGATCTGATCAAGGATGCGACCGGCGTCCGCCCTGACCTCGACCAGCTGCCGCTGAGCGACCCGAAAGTTTTTGAGATGTGCGGTGAGGCGGACACCATCGGGGTGTTCCAGATCGAGTCACGGGCTCAGATGCAGACGCTGCCGCGCACGCGTCCGCAGACCTTCAACGACCTGGTTGTCGAGGTGGCGATCATCCGGCCTGGTCCGATCCAGGGCAACGCCGTGCACCCTTACATCCGGCGCAAGCAGGGCCGCGAGGTGGTCACCTATGCGCATCCGCTGCTCGAGCCGATCCTCAAGGACACGCTGGGGGTGATCCTCTATCAGGAGCAGATCATCGAGATCGCGATGCATGTGGCCGGGATGACGCCAAGCGGTGCGGATGGATTCCGGCGCGCGATGACCCGTCACCTGAACCACGTCGAGATGTCGTCGCTCGAGGGCGATTTCATCAGCGGCTGCCTGGCCAACGGAGTGCCGCGCGAGGTCGCGGACCAGCTGTTCGCGGCGGTGCAGGGATTTGCCGTTTACGGATTCTGCCGCTCGCACGCGGCCGCGTTCGCGCGGACCTCGTATGAGACCGCGTGGCTCAAGCTCAATCACGCGGTCGAGTTCGGCTGCGGGCTGCTCAACAACCAGCCGATGGGCTTTTACCACCCGAGCGTGCTGGTCGAGGACCTGAAGCGCCACGGGGTGACGGTTCTTCCTGTCGACGTCAACCGCTCCGACGTCAGGTGCCTGCCCGAACTCCTGCCGGCCGCCTCGGCAAAAGCCCGCTTCACCGAGGACCCTCCCTCCTCCACCAGACCGACTTTTCCCCGCCGGCCAACCGACACCAGCGTATCGATGCCGTCAAACCAGCCTGTCAAGACCATGACCCACGCCATGCGCGTCGGCTTCAACTACGTCCGCGACCTCGGCGAGGAAGGCCGCAAGGCGATCGTCGACGAGCGTGCCCACCGCCCCTACACCTCCTTCGACGATTTCCTCCACCGGCTGCGCGGCGCGCCGGTCGGCCCGCGCGCGGTCCGCAACCTCGTCATGGTCGGCGCCTTCGACGCCCTCGGCCAGCCGCGCCGCGAGCTCCTCTGGGGCTGGCAGGAGAGGTGGCACGGCCAGGGCCTGCGCAAGGGCATCGAGCAGCAATCCGAGCTGCGCCTCAACGGCACCGCGCCCGCCCTCCCCGACATCGACGCCTTCGACGCCAACCAGCTCGAATACCGCATCTCGGACCTGTCGACCGGCCACCACCTCATCCATTTCTGTCGCGACCGCCTAAAGCAGATGGGCGCTTTGGAGAGTCACCAGCTCGCCGCCGTCCCCAACAACCGGCATGTCCGCGTCGCCGGCCTGGTCATCACGCGACAGGCTCCTTCGACTGCGAAGAAGATCCGCTTCTTCACGCTCGAGGACGAGTTCGGCCAGGTCAACGTGACCATCAAGCCCGAGGTCTACGAGCGCTACCGGCAGGTCGCCAACCGGCAGCCGATCCTGGTCATCGACGGAGTGATGCAGCGCAACGACGGCGTCTATTCGGTGCTGGCGAGCCACATCGAGGCGCTCGAGGGCGTGCCGCGCCCACCACAGAAATCGCACGACTATCGCTGAAGGCGAAGCGGCCAAGGCTTACTTTCTGTAGCCAGAAAGGGGTCCATTGAGCGAAGCTATGCATTCGGACTAAGCCGCGGCACACAACGCAGCAGCCCCAAAGGAAGGATCCATGTCGATCGGCCGAGAAATCGAAGATATCGCCCGGGACCTCATCAAGCACCAGCACGACCACCCCCCGGTCCGAGACCTGAACCGCGAGGTGGAACGCAAGCTCACCTTCGCCGATCGCGTCGCCGCCGATTTCGCGCGCCTGGTGGGAAGCTGGATCTTCGTCCTGGCGCAGGTCGGGATCATGGTCCTGTGGGTCGGCCTGAACGCCCTCAACCTGATCCATCCCTGGGACCGCTACCCCTTCCAGTTTCTCAACTTCATTCTCAGCCTCGAGGCCGCGATCTGGGTCTCGGTGGTGCTGATGGCGCTCAACCGCATCGCGGATCGCGACCGCCTGCGCGCACAGCACGACTACGAGCTCGACGTGAAAGCGGAAGAGGAGCTCAAAGCCCTGATGAACCACCTGATGCACCAGGACGAGATCCTGTTGCAAATCGTGAATCGCCTCGACCGCGGCGATCGCGAGATGAAGCGGATCGCGCGCCACCTCGAGGTGGTGATCGAGACGACCACCAATCCCCCGACACCGCGCGCGCCTGAGGCCGAGCGGCCGCCGATCAGCCTCCCAGCGCCCTAGCCCACCTTGTAGACGGCGTACTCGCCGTCGTCGTAGACCAGCTTGCCGTGCTGATCCCAGTAGGCACGGCTCGCGCCGCGCGGAATCTCCTGCGGGCCGATCATCACGTAGTTGACGCCATAGCGGCGCACCAACTCGAGAGCCGTTGGATCACCTCTCAGGATCAGCGTTTCATCCTCCCCTTTCTGGACGTAGTCGGGGAGCCCGTAGGTCCACAACCAGCCCGGGTACCCGATCAGCACGCGCCGGCCGGCCAAGGTCGGGATGGGGCTGTTGTGGTCGTCTGCCACGACGAACACGGCGGTTGGGCTCGTGTTCGCGCGCACCCAGTCCGCCACCTTGAGCCCACCGCTGTCGGTGAACTGGACGGCGCTCACGCTGAAGTCTGAGGCCCGGGCGAGGTCGAGCGCGCCGGACAGCCCGAGCAAGACAAGCAAGAGGGACGCAACGATCGCCGAGCCCGCTCCGCGCTGAAACATTCGCGCGAGCAAACCTCCCACCAGGATGCTGCCGAGCAGCGCCCAGAAGATGAAAAACTTGGTGTTGTCCCAGTCCCACGGCTGGAGCACGATGACGTTGGGCACGAGGAACCACAGCCACATCGGCGCGAACCATTTCGGAAAGGCCGTGGGAATCCAGCTGCGCAGCACGTGACCCGCGATGAGCAGAGGGATGAGCACCGAGGTGTTCTTGATCCAGAACCAGATCACGTCCCGCCCGAACCAGATCGGCAGATCGTGCTGCCAATCCAGGTATGACAGCCAGCCCACCTCGAAGCAATAGCCGTTAAGGCTCGGGCCGGTGCCGCACACGCTCGTATTGGCGGGCGGCCACATCCACACGAGAATCGGGATTCCGATCACGAGCGCGGGGATGAAGAATCCGAGCCACTGAATCCGGCGACTGAACAGCGCCCAGAACACCGACAGCGCGACCACGGTGCCGTAGGCGTGCACGTGGAAGACCGGCGTGAGGCCGGTGACGATGCCGGCGAATACGAAAGGCTGCCACCCGAAATCGTCCCGCGCCGCCACCCACAGGATCACCAAGGCGATCAGGGCGAGGCTGAAGCCGAACAGCGTCGAGCGCTGCGGCACGAGGTAGGCCAGCACTGGGTTGAGCCACTGGAAGTTCAGGTCGCGGTTCAGCGTGTACTCGCGCGGCAGGTGCACGAGGGCGCCCACACCGAGGTGCCCGAGGTCGCCCAGCAGATACACGAAACCAAGGCCCCCGCCCAGCAAGAAAACGAAAACCGCGATCGCGGCGGCTGCCCGGCCGGCCACGAATCTCTGAGCGGCCACATAAAGGACGGCCGGGAAGGCAAGGCCGAGCAGACCGCTTGTCATGACGAGGGACGAGGTGAGGCGGCTGCCCAGCGGCACGAGGTTCGCCGCGAGGAAATCGATCATGAAGGGGTAGCCGAGGCGATGGCCGGGGTCGATTGGATACTCGGGCGGAAAGTTGTGCCCGTACGCAAACGACCCGGCAAAGCTGAGATGCGCCGCCCAGTCCCCCCAGATGTTGACGTAGCCCGCGTACAGGCCGTCGGGCGCGTAGACGAAAGCCTGGTGCAGGAAATGCACGGTCCACGCGCCGCACACGAGCACGACCGCGGCAAACGGCCACGGGTGGCCGGCGGCGCGCGGTGAAGCCAGCCATCGACCTCGCGCCTCCGCCAGATCGGCGCGGACCTGAGCCCCCGACCGGGCCATCGAACCCGCCGCAGCCAACAGCGCCAGCACCAGCGCCGCCAGCACCGTCGCTGCAGTGACGTCACGCACCGCCAGCGACAGGACAAAGCTGACAGCGGCGACGGCCATCGCGCCCAGCACCGCGCCGAACGCGATCCTTTCCTCGAGCAGCAGGCCGATGCCGGAGAGGTACGTGAGGCCGTAGCCGGCCACCACGCACGCCGCGAGAAATGCTGCCGGGCCTAGTTCCAACAGAACAGCTGAGGCTGGCTGGGCGGCAGGTCGTTGCGGCAGTTGACCAGCCAGGTCTTAGGGCCCCAAGGGGGAGTCTGCGGTCCGCTGAAATAAGCCGCCCCCGAAATCGGGAGTCCGGTCCAGACCGGATAGAAATAACCAAAGAAGAGCACCGCGACGCCCAGGAAGCTGCCCACCAGCACGATCCGGCCACGGGGCTGCAATTGTTCGGCGACTTGAGACAGCACGAAAGCGAGCGCCAGGACCATGAAGATGAGTCCGCCGAACATGTGATACATGAAGAGAACGCGGCTGATCGGAGCCCACGGCAGCCACTGCGTGACAAAGCCGAGCAGGATCACAGTCGCGGGGAAGCTCTTGTGCCGGATGATGAAATACGGCAGGGCTGCCACGCAGGGCAGGCTCGGCCACCAGATCCACGGATTGCCGAGGTTCGCCATCCGCGAGACCAGCTGCTGGCCGGTCCAATGGTCGATGCCAAGGTTTGTGTACTCCGCGTAGTACAGGACCGGCCGCGAGAGCAGAGGCCACGACCACCAGGGCGAGCCGTACGGGTGCGTCGCCTTCAGCGTGGCGTGGTAGATGTATGCCTGCTGCTGGTAGGCGATCAGGTCGGCCAGGTTGTGGAACTGGCCTCGCGCAAAGAACGCGTACCAGGACTCGACGTAGATCCCGAGCGGGATCGCGATGAGTGCGACCGCGGCGACCGCGACGTAGGTCGGCCAGTAAAGGCCTTGTGGGATCGCCGGCCCGTCTCCTCTTCCCCACGACCAGATCGGTTTATCCGCCGGGCCAATGTGGATGTCGACGTGGCGGCGGATCGCCCTGACGACCAGCAGGAAGCCGATGCTCGCCCAGGCGGCGAGCACGATCCATTTCGAGGAGATACCGATTCCCAGCACGACGCCCAGCGCCACGAGCGACACCAGGGACGAAACGGGCTTGCGGCTCTGGATATGGACGAGGTAGAGGAAGTAGGCAAGGAGGATGAAGAAGACCGGGAAGATGTCGATCATCCCGATGCGCGATTGGATGAAGAACATGCCGTCGAAACAAACGAGCGTGGCGGCCGAGATCGCGAACAGCCTGTTCGGCCACAGGCGGCGGGCGAGCAGGTACATCATCGGGATGCACAGAGTTCCAAAAATGCATGCGGCGATGCGCCAGCCGAAGGTGTTGAACCCGAGGTCGATGTAATCGCCGGTCGCGCCCTGGAAGTGCGCGCGGTACCACCCGTAGCTCCATTCACCGCCAGCAATGAAAAGCTTGGCCAGCGGCGGTTCGGGATCGAAGTAGTTGTACTTGCAGTTGATCGTGCTCGGTCTGCACAGCTCGATTCCCTTCACGTCGTCGTACGCGTCGACCGGGAAGTAGATCTCGTCGAAGACCTGGCCGTTCGGGGGCGAAAGCACCCCGTTGGAGTCGGGATAACCACGGTTGAACGGATAGGCCAGGCCGCAGATCGTGCCGGGGTCACCCTTGGCATCGACGGGGGTGCTGGAGACGCAGTTCGTGATCACCGGGCCTTGGAACGGATGGAGAAAGAAGTCGGGCATGATCGGGCTGTAGAAGCGAAGGACGAATGCGACGGCGGTCAAGAACAAGACGGCGATCAGGTCCCAGCGGTCGAAATAGACTGCTTTGCGCTTGATCTGCGCCGGTTCCTCTTCTTCTAGGTCGTCAGCGGGGGGCCCCTTCACCGCCGCCGTTTTTTGCGCTTGCCGCCGCCTTGGTTCTGACCCAGTCGGTACGGCAGGCGCGAGCTGATCTCCCATGCGGCGGCGTCGGCGTCAGGTATTGGAACGGCGATCATGTCCTCGTACATCAGGCGGGACCCGAGACGTTTGTGCATCGCGGCAAGCTCGGTTTCGTCGCCGCGGATCCTGATGAAGAGCGCCGGCTTGTCCACGTACTGCTTCATCACCGGCGCGATCATCCGGCTGCGGCGGTCCATGAAATGCTGGCGCAGCGGCTGCGCCTTCACCGACCTGATGGAGTCGTAGTCGAGCAGCACGCTGTTCATGAGCGTCGACACCTTGACCCCGTCGTCCTGCACGGAAACGTGGCTGCGATAGCGGTAGTAGAGGAATCCCCCTCCGAGCAAGAGACCGCTCGGAATGTACAGAATCCAGATCAGGTTGGCGGTGTGCGTCATCTGGCGCTGGTAGACCAGCAAGGCGGTCATCACGACGCCGACGGCGATCAGGAAGCCGGCGAAAAATCGCTGCTGCCGCCACAGGTGATGGGCGTGGAGGTTCTGGTGGCGAACTCTTCCGGGCGGCGCTTCTGTGCTCAAGACCTACTGATTATCAGGTCTCGCCCAGCCTCGACTTCTGCCCACGGCATCACGCCATCGTTTTTGCAGGGTGTCCGCCTCGTCGCGCGACATCCGCGGTTCGAACTCGCGGTCGAGCTTCCAAAGGCCCGTCACGTCGGCGTCTTTCCAGGCGCCAGCGCCGAGGCCGGCGAGGAAGGCCGCGCCGAGCGCGGTCGTCTCGGTGTTGCTCGGCCGGCGCACCGGGATGCCCAGAAGATCCGCCTGGAACTGGCACAGCACGTCCATGACCGCGGCGCCACCGTCGACCCGCAGCTCGCGCATCGGTGCGCCCAGGTCTTTTTCCATCGCCTCCACGACGTCGCGCGTTTGGTACGCCATCGCCTCGACCGCCGCCCTGACCAGCTCGGCGCGCCCGCTTCCCCTCGTGAGCCCGACGATGGTGCCGCGCGCGTACGGGTCCCAGTGCGGAGCGCCCAGCCCGACGAACGCCGGCACCAGGAACACGCCGCCGCTGTCCGCCACCGACGACGCGATCGGTCCCGCCTCCGCTGTGCTGCCGATGATGCCCAGGCCGTCGCGCAGCCACTGCAGCGCCGCGCCGGTGATGAAGATGGCGCCCTCGAGGGCATAGTTGAGCCGGCCGTCCCGACGCCAGGCGACCGTCGTCAGCATCCCCGACGTCGAATCAACGCGCTCCGCGCCGGTCTGCATGAGCACGAACGAGCCGGTGCCGTAAGTGTTCTTGGCCATGCCCGCTGTCGTGCAGGCCTGTCCGAAGAGGGCCGCCTGCTGGTCGCCCGCAATTCCCGTGATCGGCGCCGCGATGCCACCAAAAACCTCCGGGTCGGTCATGGAGATCTCTCCGGACGAATCGACGACGCGCGGCAGGTTGGCCACCGAGACGCCAAAGAGATCGGCCATCTCCTGGCTCCATTTCCCGAGCGTGATGTCGAACAAAAGAGTGCGCGAAGCGTTGGAGGCGTCGGTCACGTGGTCGCGCCCGGCGGACAGGCGCGCGACGAGCCAGCTGTCGACGGTGCCCGCGGCGGCATCCACCGCGCCGTCGACGTGCTCGATCGCCCAGGCCAGCTTCGTGGCTGTGAAGTAAGGATCGAGCAACAGGCCGGTGACCTCGCGCACGCGCTGCTCGTGGCCAGCCTGGCGGAGCTCGTCGCAGATTGAAGCAGTGCGGCGGTCCTGCCAAACGATCGCCGGGCTGACCGGCTCGAGCGTGCGGCGGTCCCACAGGACCAGGGTTTCGCGCTGATTGGTGATGCCCACTGCTCGCACCTCGGACGCGGAGACACCCGCGTTGTGCAGCGCCTGCTGGGCGCTGAGTTGCACCGCGGACCAGATCTCGAGCGGGTCGTGCTCGACCCAACCCGGTTGAGGATAGTGCTGCGCGATCTCGCAATAACCTTTGCCGCGCACCCCCCCATCGAGCCCGACGACCACGGCAGTCGCTCCGGTGGTGCCCTCGTCGAGGCTCAGGACGACCCCGCGGTCAGTCACGCATCGCTAATTGGACGGCTGCCAGGTTCGGTTCAGGCTGCCGGTCGAGTAGCCCTCGAGATCTGCCGAGACGAACTTGTAGCCCGCGGCGCGGACTGCCTCGACCACTCGCTCGCGTTCCGTGATCAGGCGGCCGATGTCAGCGCCGTCCACCTCGATTCGAGCCACGTCGCCATGGTGGCGGACGCGGACCTGCCTGAAACCGAGCCCTTTCAGCGCGGCCTCGGCGGCCTCGATCTGGCGGAGCGCCTGAACCGTGACCGGCGTGCCGTGCGGGATGCGCGACGAGAGGCAGGCAAAAGACGGCTTGTTCCAGTTGGGCAGGCCCAGCTCACGGGCTGCCGCACGGATCTCGGGCTTGCCCATCCCGGCCTCGAGAAGCGGAAAGCGGACGCCGCGGCGGATGGCCGAACCGTGACCTGGCCGGTGGTCGCCCGCATCGTCGGCGGTCGCTCCGTAGGCGAGATGGCCGAGCCGGAGCTCCTGCCGGATCGGCTCCAGTTTGTCGAAGAGCTCCTCCTTGCAGTGGAAGCAGCGGTCCGGGTTGTTGCGCGCGTACGCGTCGAGCTCAACCTCGTTGGTCGAGACCTCAACGAGCTGGGCGCCGAGCGTGGCGGCAAGGGCACGCGCCTCTGCTTGCTCCGATTCGGGGTAGGCGGGCGAGCTCGCGAGCACCGCCGCCGCCTGGTCGCCGAGCTCGTCAAGGGCCAGTTTGAGGAGAAGGGTCGAGTCCACTCCGCCCGAATACGCGATCAGCACGGACCCGAGCTCGCGCACGATCGCGCGGGCAAGCTCGAGTCGGGTGGCGTCGTGGCGGTCGAGCTGGATCATCATCCAGCTGAGAGGTTAGCTCGCCCGGGCTTCGGAAGGCTCCATCGCGGGGGTGCCACACCACGCTTCATAGTCGATGAGCCCGTGCACCGTGGGGCGCTCGCCGCACAGCGGGCACGCCTTGCTCTGGCGCAGCTTCAGCTCGCGGAAGCTCATGTCCTCGCCCTCGAAGAGGAGGTAGCGGCCGATCATCGGCGTCCCGATGTCGAGGAGGTACTTGATGGTCTCGAACGCCATCATGCTGCCGATGATCCCGGGCAGGACACCGAACACGCCCGCCTCGGCGCAGCTCTGGACGGAACCCGGCGGAGGGGGCTCCGGAAACAGGCAGCGGTAGCAGCCGGTGCCCTTGGCCGAGTCGAACAAGGCAAGGCGCCCTTCGAACCGGAAGATGCTGCCGTGGACCAGCGGCTTGGCCAGGAAATGAGCCGCGTCGTTGGCCAGGTACCGGGTCGGGAAGTTGTCGGTGCCGTCGACGATCACGTCGTAGGGGGCAAAGATCCGCATCGCGGTCTCGGAGTTCAGGTGCTCGTTGATGGGGACCACCTCGACGTCCGGGTTGAGGCTGCGGAGGGTTTCGGCCGCCGACTCGACCTTGGGCCGGCCGATGTCGTCGTGGCCGTGAAGCAGCTGGCGCTGGAGGTTCGAGGCATCGACCACGTCGAAGTCGACGATGCCGAGCTTCCCCACCCCGGCCGCCGCCAGGTACATCGACGCGGGCGACCCCAGGCCGCCGGCGCCCAGCAGCAGCACGCTCGAGCCGAGCAGCTTGCGCTGGCCGGCCCCACCCACCTCCGGGAGGATCAGGTGGCGGGCGTAGCGGGCGACTTGATCGGGGGTAAAGGCCTTGGACGTTGCCATCTCGTAAGTCAATATACCCAGGGTGGTCTTGCGGTTATTCCTATAGTGATTTGCCGTGGAAACTGAGTACCTCGACGAAGAGCAGGTCATCGCTCTTTACAACAAGGTGCGGACTGGCAAGCGGACGTGGCCGGCGGGCATCTGGACCTCGCCCGCCGCGCTGCAGTACGCGGTCACGGTGTTCGACTACTGGATCCACAACGTCATGGGCTGGAAGGGTTGGCCCGAGGCTCGTGGAAAGGTCACGGCGGTCCTGCTCGAGGAGCACCGCCTGGCCGACCTGGTGGAGAGCGTTTTCGTGCCGGAGTTCGGCGACGACTGGCTGGACTTCGAGATCGTGCTCAACGAGAGCATGCGGCTCTCCGAAGACGAGGCGTGGGCCCCGGACGTGGCGGACCGCCAGGAGCGGGTGGAGTCCGCTTTTGAGCATGCCTTCGAGGAGCTCATCGGATCGCCGAAGCAGCAGCCCAAGCTGCTGGCGACCTACCACCGCTTCCGCAACCACCTGCTGCGCATGTGGAGCGCGTTCCAGGAGGCGCAGGCCGAGCACGACAAAGCAGAGCGTGAATCGGCCGAGCGCTTCTGGGCGCACTTGCGCCTGGTTCGAAGCACGCGCGCGCAGGCGGCCGAAGCGTGGTCGATCGTCAACTCGGACGACGAGCG